>JBGQFW010000007.1:0-75956 GCA_041497115.1 Methylomirabilia bacterium
GCCACCGGCAACACGGTGTACGTCACCTACTCGAGCTTCAACAATTCGCCGACGGGCGGTGCCGTAGGCCACGTGTTCAAGTCCACCAACGGCGGCCTGATGTGGTCGGACATCACGAACAACCTGCCCGACGTGCCGGCCAACTGGGTCATCGTGGACCCGAACAACCCGTCCGACCTCTTCGTGGCCACCGACGTCGGCGTGTTCTCGTCGATCGACGGCGGCGCGACGTGGAACGTCGAGAACACGGGCTTCGCCAACGTGGCCACCGCCTCGCTGGCCATCGGCCAGATCGGCGGCGGCAACAACCTGTACGCGTTCACCCACGGCCGCGGCGCGTTCCGCGTCCCCCTGGTGGCCACGCCGGCGGACGTCGCGGTGACCGTGGCCACCGTGCCGGCCTCCAGCATCGTCGCCCCCGGCGCCTCGATCAACGTCAGCAACACCGTCAAGAACGTCGGCCAGACGCCGACGGTGCTGACGTCCCCGTTCGCCGTCGGCTTCGCGCTCTCGCCGATCAACCCGGCCGGCAGCGACATCCCGCTGGGCACCACGCGCGCCAGCTCCCCCGCCCCCCTGGGCGCGGGCGCGTCGAGCGCCGCGACCACGGCGGTCATGATCCCCGGCAACACCTCGGCGGGGACGTACAAGATCCGCGTGATCGGTGACCTCTTCAACGTCATCACCGAGGACACGAACACCGCCAACAACACGCTGCAGACGGGCACGTTCACGGTGGCGATCCCCGACCTGACGGTGAACTCCGTCACGTTCACGCCGGCGGTCAGCGCCGCGGGCTTCAACATCAGCGTGACCCATACGCTGAAGAACATCGCCGCCACCGGGTCCAACGCGCCCGCGTCCGTCTCGGGCATCTACCTGGCGACCAACAACAGCTTCAGCGCGGTGATCGGCCCGGCCATCGCGACCGTCGCCGCCCCCGCCGTGAACGGCGGCAACACGGTCAGCGGCGCCATCACCAAGAACCCCGTGACGATTCCGCCGCCGACGCCGCCCGGCCGCTACTTCGTCTTCTTGAACACCAACGACAACATCGCCTTCACCGAGGCGAGCACCGCCAACAACGCCCTGGCCGCGGCTACCCCGCTCATCGTCGGCCCCGACCTGCTCATCACCGCGGCGAGCACCGTGACCGGCGCCTCGCCCGGCACCAATGTCAGCGTCACCTTCACCGCCAAGAACCAGGGCGGCGCGTCGGCCTCGTTCAACGTCGGCTTCGCGCTGGTGCCGGTGGACGGCACCGGCACGCCGAACGGCGCCGACATCCCGCTCACGCCCAACGCCGGCTCGATGACGCTCAACGCCCTCACCACGGGGGCCTCGACCAGCCGCAACGTGCTGATCCCGTCGGGGACGACAGCCGGTTCCTACAAGATCCGCGTCACCGCCGACCCGGGCGGCCTCGTCACCGAAGCGGACGAGACGAACAACGACCGGCTGACCGGCGTCATCAGCATCGTGCGACCCGACCTCACCGTGCAGTCGGTGACCTTCACGCCGGCGGCCTCCAGGGCCAACGGCAGCGTGGCGGTGACCTATATCGTCAAGAACAACGCGGTCGCGCCCGGCAACGCGCCGGCGTCGAAGGCGCACCTGAACCTGTCGGCGACCAACGTCAATCCGTCGTCCTTCGCCGCCGACTTCGGCCAGTCCGACATTCCGGCGCTCGCCGCGGGCGCGACGTTCACCGTCCAGAAGAACGTCACCCTCCCGCTCGGGCTGGCGTCCGGCCTCTACTACTTCGAGGCCCAGGCCGACGACAACGAGACGATCGTCGAGTCCAACGAGGCCAACAACCAGGCGTTCAGCCTCACGCGGCTCCTCGTCGGCGCCGACCTGTCCGTCACCGCGGCCACCGCGGCGACCGGCGCCGCCCCCGGCACCAACCTGAGCGTCAACTACACGCTCAAGAACGCCGGCGGCGACGCGGCCACCAGCTTCTCGGTCGGCTTCACCCTCGTGCCGTTCACCGGCGGCGTGATCAGCGGCGCCGACATTCCGGTCGGGCCCAACCGCTCCGCGGTCACCGTGGCGGCCGGGGCGACCCTGGCCCTGCAGAACAACATCTTCGTCCCGACCCTGCTGGCGGCCGGCCCCTACAAGGTCCGCGTCATCGCCGACGCGCTCAACAGCGTCACCGAGGCCGACGAGACCAACAACACGTTCCTGAGCAACGTCGTCAACGTCGCGCGCGCCGACCTGACCGTGCAGTCGGTGACGTTCACGCCGGCGGCCTCCAGGGCCAACGGCAGCGTGACCATCACCCAAGTCGTGAAGAACCTCGCGGCCGTGCCCGGCACCGCGCCGGCCTCGACCTCGACCCTGTTCCTGAACAGCGTCAACAACAGCGTGGTCGGCGCCATCCCGCTGGCCAACGTCAGCGTTCCGCAGATCCTCGGCACCGGCACGGCCAGCGTTCCCAAGTCCGTCACGATCCCGCTCGGCACCGCGCCGGGCCTCTACTTCGTCCTGGCCCAGGTGGACTCGCCCGACGCGATCCTCGAGCCCAACGAGGGCAACAACCTGGGCACGAGCGTGCTGCGGCTCATCGTCGGCCCCGACCTCTCGGTCGCGACGGCCACCGGCCCCGCCGGCGCGGCGACGGGCATGAACGCCAGCGTCACCTACTCGCTCAAGAACGCGGGCGGCGACGCGGCCACCAACTTCCAGGTCGGCTTCAACCTGGTCCCGGTGACGTCCGCCGGGGTCATCAACGGCGTCGAGATCCCGATCGGGCCCAACCGCTCCGTCGTCACCGTGGCGGCCGGCGCGACCGCTGCGTTCACCGACAAGGTCCTGATCCCCGCTACCACCACGAGCGGCTTCTTCAAGATCCGCGTCATCGCCGACGGCAACAACAACGTCGTCGAGGCCAACGAGACCAACAACACGCTGCTGACCGGCATCGTGAAGGTCGCGCGGCCCGATCTGATCGTGCCGTCGGTCATCTTCGCGCCGGCCGCCGTCGCCTCGGGCGCCAACGTCAGCGTGACCCACATCGTCAAGAACGCGACGACGCTCAACGGCAACGCCGCGTCGTCGCTGTCGGGCATCTACCTTTCGCAGAACAACTCGTTCGCCGGCGTCCTCGGCGAGCTCGCCACCGTCGGCGTCCCGCCGCTGGCCCCGAATGGGACGGCCTCGGTCGTCAAGCAGGTCAACGTCGGCGCGCTCGCCACCGGCCTCTACTTCTTCGTGGTGCGTGCGGACGACGCCAACGCGATCATCGAGGAGAACGAGGGCAACAGCATCGGCGCCAGCGTGGCGCTGATCGTCGGACCCGACGTGGCCGTCACCGCGGCCACCACGGCCACCGGCGCCGGTCCCGGCACCAACGTGAGCGTCAAATACACGCTGAAGAACCAGGGCGGCGCCGCCACCGGCAACTTCAGCGTGGACTTCGTCGTGACGCCGGTGAACGCGACGACCGGCGCGCCGACCGGCGCCGACGTCCCGCTGAGCACGCTCCGCGCGGTCAGCAGCCTGGCCCCCGGCGCGACGCAGGCCTTCACCGACGTCGTCCTCGTCCCGGCCGTCCTGCCCGCCGGCACCTACCGGATCGGCGTCCACGCCGGTCTGGGCAACGACGCCAACCTCGCCAACAACACGCTGCACACGACCGGCCTGCTGACCGTGTTCCGGCCGGACCTGGTGGTGAACTCCATCAGGTTCACGCCGGCCGTGGTCGCGACCGCATCGGGCAACGTGAGCGTCGCCTTCACGGTCCGCAACGCCACCCCGACGATCGGCAACGCGCCGGTATCGTTCGAGAAGGTGTTCCTCTCAGGCAACCAGAGCGTCACCGGTCTCGTCTACGCCTTCCCCGAGGGGGCCAACATCTCGGTCCCGGCCATCCTGGCGGGCGGGACGAGCCCGCTCATCACGAAGGTCGTGTCGCTGACGCCCAGCGCGCTGCCGCCCGGCCGCTACTACTTCGGCGTGGACCTCGACAGCTTCGGCACGCTCCCCGAGGCCAACGAGCTCAACAACGTCGGCTTCAGCAGCACGCCGCTCGTCATCGGCCCCGACCTGACGGTCGCCAGTCTCGCCGCCGAGCCCGATACGGCTGACAACTCGGTGCTGCCGGGCGCCACCATCCGTGTCACCAAGACGTCCACCAACCTCGGCGGCGGCTCGGTCCTCTTCGACGCGGGCTTCGCCCTGGTGCCCCTGATCCCGGCCGGGCCGGACATCCCGCTCAGCACGATCGTCCAGAACATCTTCGTCGGTCCGTTTGGCTCGCCGACGGCCTTCGCCACCGGCACCGTGCACATTCCCCTGCCGGCCAACGCCTCGGCGGGCTTGTACGCGATCCGCGCGATGCTCGACCCGGCCAACAACGTGCTGGAGGCCGACGAGACGAACAACACGAAGCTGAGCAACACGTTCAACATCGTGCGGCCCGACTTCGCCATCAACTCCGTGACGTTCACGCCGGCGGCGCTCGCGACCTCCGGCTTCAACATCAGCGTCACCCAGGTGGTCGCCAACGTCGCCGCCGCGCCGGCCAACTCCGGCCGGTCGGTGTCGGGCGTCTACCTCTCGACCAACAGCAGCGTGGCCGGCGCCGTCGCGTTCCTCGGCAACGTCAACATCGGGTTGATCCTCGCGTTGCAGACGGCGACGGTCACCAATCCGCTGCTGATCCCGCCGATCGTGGTTCCCGGCCAGTACTTCGTCGTCGTCCACGCCGACGAGCCCGGCGCCTTCGCCGAGCTGAACGAGACCAACAACACCCGCGCGTCGGCCACCCGGCTGCTCATCGGGCCCGACCTGACGGTGACCGCGGCGAGCACCTCGGCGGCCACCGTCTCCGCCGGCGAGGTGGTCACCATCAACCACACGCTCAAGAACAACGGCGCGGCGGCGGCGGCGGCGTCCAACTTCAGCGTCGCCTTCTCGCTGGTGCCGGTGAGCGCTTCCGGCACGCCGACCGGCGCGGACATCCCGCTGGGGATCACCCCGACCGCCCTGACCCTCGCCGGTGGCGCCACCCTGCCCCGTACCCAGGCGCTGCAGATCCCGACGGCCACGGCCGCAGGGACGTACCGGGTCCGGGTCACGGCCGATCCCGACAACGTCGTGATCGAGGGCGACGAGACCAACAACTCGCTGCTCACCACCGGGATCCTCAACGTCCAGCGCGGCGATCTGGCCGTCTCCGCGGTGTCCTTCACGCCGGCGGCGGTCGCCTTCGGCAACAGCAGCGTCACCGTGTCCTTCACGGTGAAGAATCTCTCGGCCACGAGCCGGGTCGGCCCGTCGCTGGCCCAGATCGTCCTATCATCGAACGTGAGCGCGCCCGTCGTCTTCTTCTCCAAGTCGGTCACCGCACTGGGCCCGGGCGCGACCCAGGCGTTCACGCAGGCCACGCTGCTGCCCGCGCTGC
Organism: Methylomirabilia bacterium; assembly: GCA_041497115.1. Taxonomy (GTDB): domain Bacteria; phylum Methylomirabilota; class Methylomirabilia; order Rokubacteriales; family CSP1-6; genus AR5. The sequence continues at coordinate 5,411 of JBGQFW010000007.1, forward strand.
CGTTCGGCCCCTACAACATCGACGTGTTCGCCGACCCCAACGGCCACGTCGGCGAGACCGACGAGGGCAACAACACCCTGCGCGCGGCCGGAATCCTGACCGTCGGCCCCGACCTCGTCGTGACGAGCGTCCTGACGCCCACGCCGACCAACATCAACGGCAACACCGGCGTCACCTTCACCTACACGCGCAAGAACCAGGGCGGCGCGCCCACCGGCGCCTTCTCGATCAACTACGACCTCGTCGATCCGCTCGCCTCCACCGGGCCGCTGGGGAGCGAGGTGGTCGCCTCCATGGCGGCGGGCGCGTCGCTGACGCAGACCAAGAGCTTCCTGGTGCCGTTCGGCTGCACCGCCTGCTTCGTGCGGATCACGCTCGACAGCACCCTCGGCGTGCCCGAGGCCGACGAGACCAACAACGTCGGAAACTCGCCGTCCTTCGACACCGGTCCGGTCTGATCGGCGTGCCGTAGCCCTCGACATCGCGTATCCTCCTGAGCGGTCATCCCGCTCAGGAGGATCGTGTCCGTGACCGACTCGTCCCGGTTGCTCGACGGCCTCACCGTCCTCGACTTCACCCGCGTGCTGGCCGGCCCCTACTGCACGCGCCTCATGGCCGACCTCGGCGCGCGCGTCCTCAAGGTCGAGCGCCCCGGCGAGGGCGACGAGACCCGCAAGGGGTACGTGCAGGTGGAGGACGGCCGCACCGACCAGGCCTCGTACTTCATCCGCATCAACGCGGGCAAGCAGTCGGTCGGCGTGGACCTCGGCCACCCGCGCGGACGCGAGGTGGCGCTCGACCTGGCGCGCGTGGCCGACGTGGCGATCGAGAACTTCGTGCCGGGCGTGGCCGCGCGCCTCGGCATCGACTACGCGGCGCTGGCGCGCGTGAAGCCCGACATCGTCTACTGCTCCATCTCCGGCTTCGGCCAGACCGGCCCGCTGCGCGACAATCCCGCCTTCCACCACATCATCAACGCGGTGTCCGGCGTCATGCACCTCGAGCGCCACGCCGATCCGCTGCCGCGCGTGAGCTACTTGCAGGCGGCCGACGTGCTCTCTGGCGCCCACGCCTTCGGCGCCATCCTGGCCGCGCTCTTCCGGCGCGCGCGCACCGCGCGCGGCGCCTGCCTGGACGTCTCGATGCTGGAGGCGATGATCGCCGCCGAGGACATCACCTACGGCGCGCTCCTCAACGGCGGCGCCGAGTATCCCGGCCCGCGCGCCGGCATGGTCGTCCACCGCCTGGGCGGCGAGGACTTCGCGATGCAGACGGTCGGCGCCGCGCCGCTCTGGGCGCGGCTGCTGGAGGCGATGGAGCGGCCCGACCTGGCCGACGACCCGCGCTTCGCCACGCCGCCGGCGCGGCGGCAGAACTGGCCGGCGCTGCTGCCGATCATCGCCGGGTGGCTCGACACCCTCGGCACGCGTGCCCGCGCGCTGGAGACGCTGCGGGCGGCGCGGCTGCCGGCAGCACCGGTGCTCTCGCCCGCCGAGGTCGTGGCGCACCCGCATCTGCAGGCGCGCGGCGCGTTCCCCGAGGTGCCGCACCCCGCGCGCGGCAAGGTGCGCGTGACCGCGAGCCCCTTCCACGTGGACGGCGGGCCGGTGGCGCCGGCGGCCGGCGCGCCCTACCGCATCGGTGAGCACACGCGCCAGGTGCTGGGCGGGCTGCTCGGCTATCCCGCCGCGCGCATCGACGAGCTGGCGGCGGCCGGCGCGATCGGCATCGCGGGTTAACGAGGAGCGTGGGGGGGGCCATATCGGGGCCGCCACCGGGAAGATCGCCCGACGGCCTCGCGTTCGTCGGCTCGTGAGTCTCCCGGCACGGAGACGGCCGCCGCGCTGGCCCAGTAACCGTTAGGCGATCGGGTTCTCCCAGCGCAGGCCGTTGAAGCGCGCGAAGTCGCCATCGGTCGAGCACAGCGTGAGCCCGTGCTCGATCGCCAGTGCCGCCACATGCGCGTCCGGCACGAGACGCGAGCTCGTGGCGGTGCTCGCCAGCAACCCACCCAGAATCTCCCGGTGCCGCTCCGTCGGCTGCGGTATCCATCCCGCCTGGCAGTCGAGCCACGATTCAACCTGCCGCCACGCCTCGGACACCGAACGCGGACGGCCGAACACGCGCGGATCGGACGTGATCCGGACGAAGGCGAGCAGACTTGGCCACGGCAAGCCGACCGGAGCGGTACCATTCAGCCTCTCGTCGAGCCAGGTGCGGGCGCGCTCGTGCTGCGAGAACGAGTGACCATAGGCGTAGATCAGGAGGTTCGCATCGACGAGAATCACTTGTGCCAGTCGCCCTCGATATGAGCGAGCACGGCCTCGATATCATCGACGTTAGGAAGAAGGCACCGCCCGAGGTCGACGGAGGGTGTTCGATATCGCGCCTTGCGTTCCGGCGGTCCACTCATCCGGCGCAGGCCAACGCGCAACGCCTCGTTGACGACGGCCTTCAGGCCATCCTTGCGCCGGGCGACCACCCGCTTGAGAAGGACCGCCACATCGTCGTCGAGCGTGAGCGTGGTTCGCATGACGTCAGGATGCCGCTATGATGTCTTGATGTCAACTGTCTGATGTTTGAGACATCAGGCGAGCGCGGCCTCGGCGGCGGCCTCGCCGGAGCGCACGCAGTCGGCGATGCCGACGCCGCGGTAGGCGGCGCCGGCCAGCGCGAGCCCGGGTAGCGCCGCCACCGCGCGCTCGATCGTCTCGACGCGGGCGAGGTGGCCGACGCGGTACTGGGGCATGGACGCGGGCCAGCGGCTCAGACGCGTCAGCACGGGCTCGGTCGTGATGCCGAGCGCCTCCCGCAATTCGGCGCGCGCCCGCGCGACCAGCGCGCCGTCGTCCTCGGCGAGGATCGCCGCGTTGAGCATGCCGCCCAGGAAGCAGCGGATCAGCACCGAGCCCTCGGGCGCGCGCCCCGGATACTTCACGCTCGAGAACGTCCCCGCCAGCAGCGCCTTGCCCTCGCTGCGCGGCACCACGAAGCCGAAGCCGTCGAGCGGGTGCGGCACCTGGGCGCGCCGGTAGCCGAGCGAGACGGTCGCCGCCGAGGAGTACGGGATCTCGCCCAGCAGATTGGCCAGCCCCGGGTCGAGGTAGCGCGCCAGTCGCGCCGTCGCGTGCGCCTCGGTCGCCACGATCACGCGGTCGGCGTCGAAGGCCGCCCCCTCGCCCGTCCGCACGCGCCAGCGCTCACCGGCGCGCTCGAGCGCGCTCACGCGCTGCTTGAGCACGACGGCGCCGGCGGGCAGCCGCGCGGCCAGCGCACCGGTCAGCTCCTCCATGCCGCCGGCGAGTGTGACGAAGAGCGACCAGCGGGCGCCGCTGGTGCCGGGCAGCGGCGCGCGTGCCAGCGCGCGGCGCAGCCCCAGGATGATCGAGCGGTCGCGGCGCTCGACCTCGAGAAAGCGCGGCATCGTCGCGGCCAGGCTGAGGTCGTCGGGATCGGCGGTGTAGATGCCGGCCACCAGCGGCTGGGCCACGCGCTCGAGCGCCTCGGCGCCGAGGCGGCGGCGGACGAACGCGCCCAGGCTCTCGTCGTCCCCGCTCCCGCGAGATAGAGAAGAGACGCCGCGCGGCAGCACGAGGTCGAGCGCCATGCGCGCCTTGCCGCGCAGCGAGAAGAGCGACGAGGTGACGAACGGCATGATCGCGGTCGGCGCCAGGAGCTGGAAGCCGTCGGGCAGCGGGTGCAGCCGCCCGCCATGCCAGACGAAGACCTTGCGGTAGCGGTCGTCGGTGCGGGCGAGGCGGTCCTCCAGCCCCAGTCGCCGGCAGAGCGCCAGCGCCCACGGCTTCTCGGAGAGGAACGAGTCGGGGCCGGCCTCGACGAGGAAGCCGTCCACCCGCTCGCTGGCGATCGTGCCGCCCAGCCGGTCGCGCGCCTCGATCAGCGTGAGGTCGAGCGCGACACCGCGCTCGCGCGCCACCTCCACCCCGCGGTGGGCCGCCGCCAGCCCGGTGATCCCGCCCCCGACGATGACGAGTTTCACGCGTGGCTCCGGACGAGGTCGGCCAGCATGGCGATGAACTCGGGGTGAGCGTTGACGGCGGGGGCGCGGTGGAACGTCACGCCGTGCTCCTCGGCGATCGCGCGCGCCTCGACGTCGAGATCGTAGAGCACCTCGACGTGATCGCACACGAAGCCGACGGGCGCGACCACGACGTGGCGCGCCCCCTCCTTGGCCAGCGCCTTGATCGCGTCGCCCACGTCGGGGTCGAGCCACGCCTCGCGCGGGCTGCCGCTGCGGCTCTGGTAGGCGAGCGACCAGCGTGCGTGGCCCACGCGCGCGGCCACCGCGCGGGCGGTCGCAGTGAAGTCGGCCACGTAGGGCGAGGCCTCGGCCATCGCCACCGGTACGCTGTGGGCGGTGAAGACCAGCGGCGTCTCGGCGCGCTCGGCCGGCGGCAGCGCGGCCAGCGCGTGGGCGACGGAGGCGGCGGCCGCCGCCACGAAGCGCGGGTGCGCGAACCACGGCGGCGCCAGCACGATCTCGGGCGCGTCCGGCGTCCGCTCGCGCGCGGCGGCGACATCGGCCGCGTAGCGGTCCCACGAGGCCTCGGTGCGGAACGTCGAGAGGATGATCGCCAGCGTGCGGCGATGGCCGCGCGCGGTCATCGCCGCCAGAGTCTCGTGCAGGAACGGATGCCAGTTGCGCATGCCGACGAAGACCGGCAGCGCGCGCCCGTCGGCCTCGAGCGCGCGGCGCAGCCCCGCCGCCTGCGCCTCGGTGAGTGCGTTGAGCGGCGAGCGCCCGCCCTCCATCCGCTCGTAGTGGTGCGCGACCTCGTCGAGACGCTCGGGCGGGATGCGGCGGCCGCGCGTGACGATCTCGAGGAAGGGCCGGATCTCCGCCGGCGCCGTCGGGCCGCCGAAGGCGACCAGGAGAATAGAGTCGACAACCATCAGACAACCCGCGACGACGAGGGTCGCCCCCGCCACAGATGCTCAAGAGTCTGTCTGGTGTGTCCTACCCAGCCGCGCACCGGTTGATGAGTGACCGCCACCAGCCCGCTCCACGTCCCAAGCCTCACGGGTGTTGGAGTCGCGCCAATGGGTTGTCCGAACAGAGCTTCGACGACGTGAGACAGATGGTTCCTTCCAAGGAAGCAAATCCCGCGCGGTCGTAATACCTGAATCTCGGCCGCCAGGTGGCGCCTCGCGCAATAACTGATCGTATCCTGTGGTGGTGCATCGTTCTGGAGTGGACGGATTTTGGAGGCGTGGACGAAGAAGAATCCGGCGTCGTGAAATGCGGCGTTCCCGTCACGCAGTCCACGATCTTCAAGCGCAAGACCAAACTCGGACTCGGTAAGAAGCGAGAATAGCCCCCGGCGAAGCGCATCCGAGCTCTCGGAGTAGAAATGCGTGCCCCTTGATCGCCCATCACGCCTCGTCGGCGCGACGCCAACGAACAGGATATCGATTCTTCGCGGCGGCGGTGGGATCTCGCCGACTGCGAGCGGCATGCTGACATCTGCCGACCAACTCCCACAGCATTCCTGACAGGTCGCGATCTCGGCTTGTATCTGGGCCCATTCGTTGAGGTCTCGACCCTCTCCCCGCTCGGCTTCCGCGGTATCAGCGGCACCCTGCGGCGGTCGGGCGATTCGACTCCGCCGCGGGCTGACCACGGCAAACGATTCGGCGAGACGTTCGCCTTGCTGTCGTACAAGCTCGACGATGGCTTCCGGCAGCCGCTGGCGTGCCCGCGCGGGGAATCGTATCAGGACGACACCGGCAGACGGGCGCCCTTCCGCATAGACGAGTTGTCCGAAATCCTTGTCTTCGCTCAGGAGAACGCGCTCTTCTCGAAGCGCGAGGGCAATGACCGCCGTGTCATCGGCCCGGGGGGCGATGTCCGCGACCGCCTCGACGTCGTGACCGGCGGCGCGCAATGCGCGGACGACGCCGAAATCGCAACTCTCATCCGCTAGAAACCGCATCCCAATCAGCCGTCGGACGAGGCCCCCGGAAGGTTCATCGTGAGCGATTCTTCGTGGGCGACAGTATCCGCGGCATACGCCAGCGCCGCTTGAATGTCCTCTCGCGTCAGTCGTGGATAGGCGTCGAGGAGATCGGCCTCGGTCGCGCCTTCGCTGAGCTTGCGGAGGATCAGCTCGACAGTGATGCGTGTTCCGCGGATCACTGGCTTCCCGAGCATGACCCTGGGATCAACTTCAATACGGGCGGTCGGCGCCATTGTCCCCTCCCTGAACCCATGGTACTCGTTGCGGTCCAATCACCGCGCGCTCAGCTCGTGGACCATGTCCACGAGCGCCTGCACGTGGTCGACGGGCGTCTCCTGGTGCACGCCGTGGCCGAGGTTGAAGATGTGGCCGGGGCGCCCGCCCGCGCGCGCGAGGATCGCCCGCACGCGCCCGCGGAAGTGGGCCGGCTTGGCGAGCAGCGCGGCGGGGTCGAGGTTGCCCTGCACGCCGCAGTCGTGGCCGACCGCGGCCCAGCCGGCGTCGAGCGGCACCCGCCAGTCCAGTCCGATGACGTCGCCGCCCGCCTCGCGCATGAGCGGCAGCAGCGTGGCGGTGCCGGTGCCGAAGTGGATCACCGGCACGCCCGGCCGCAGCGCCCGGATCACCGCACGCGTGTGGGGCAGCACGAACGTTCGATAGTCGTCGGGCTCCAGCGTGCCCACCCACGAGTCGAAGAGCTGCACCGCCTGAACGCCGGCGTCGATCTGGCCGTTGAGATACGCCGCCGTCGCGTCGGCCAGCACCTCCATCAGCCGGTGCCAGGCCGCCGGCGTCTCGTACATCAGCCGCTTGGTGTGCAAGTAGTCGCGCGACGCGCCGCCCTCGACGACGTAGGACGCGACGGTGAACGGCGCGCCGGCGAAGCCGATCAGCGCGACCGACGGCGCCAGCTCGCGGCGCACCAGGCGCACGGTCTCGAAGACGAAGCCGACGCTGGAGGCGACGTCGATCGCCTTCAGCCGCGCCACGTCCTCCTCGCCGCGCACCGGCCGGTGGATCACCGGCCCCTCGCCCTTCGCGAACTCCAGCCCGACGCCGAGCGGCTCGACGATCAACAAAATGTCGGCGAACAGGATGGCGGCGTCCACCGGCAGCCGGCGCACCGGCTGCAGCGTCACCTCGGCGGCGGCCTGCGGATTGCGGCAGAGCTCGAGGAAGCCGTGGCGCGCGCGCAGCGCGCGGTACTCGGGCAGGTAGCGGCCGGCCTGGCGCATGAGCCACACCGGTGTGACCGGCGTGGGCTCGCGGCGGGCAGCGCGCAACAGGAGCGGAACTTCGGCGGGCGGCACCGGCAAAGCGTCTCATTGCGCCCCTCTGGAATCAAGCGTCGGCGGGGGTTATGATCGCGCCCACTATGCCCTTCCTCTCCGGCAAGCAGGCGTTCCTCCAGATCCTCAAGCAGGAAGGCGTCTCCGTGATGTTCGGCAATCCCGGCACGACGGAGCTGCCGCTCATGGACGGCCTCGCGCGCGAGCCCGGCATCCGCTACGTGCTGGCGCTGCAGGAGGCCGTCGCCATCTCGATGGCCGACGGCTACGCGCAGGCCAGCGGCGGCCTCGCCGCCGTCAACGTGCACGTCTCCCCCGGCCTCGGCAACGCGATGGGTATGCTCTACGACGCCTACAAGGCGGGCGCGCCGATGCTGCTCACCGCCGGCCAGCACGACCAGTGCTTCACCGTGACCGAGCCGATCCTCTGGTCGGATCTGCCGCCGGTCGCGCGGCCGTACACCAAGTGGTCCACGGAGGCGCATCGCCTGGAGGACCTGCCGCGCATCGTGCGCCGCGCGGTGAAGACCGCGCTCGCTCAGCCGACCGGCCCGGTGTTCCTCTCGCTGCCGGTGGACGTGCTCAACGCCGAGCGCGACATCGAGCTGGGCGCCTCCACGCGCGTGGCGCCGCGCATGGTCGGCGACCGCAAGGCGATCGAGGAGGCCGCGAAGCGGCTGGCGCGCGCCGACAAGCCGCTGCTGGTAGCGGGCGACGCGGTCGCGCATTCGGACGCCATCCCCGAGCTGATCGAGCTGGCCGAGCTGCTCGGCGCGCCGGTCGTCACCGAGGGCGTGGCCTCGACGTGCAGCTTCCCGTTCTCGCACCCGCTCTACGCCGGCTCGTTCCCGCGGCTCGCGCCGCCCATCCGCGCGTTCCTCATGCACTACGACCTGCTCTGCTCGATCGGCGGCGACCTCTTCACGCTCTCGCTGCCCTCCGACGTGGAGCCGATGCCGCACGGCCTCGAGGTGATCCACCTCGACGTCGACCCGTGGGAGATCGGCAAGAACTACGCGGCGGCGGTCGGCATCCAGGGCGATCCCAAGGCGACGCTGCCCGAGCTCTCCGAGGCGGTGCGCCGCCACACGAGCAAGACGGGCCACCCGCAGGCGGCCAGGCGCCGCGAGAAAGTGGCGCTGGATTTCGCCACCGAGCGCAAGGATCTGGAGCTGAAGGCCGGGATGGCGGCCAGCCAGAGCCCGATGGGCGCGCTGGCGCTCGTGCACGCGGTGGCCCAGGCCACGCCGGCCGGCGCCACGATCGTGGACGAGACGATCTCCTCGTCGGCGGGCCTCCGCCACTTCTTCAAGTGCGAGGACAACAAGAGCTTCTTCGGCCTGCGCGGCGGCGGCATCGGCTGGGGGCTGCCCGCCGCGCTCGGCATCAAGCTGGCGCTGCCCAAGCGCCCGGTGATCGCGATGGTCGGCGACGGCAGCGCGATGTACACCTGCCAGGCGCTGTGGACCGCCGCCCACGAGTCGCTCGCCGTCGTCTACGTCATCTTCAACAACGCGTCCTACCGGATCCTCAAGCAGCGCACGCTGGCGCTCAAGGGCTTCTCGGCCGAGGACGACACCTACGTCGGCATGGACATCGAGCGCCCGAACGTGGACTACATCGGGCTGGCGAAATCGCTCGGCGTGCCGGGCGAGCGGGTGGACAAGGCCGCCGACGTGGGGCCGGCCATGGGGCGCGCGCTGGCGAGCGGCGGCCCGTACCTGATCGACGCCAAGATCGACCCGCGCTTCAAGTAGGCGTGACCATCCCCGCGCCGTGGCCGTTCGCCGAGCTGCTCGGCATCCGCGCGAAGTCCGTCGGCGAGGGACGGGCGCGCTTCGAGCTGAGCGTCGAGACGAAGCACCTGAACCCGCACCGCCTGATGCACGGCGGGGTCATCTACAGTCTGGCCGACACCGCGATGGGCGCCGCGCTCTACTCGCGGCTCGAGCCCGGCGAGTTCTGCACGACGCTCGAGATCAAGATGAACTACCTGCTTCCGGTGACCCAGGGCGAGATCGCCGCCGAGGCGAGCGTGGTCCAGCGCACCCGGCGCATCGGCGTGCTCGAGGCCCGGGTGCTCGGCGACGGCGACCGGCTGGTGGCGCTGGCCACCGGCACCTTCTACATCCAGAGTGCGAGGACCTGACGATGGCGATGACGTTCGGCATCCACATCGGCCACATGGGCGGTCCGCTGGAGGAGATGCGCAAGCTCTGGAAGTTCGCCGACGCGACGGGCTTCGACTGGTTCTCCGTCTCCGACCACTTCCAAGAGTCGCCGCCCCGCGGCGGCGAGATCGACTGCTACGAGGGGATCACCACGCTGACGGCGGCCGCGGTGGAGACGCGCCGTGTGCGGCTGGGCGCGCTCGTCTACTGCGTGGCCTACCGCAATCCCGGGCTGCACGCCAAGTCGCTGACGACGATCGACCACCTCTCGCACGGCCGGGTGGACTGCGGGCTGGGCGCGGGCTGGCACGAGGTGGAGGCCAGGGCGTTCGGCTACGAGTGGCCGCGCATCGGCGTGCGCGAGGACATGCTGGAGGAGTACGCGCAGTGCATGCGGATGCTCTTCGACGGCGAGTCGCGCCGCGCGACCTTCGCCGGCACACACGTCCGGCTGGAGAACGCGCCCAACAACCCCAAGCCGCTGCAGCCGCGCGTGCCCATCTGGATCGGCGGCCGCGGGGAGAAGCGCACGCTGCGCGCCGCCGCCCGCTTCGCCGACGGCTGGAACGCCCCCTACATCGGCCCCGAGGAGTGGATCCACAAGAGCAACGTCCTCACCGACTGGTGCGGCAAGGAAGGCCGCGATCCGAAAAGCATCTTGAGGACGGTCAACCTCGGGTTCTACCTGGGCGCCGATGCCAGGGGCGCCGAGCGCGGCGAGGCGATCTTCCGCGACCACTGGGGACCGCGCGGCGACGAGCGCACCGGCTGGCTGCGCGGCACGCCCGGGCAGACGCTCGAGATGCTCGGGCGCTTCCGCGACGCCGGCTGCTCGCGCGTGAACATCGCCTTCCGCGAGGGGCCGTACGACTGGGACGCGCTGCACGCATTCGCCGAGCAGGTGTTCCCGGCGTTCGGCGTCCGGCGGCCCGAATAGGCCGCCGATGACGGGCGTCAGAGGTGGAGAGAGTCGAATGACAACGCGTGTGGCCGTCCTCCTGTTGGCATCGCTGGTCCTGGGCGCGGCGCTGGTCCTGGACGCGGCGCCGGCCGCCGCCCAGCCGGCCGACTGCGCCGCGCTGCCCACCTCCGCGCAGAAGGCGCATACCTGTAATCCCCAGGAACAGTGCCTGGCCCAGGTGGAGGGCAAGCTCAAGGGGCCGGCGCTCGCCGCCGCGCGCGGCGACTGCCAGCGGCTGCCGACCTCCGGCACCTGCTACGGCCCCGACACCTACAACCCCCAGGCGGAGTGCCGGGAGCGGCAGGGTAAGAAGTAGTAGCGCAGCGGCCGACGACGGTATACCGTCGTATGCCCATGGCGAGAGCCGTTCCCGACCCCCTGCGCGCCCTCTGGCGACTGCGCCCCCGCACCGTGACGCTGGCCGAGGCCGTCTACCAGACGCTGCACGCCGCAATCCGCGACGGGTTGCTCGGCGAGGCCGAGCCGCTGCGCGAGAACCGGCTGGCCGCGCGGCTGGCGGTCAGCCGCACGCCGGTGCGCGAGGCGCTGCAGCGGCTCACGCGCGAGGGGCTGATCGGCCACGCCAACGGCAAGGGCGTCGCCGTCGCCGCCCTCGCCGCCCGCGACCTCGACGAGATCTACGAGATCCGGCTGGCCCTGGAGCCGGCCGCCGCCGGCCTCGCCGCGCGCAACGTCGCCGCGCACGAGCTCGACGCCATGCGCGCGGTGCTGGCCCAGGCCGAGATCGCGCGCGACGGCGATCCCCGGCGGCTGGCCGCGCTGAGCGCGCGCTTCGCCGACCTCGTCGGCGAGGCCGCCCGCAACGGGCGGCTGGCCGGGCTGATCCGCCAGCACCGCGACGGCATCCTGCGCGTGGAGGGCAGCACGCTGGGCCATCCCGGCCGCGCCGAGAAGGCGCTGGCCGAGCAGCGCGCGGTCCTCGCCGCGCTGGAGGCGCGCGATCCCGACGCCGCCGCCCGCGCCGCGCGCGAGCATCTGGAAGAGGCGCGCCGCCTGCGCCTGCAGCTCCATTTCGAGAGGGCACAGCCATGACCGAAGGCAGCGGCCTCATCCGCGGGCTCGAGGGCGTCGTCGCCGCCGAGACCCAGCTCTGCGATCTCGACGGCGCCCACGGGCGCCTGGCCTATCGCGGCTACGACATCGCCGACCTCGCGCAGAAGGCCACCTTCGAGGAGGTCACCTATCTCCTGCTCCACGGCGAGCTGCCGAAGCCGGCCCAGCTCGACACCCTCGTGGTGGCGCTGACGGCCGCCCGCGAGATCCCGGGCGAGCTGGTCCAGGCGCTCCGGCTGATGCCGAAGGCCACCGATCCCATGCGCGTGCTGCAGGCGGCGGTGGCGATGCTCGGCATGGCCGACGCCGACGCCACCGACAGCTCGCACGGCGCCAACGTGCGCAAGGCCGTGCGGCTCACGAGCCAGGTCGCGGTGGCGATCTGCGCCCACCACCGCGTGCGGCAGGGCAAGGAGCCGGTCGCCCCGGTGGCCGGCCTCTCGCACGCCGCCAACTTCCTTTATATGCTCACCGGCGAGCGGTCGGGGCCGGCCGCCGTCAAGGCGTTCGACGCCAGCCTCACGCTCTACGCCGAGCACGAGCTGAACGCCTCCACCTTCACGACGCGCGTGATCACCTCCACGCTGTCGGACATGCACTCCGCGGTGGCGGGGGGCGTGGGCGCGCTGAAGGGCACGCTGCACGGCGGCGCCGGCGAGGCGGTGATGCGCACGCTGCTGGAGATCGGCGAGGTGGCCAACGTGGACGCCTTCGCGGACGGCGCGCTGGCGGCCAAGCGGCGCTTCATGGGCATGGGCCACCGCGTCTACAAGGCGGGCGATCCGCGCGCCGCCATCCTCCGGGGCATGGCCGAGGAGGCCTGCCGCCAGTCGGGCCAGTTCAAGTGGTACGAGATGGCGGTGAAGCTCCACGCGCGCATCGGGGCGGCCAAGGGATTGATCCCGAATGTGGACTTCTATTCCGCTCCTCTCTTCTATTCCCTCGGCATCCCGGTCGACCTGTTCACGCCGGTGATCGCCGCCGGCCGAATCGCGGGATGGTCGGCCAATATCGTGGAGCAGCACGACGACAACCGGCTGATCCGCCCGCGCGCCGATTATGTAGGCCCCAAGCGCCGCGAGTGGGTCGCCAGGGACAAGCGCTAACCCCATGGGCCGGAGCCTCGCGCGCAAGCTGATCGAGAGCCATCTGGCCTCCGGCAAGGTCGTCGCCGGCGAGGAGATCGGGCTGACGATCGACCAGGTGCTGCTGACCGACACCAACGGCATCCAGTCGTGGCTGCAGTTCGAAGCCCTCGGCTTCCAGCGCGTCGTGCCCGCCCGCGCGGTCACCTACATCGACCACAACGTCTACCAGGTGGACTCGCGCAACACCGACGACCACCGCTATCTGCAGAGCGTGGCGCGCCGGTACGGCAGCCTCTTCTCCAAGCCGGGCAACGGCATCTGCCACCAGGTCCACATGGAGTCATTCTCGATCCCCGGGCAGACGCTGCTCGGCACCGACAGCCACACCCCGCTCTGCGGCGCCGCCGGCATGCTGGCGATCGGCGCCGGCGGCCTCGACGTGGCGGTGGCGATGGGCGGCGCCCCGTACTTCTTCACGATGCCCGCCGTCGTGCGCGTCTGGCTCACCGGGCAGCTCTCCCCGTGGGTGACCGCGAAGGACGTGATCCTCGAGCTGCTGCGGCGTCTCACCGTGCGCGGCGGCGCCGGCCGGATCTTCGAGTACGGCGGCCCCGGCCTCGCCGCGCTGCTGGCCACCCAGCGCATGACGATCGCCAACATGGGCGCCGAGCTGGGGCTGACCACCAGCGTGTTCCCGAGCGACGCGGTGACGCGCTCGTTCCTCACGCGCCTCGGACGCGGCGAGGACTGGCGCCCCGCCGCGCCCGACGACGCCGCCGCCTACGACGACCAGATCGAGCTCGACCTGGGCGCGATTCCGCCGCTGATCGCGCTGCCGGGGTCGCCCGACCGCGTGGTGCCGGTCGACGAGGTGGCCGGCACCAGCATCGAGCAGGTCATGGTGGGCTCGTGCACGAACGGCTCGTGGCACGACATGGCCTCCGTCACCGACGTCGTGCGCGGCCGGCGCGTGCACCCCTCGGTCTCGTTCGTGATGTTCCCGGGCAGCCATCGCATCCTCGAGACGATGGCGCGCGAGGGGCTGCTGGCCGACCTGCTGGCCGCCGGCGCGATCGTGTCGGAGCCGTCGTGCGGCTCGTGCGCGGGCATCGGCCACGTCCCCGCCGCCGGCACCCGGAGCCTGCGCGCGTTCAACCGCAACTTCTCCGGGCGCAGCGGCGTGAAGGGCGACGAGGTCTATCTCTGCTCGTCGCTGGTCGCGGCCGCCTCCGCGCTGACCGGCGTCATCACCGATCCACGCACGCTGGGCGTGCCGGGCGCGGTGGCGCTGCCGGCGCAATTCGTCGCCTCCACCGCCGGCATCGTCCCGCCCGACGGCGGCGGTGAGATCGTGCGCGGCCCCAACATCAAGCCGGTGCCGCTCGGCGAGGCGGTGGCCGAGACGCTCGAGGCTCCGGTGCTCCTCAAGCTCGGCGACAAGGTATCGACCGACGATATTTCGCCGGCCGGCGCCGCCGTGCTCGTCTTCCGCTCGAACGTCCCGGCCATCGCCGAGCACAGCTTCAAGTACGTGGACGCCGAGTTCGTGGCGCGCGCCAAGGCAGCGGGGCGCGGCATCCTCGTGGCCGGCGAGACGTACGGCCAGGGCTCCTCGCGCGAGGTGGCAGCGATCGCGCCGATGTACCTCGGCGTGCGCGCGGTGCTGGCAAAGTCCATCGCGCGGATCCACCGGGCCAACCTGATCAACTGGGGCATCGTGGGGCTGATCTTCGACGACCCGCGCGACTGGGACGGGATCGAGCGCGACGACCGGCTGCGGCTCGAGGGACTGCGGGCGGCCCTGGCCTCAGGCAGCCGCGTCACGGTGATCAACACACGCAGCGGTCACCGCTTCACCGCCTCCTGCGTGCTCACCCCGCGCGAGCGCGACATCCTCCTGGCCGGCGGCATCCTGGCCCACACAAAAACTCAAGTTGAGCGGAGCCAGGCCGCTCCTGAAACAGGCCACCCACGAACCGAACCGGCCTCGAGGAGCCCGCTACAATGAACCAGCGGAAGGTGCGCGCGGTCTACATGCGGGGCGGCACCAGCCGGTGCCTGGTCTTCCACGAGCGCGACCTCCCGGCGCCCGGCCGCGAGCGCGACGCGATCCTCCTGGCGGCGCTGGGCAGCCCCGATCCCTACGGTCGCCAGCTCGACGGCCTCGGCGGCGGCATCTCCTCGCTCTCCAAGGCGTGCATCATCGGGCCGCCGACCCTGCCCGGCGCCGACGTGGACTACACGTTCGCGCAGATCGAGATCGGCCGGGCATTCGTGGACTACGCCGGCAACTGCGGCAACTGCTCCTCGGCCATCGGCCCCTTCGCGATCGACGAGGGGCTGGTGGCGGCGCGCGAGGGCGAGACGATCGTGCGCATCCACAACACCAACACGAAGAAGCTGATCGTCGCCCACGTGCCGGTCGCCGACGGCGAGGCGGCGGTGGCGGGCGACTTCGAGCTGGCCGGCGTGGCCGGGCGCGGCGCCCGCATCGCGCTCGACTTCGTCGAGCCCGGCGGCGCCGGCACCGGCCGCCTGCTGCCGACCGGCCGCCCGCGCGACGTGGTGGCCGGCGTGGAGGTCTCCTGCGTGGACGCGACGAACCCCGTCGTGTTCGTCCGCGCGCGCGACCTGGGGGTCACCGGCGCCGAGACGCCGACGGCGGTGGACGCCGACCGCGACCTCATGGCGAGGCTGGAGAAGCTGCGCGTCGAGGCCGCCGCTCGCATGGGCATGGGCGAGAGCGCGGCGGTACCGAAGATCGCCTTCGTGGCGCCCGCCGCCGCGATGACCGCGCTCGACGGCGCCCGGTACGGCGCCGGCGATTACGACGTGCTCGGCCGGGCGATCTCGATGGGCAACTGCCACCGCGCCTTCCCCCTCACCGTCGCCATGTGCCTCGCCGTCGCCGCCCGCATCCCCGGCACGCTCGTCCACGAGTGCGTGGAGAACAACGAAGCCGGCAACCTCCTGGGCCAGGCCACCCACGGCTCTACCCGCGCTGGCGCCACCCGCTACAAAGACGTTCGTCTGGGCCATCCTTCGGGCGTGCTTCCTCTCGACGCCGCCGTCGCCACCCGGGACGGTGAGCCGTGGGCCGAGCGTGTCACGGTCTATCGAACTGCCCGGCGTCTGATGGAAGGGCTCGTCCGCGTTCCCTGAGCCGATGACTCGTCTCTACTTCGTCCTCGACGGCAACGAGATGGTGCGGCGGCGCGCGCAGGTGGGCCGCGGCGCGGTCGTGGAGGCGTGGCCCGACATGGCCGTCGGTGGCGGCACGTTCTGGGTCGGCGAGGAGTCCAAGACGCTGCTGGACGGAGCAGGGGCCGCGCCGATGGAGGCCAAGCTGACGGTGCCGGCCGAGGCGGTGCCGATCTTCTACGGGCCCCGGCTGTGCGACCTCGAGTCGCTTCCGCGCGAGGAGTCGCTGCGCGCGCGCGTGCTCTCGGCCCACGGCATCGCGGTCGCCTGGATCACGCTCGACCGCGCGGGCCGGCGGACCGAGCACGAGCCCAAGACGGTGGACGAGCCGATCTTCCACCTGCGGCGGCCGGGCGGCGGCGCCGGCCACGTGTGGCGGTTGTTCCGCACCGGCGACGAGGCCCGGGCGTGGATGGACGAGGCGTGGGGCGCCGACTCCGAGGGCGCCGAGTGGGCGCGCGCGCTGCCGGCGGGGGACTTCGACGCCCTGCTCAAGCGGCACGCCGCCTGATGCGTCCCGTCGCATGAGCGTGACGTTCGGCCCCGACCGGGTGGACCGCTTCTACCGCGCCGTGCGCGGGCTGGCCCGCTTCTGGCTGTGGTTCCTCTTCAAGGCGGTGGACGTGCGCCACCCCGAGCGCGTGCCGGAGCGCGGGCCGATCCTCCTGTGCGCGAACCATCCCAACAACCTGATCGACTCCCTGCTCGTCGGCTCGGTGATGCGCCGCAAGGTGCACTACATGGCGACGGCGACGATGTTCCGCCGGCCGCTGATGGCGCGCTTCCTGCGCGCCTGCGGGGCGATTCCCGTCTATCGCAAGCAGGACGATCCCGACAAGATGGACCGCAACCTCGACACGTTCACGGCGTGCTTCGCCGCGTTCGCGGGCGGCCGCATCGTGGCCATCTATCCCGAGGGGACGACGCACGCCGAGGCGCGGGTGCAGCGCATCCGGACGGGCGCCGCCCGCATCGCGCTCGGCTACGAGGCCGATCACCCGGGTCAGCTCACGATGATCCCCGTCGGGCTGTCGTTCGAGGCCCGCAAGTCGTTTCGCAGCCGGGTGCTGGTCGCGTTCGGCGAGCCGATCCAGGTGGCCGCCTACCTCGCCGCCTATCGCGACGACCCCGCCAAGGCGGTGGACGCGCTCACCCGCGATCTGCAGTGGGCGATGGAGGCGCAAGTCGTCAACGTCGAGCGGATCGACGACCAGCGGCTGGTGCGGGCGGTGGAGGAGCTCTACCGCGACGAGCTGGCCGCCCAGGTGATGGAGACACGCGGCCTCGCCCGGCGGGACATCGATCCGGTCCGCCTCTCGCGCTCGATCGCCGACGCCGTGCGCCACTTCAAGGCGACCGAGCCCGTGCGGGTGGAGTCGCTCTGGCAGCGCATCCAGGCCTATCGCTCGCTGCTGGCCCAGCACCGGCTGCGCGACGAGGCCGTGCGCGCTCGCCTGCAGAAGCTGCCCGCCCGCACCCGGCTCGTGTACTCGTGGGACGCGATCGTGGGCTTCCCGTTCTTCGGCTACGGCGCCCTCGTCAACGCGCTGCCCTACTACGTGCCGCGCTGGCTCGCCCACGCGATGGCGCGCAAGGAGACGGACTACGCGACGATCCGCCTGCTCGCCAGCATCGTGGCCTTCCCGCTCTTCTGGGGGGTGGAGACGTGGCTCGTGTGGCGGGCCGCCGGCAGTCTTGGGGCGGCGGCGTTCGCGCTGTCGCTGCCCATCTCCGGCACGATCGCGTATCGTTACCTGATCGGCGCAGGCTGGCTGCGCGTGCGCCTGCGCTTCGCGACGCTGTCCCTCACCCAGAGCGCCACCGCCCGGCGCCTGGTCGCCGAGCGCGAGGCGATCGTCGCCGACCTCGAGCGCGCCAAGCGGGACTACCTGGCCGCCACGAAAGGAAGCAGCTTTTGAGCGTGCATCGACTGGAGGAGATGTCCACGCCGGCGCTGGAGGCGCTCGACCGGGCGCGCTCGGTGATCGTGCTGACCGTCAGCCCGCTCGAGGAGCACGGGCCGCACCTGCCGGTCGGCGTGGACGCGTTCGCCGCCCGCCACTTCGCCGAGACGATCGGCGCGCGGCTGGTCGCGGCGCGTCCCGGCTGGTCGGTGGTGCTGGCGCCGACGCTGCACCTCGGCTCGTTCACCTTCGAGACCACCGGCACGATCACCGTGCGCCAGCGCGTGGTGCGCGACACCCTGGTGGACTACGGCACCGCGCTGGCCCGCAGCGGCTTTCAGTGGATCCTCGTCGCCAACGGCCACGCCGGCCCCGGCCATCTCACCGCGCTCGACGAGGCGGCCGCGATGGTCTCGCGCCGTCACGGCGTCACGATGGCCTCGTTCACCGGCCACCTCGCCTGGCAGTTCCTGCGCGGCCGCTACGTGGACGCGATCGAGACCGAGCTGGGCCGCCGCCTCACCGACGAGGAGCGCCGCGCCTTCGCCGAGGACGCGCACGGCGGCTGGTTCGAGACCTCGCTGATGCTCCTGCTGCGCCCCGATCTCGTGGACGGCGGCTATCGCACGCTGCCGCCGGCGCGCTACTCGCTGCCCGAGCGCGTCGTGCCGAACTATCCGCTGCGCAACGGCGGCCGGGGCTACGTCGGCCACCCGGCGCTGGCCGATCCCGCCTTCGCGCGGGCGGCGACCGAGGTGCTGATGCGCGAGGCGATGGTCATCGTGGACGGCCTGCTCGACGGCCGCCTCAAGCCCTCCGACCGCCACTCGCCCTTCTTCCAGGTCCCCTTCTTCCGCACCAACTTCTGGCGCGCGGTTGGAATCACAGCAGGTATCGCCGCGGCGGCCACGGGCCTCATCGCAGTGTTGCGGGGCCGGCGCCGCCAACCTTCTAAACCAGGCCACCCACGCCCCTAACCGTGTAAGCGCCTCTCGCTCCAACAATCCCCATGTCGGGCGCAGACCTCGTCCTCCTGGAACGCCTGAGCGACGGCGTCGCCCGCCTCACGCTCAATCGCCCCGAGGCGCTCAACGCGCTGAATCGCGAGCTGACCGCAGCACTGGAGGCGGCGGTGGAGCGCGTCGCCGCGATGGCCGACGTCCGCGTGCTGCTGGTGGCCGGCCGCGGCCGCGCCTTCTGCGCCGGCAACGACCTCCGCGAGATGGAGACGGTGACGGGCGACGAGGCCGAGGCGCTCGCCCGCCGTCACGCCGCGCTCATGGACCGCTTCGCGACGCTGCCGCAGGTGACGCTGGCCGCGATCGACGGCCACGCGCTCGGCGGCGGGCTGATGCTGGCCGTCGCGCAGGATCTGCGGATCGCCTCCGACCGCGCGCGCTTCGGCCTGCCGGAGGTGACGCTCGGCTTCAACCCCGCCTACGGCATCGCGCGCCTGCTCGACGTCGCCGGCGGCGCGCACGGACGGGACCTGCTGCTGACCGGCCGGACGATCCACGCCAGCGAAGCGCTGCGCATGGGGCTGGTGAGCCGCGTGGTGGCGCCGCCCACGCTGGAGGCGAGCGCGCTCAAGTGGGCCGCCGAGATCGCGGCCTCACCCCGCGAGGGGCTGGCCGCGACCAAGGAGATCGTGGCCGCCATCCGCCGCGCCGCCCCCGGCCACGAGCCCCAGTCCTACGGCGCCGCGCTCAAAACCAGCGCCGCCGCCCGCGCCCGCCTCAAAGCCTTCGCCGATCGCAAGCGCCCGACCTGATCACGGGATCATCGCGCGCCCTGCTTCGGTGACGACCGGTCCCGGAAGGGCACGTGCCGGCCCTTCGCGAGAACGGACGGAATCATGCGATCCTCGATCCCCGCGCCGACCGGTGAGAAGCCGGCGCGCATCTCTTCGAGCAGCGCGGTGAGCCGCGCCTGGATGACCGGGTCGCCTCGACGGGGCGTGTCGCCGCGGACTGACGGCATCACGAACCGGCCCACGAGGTCGTTGAACACGCGGTTCTCGGTGTCGTCCTCGATGTCGGCGGTCATCGTGACGACGAGAACGAGCGCTCGACCCAGCTGCGCGAGATGAGGGGTTCGCCCCGCCACACCCCGCCATTGAGGTACAGCACGCCGAACTTCTGCATGTCGATCGGCCGCAGGCGCAGACCGTAGCCGCCGTTGTCGATGCCCGACGGATCCTGGTGCATCCACTCGTAGTTTCGGCCCACCCGGACGAGAAACGAAAGCCCCCGGCAGCGTGAAGCTGCCGGGGGCATGGGGTTGACGCGACTGACGAGTGCGGCTACGGACAGGTCGTGCCGCCGTTGCTGTTGGCGGCCGTGCTGTCGCCGCTCCCGCAGACCAGGAACGTGCCGACCGCGGTGCTGGAGTACTTGTAGGACGCGCCCGAGCCGGTCCAGCTGGCGGGCAGCGTCGGGATGCTGTTGAGGAACGGCCCGCCGACCTGGTTCTGCGCGTTGGTCTGCTGCGTGGTCAGGACGGCCGGGAGTGCGCCCGACTGGTTGTTAGCGGTCGGGCAGGTGGTGGCGGCGGAGCCGTTGTCGGGCAGGCCGCCGCAGTGCGCCGAGTAGATGCTGATGGCCGAGGCCATGGCCCGCGTGTCGGCCTGGGCCTTGGCGATGCGCGCCCGCGCCTGCACGTTGGCGTAGAGCGGCACGGCGATGGCGGCAAGAATGCCGATGATCGCCACGACGATGAGCAGCTCGATCAGCGTGAAGCCGCGCTGACTGCCGAACGAGAGCCGCTTCGAGAAGAATGCAGTCATCAGACTCCTCCTATCGGAGTTTGGATTTTTGGCAACGATCGGAGCCGCGGCGGCGGGCTAGACGGCGGGAGGAGCGCGCGGGCGAGTCGGCTCGGAGAAACGATCCGCGAACGGGCGCGTGTCGGCGACGGCGATGCGGCCCGACGGCCGCAGCACCAACAGCAGGGTCCGCTGGACTGCATCCATCGGGTCGCTGAACGGGAACGTCTTGACGATGAGGTTACTGACGTCGGTGAAATCCAGGGTGGTCGGATCGTCGAAGCAGGGGCTCCAGTCCGCGTACGCGATCGTGAGCGTGTACTGACCGCGGGCGAAGAGCGTGAGGGCCAGCAGCACGACCGCCAGCGAGGGACGAATCCTACGCATCCGGCAAGACCGTTGAATCTACGCGCTCTCGCGGCGCTCCCGGTCGCGGGCCTTGCGCTCGTGCATGTCGCGGTCGGCGTCGCGCAGGAACTCCTCGGCGGTGTCGGGCGGGGACTGGCTCCAGGCGATGCCGGTCGAGCACTCGATGCTGACGGGCAGCCGGCGCTGCAGCGACAGCGAGTTCAGCTTGTCGCGCACGCGGGCAAGGATGATGTCCACGTCCTTGGGCGTGGCGTCCAGCAGCAGCACGGCGAACTCGTCGCCGCCGTAGCGGGCCACCACGTCGGTGGTGCGGGTGGCCTCGCTGAGCGCGTCGGCCACCGTGCGCAGCACCTCGTCGCCCAGCGTGTAGCCGAAGCCGTCGTTGACGGCCTTCAGGTGAAGGACGTCGAGCGCCAGCAGCAGCAGGCCGCTCTTGCGGCGGCGGGCGCCCGCCGCGATGCGACGATACGACTCGTTGAAGGCCCGGCGGCTGCTGAGGCCGGTCAGCGGATCGGGCGCGTAGCGCGCCAGCTTGCGGTCGGCGTCGTACAGCCGCGAGGCGATCACGCGCAGCAGGCCGTTGGCCAGATCCACCGACTCGCCCAGCGCGGTGACGAAGTCGGCCTGGCGCAGGACCAGGCAGTGCGCGCGCTCCACCGCGATGACGGTCGCCGAGCGCGGCTGGCCGCGCAGGATGCCGAGCTCGCCGAACACCTCCGCCTTGCCGATCTCGCCCAGCAGCATCTCGGCCTGGCCGTCGGCGGTCGCCTCCACCACGCGCACGCGGCCCGAGAGCAGCACCCACAGGTGGCGGGGCGGCTCGCCCTGGCGGGCGATGACGTGGCCGGCCGGGTAGACCTGCTCGGTGGCCTGGCCGACCAGCGTGTTGAGCTGCACCGCCGACAGCGAGCGGAAGAGCGGCACGCCGGCAAGCATGCTGGCCAGCAGCGTCTGCGTCGTTCCCCGATCCTCGCGGGCGTCCTCCAGCGTGACGGGCTCCTCGCCGGCGGTGCGCGCGGTCGACTCGGTGTAGGACACGAGCGTGCGGGCCAGCCACGCGCGCACGCGCGCGCGCAGCATCGGCGGGCTGTACGGCTTGGCCAGGTAGTCGGTGGCCGCGATCTCGGGGCGGTGCAGCGCGGTCGCCTGCGGGTGATCGGCGAGGAGGATGATCGGGAAGTTGGTGCGCCCCATGCGGCTGCGGAACGCCGGCACGAGATCGGCGCCGTCGCCGGGCGGCAGCCCGGCGTCCACGATGGCGAGGTCGGGCATGTGCTCGGTGCCGCGGGTGAGCGCCGCGTGCATGTCGGGCACCGGCAGCGCCACCATGCCGTCCTCGGCCAGCGCCTCCTCGATCGCCGCCGCCTCCGAGTCGTCCGGCGTCACCACCAGCACGCGCGCGCCGGCGATGAGCCGGCGGCGCAGCGCCGAGATCTCCGCCACCGGCTCCGGCCGCCCGGTGCCCTCGATCTCGAACTCGGTCCCCTCGCGCGCCGCGAACACGTCGACGCTGCCGCCGATGGCGGTCATGCGCTCGCGAGCGGATGCCTCGAAGCGATCCATGAACGCGTCGTCGTGGGTGGGATCGTGGTGGAACAGGGCGAGGCGCTTGACCTCGGCGGCGCGGGCGACCTGGATGGCGTACTCCACCGTCGAATGCCCCCAGCCGACCCGGTTGGTGTACTCCTCCTCGGTGTACTGCGCGTCGTGGATCACGAGGTCGGCGCCGCGCATGAACGCGATGTGCCGCTGGTCGCCCGGGTGGTTGAGCTGGCCGTTCTCCGCCCCCCAGAACGGCTCGTGGTCGGTGACGTAGGCGATGCTGGCGCCGCCGTTGGACATCCGGTAGGCGATGGTGGGCGCAGTGTGGTTGAGGTACTGCGTCTCCACCAGCACCTCGCCGACGCGGAAGAACCCCTCCTCGAGCTCGGTGAAGTGGATGCGCGAGCGCAGGTCGCGCAGCTTCACCGGAAAATACGAGTACTCCATCTGACCCGACATCGCCTCTTCGAGGCTCTGCTGGAAGCCGAGCGGCGCGTACACGTTGAGCTCGGCCCCGGGCAGGAAGGCGGGCACGAAGAACGGAAACCCCTGGATGTGATCCCAGTGCGTGTGGCCGATGAACAGGTGCAGCCGCACCGGCGCCGACATCGTGCGCACGAGATGCAGCCCCAGCTCGCGGGCGCCCGTCCCGCAGTCGAGCACGATGACGGTGCCGTCGCCGGCGCGCACCTCCACGCACGACGTGTTGCCGCCGTAGCGCGCGGTGCGATCACCGGGAGCGGCGATGGATCCTCGAGTGCCCCAGAACCTGACGTGCAAGGCGTTCCCTCTCCGACCGGGTCGAAGGTCCGAGAATTCTAGCATCACCGGGGACCGGCGCGCCGGGATAGAATAATCCGCTTTCGGCCGCCCCGCGGCGGCCGGCGACGACAAGGAGGTCGCGCATGCGCACGACTCGACGTCATTTCCTGGCGCTCACCGGCGGCGCCGCCGCCGCCGCGCTGCGGCTCGACGCCGCCCCCGCCTTCGCCCAGGCCGGCCCCGTCAAGATCGGCGTGCTCGCCGCCAAGGCGGGCGTGCTGGCACCGGTCGGCGAGTCGGGGCTGCGCGGCGTGCAGTGGGCGACCGACCGCATCAACGCGGCGGGCGGGATCCTCGGACGCCGCATCGAGCTGGTGATCGAGGAGGAATCCGCGCCGAAGGACACCGTCGAGCGCTTCCGCAAGCTCGCCCTTCAGGACAAGGTGGATGCCGTCTCCGGCGCCATCTCCACCGGCGTCGGGCTGGCGCTGGGGCCCGTCGCCGAGGAGATGAAGACGATCTGGCTCGCGTGGGACGCCACCACGCAGAAGGGCGTCGAGGAGACGATCCCGAAGCCGAAATACTCCTTCCGGTCGACGGACAACGAGTGCGAGGCGGTCATGGCGTCGCTGCTGACCGCGCGCCACTGGAAGGGCAAGTTCAAGACGGTCGCCGGCATCAACCCCGATTATTCCTACGGCCGCGACAACTGGGCGGCCTTCCTGGCCATCATGAAGAAGCACGGGATCGACGTGCAGGTGGTGGGCGAGCTGTGGCCCAAGCTCGGCGCCACCGACTTCACCGCCCACGTGGCGGCGCTGCAACAGGCGAAGCCCGACCTGATCTTCTCCTGCTTCTGGGCGGGCGACACGCCGATCTTCATGAAGCAGGCCCACGCGGCCGGGCTGACGGCGAAGACCAAGCTCGTGCTGACCACCGGCGGCGGCGTGCACGAGTCGCTCAAGAAGGAGTTCACGCCGGAGGGCGCGATCCTCGGCTACAACTGCCTCTACTTCGACTGGGCGCGGGCCGGTGCGCTGCAGAAGGAGTTCGTCCGCTGGCATCACGAGAAGTTCAAGGAGTGGCCGAACTACGAGTCCGACCACGGCTACTTCACGATCGTCGCGTACAAGGCGGCGGTGGAGCGGGCGGCGAAGGCGGCCGGCGGCAAGTGGCCGAGCCAGGACGCGGTCATCCAGGCGCTCGAGGGTGTCGAGGCGGAGTCGCTGTCCGGTCCGCGCCGCTACCGCGAGGACCACATCATGGAGGCGACGTTCTTCCAGGGCACCACGACGCACAAGAACAGGTACGATTTCGTCACCATCGACCCGGTGGAGACGATGGGCACCAAGCAGATCCAGAAGCCCTCCGGCGTGGGGCTGTACGATTGGATCAACTCCTGGAAGGTGTGAGCGGGCGGCCCTGATCCAGCAGAGCTTCAGCATCGTGCTCGGCGGCGTGTTTCACGCCGCCGTGCTCTTCCTCGTCGCGGCGGGACTGCAGCTCGTCTTCGGCGTGCAGAAGATCCTCAACCTCGCCTGCGGCTCCTTCTACGCGCTGGGTGCCTACGTGGGCGTGTCGACGGTGACGTGGGCGCTGGGTCACGGCCTGCCCGCGCCGCTGTTCGTCCTGGCGCTGCTGGCCGGCGGCCTCGCCCTCGGCGTGGTGGGGCCGCCGATCGAGCGGCTGCTGCGGACGATCTACGACCGCGACGAGGCCTTCCAGCTCCTGCTCACCTTCGCGCTGGTGCTCATGATCGAGGACGTGATCCGCTTCGTGTGGGGCACCGCGCCGGTGCAGCTCGGCCGCGTCTATCTCGTCTACGGTCAGGTGACCCTCGCCGGATCCACCGTCCCCGTCTACAACCTGGTGGTGATCGCCGCCGGCGGCCTCATCGCGCTGGGCATGGGCGGGCTGCTGACCCGCACGCGCTTCGGTCGCATCGTACGGGCCACCGCCGAGAACCGCGAGATGAGCGCGGCGCTCGGGGTGGACACGCGGGCCGTCTACGTGCGCGTGTTCTCGCTGGGCGTCGTGCTGGGCACGGTGGGCGGCGCCCTGGTGATCCCGGCCACCGCGGCGGTGAGCGAGATGGCCATCGAGGTCATCGTGGAGGCGTTCGCGGTGGTGGTGATCGGCGGGCTCGGCAGCATGCGGGGCGCCGTCGTGGGGGCGCTCGTCGTCGGCCTGCTCAAGGCGGGCGCCGTCGCGCTGTGGCCGGAGGTCGAGATGCTCGCCGTCTACGTGGTCGTCATCGCGGTGCTCGTGCTGCGCCCGGCGGGGCTGTTCGCCGCCGCCGTCCCGTGAGCGCGCGCACGGCCGCCGCCGTCCTGGCGGCGGCGCTGCTGCTGGCGGCGCCGTGGCTGGCCTCGCCGTACCAGGTGACCCTGCTGCTGCCGGCGTTCGCCTACGGCATCGCGCTGCTCGGCCTCAATCTGCTGTTCGGCACCACCGGGCTGCTCTCCTTCGGCCACGCGCTCTTCGTCGCGCTGGGCGCCTACACCGCCGCCGTCCTCACGACGCGCATGGGGGTGCGCTCGTTCGAGGTCGTCGTGCTGGCGGCCGCCGCCGGCGCGGCCCTCGTGGCGGTCCCGGTGGGGCTGCTGTGCGTGCGCTACGTGAAGATCTACTTCGGGATGCTGACGCTCGCCTTCGGGATGCTGTTCTACTCGTTCCTCTACAAGTTCTACGCGCTCACCGGCGGCGACGAGGGCATCCGCGTGCTGCGCCCGGTCCTGATCGGGCTGCCCTTCGCCGGCCTCGACAAGATCGGGTTCCTCACCGGCCCCTTCTATTATTACGCGCTCGGCCTGCTCGCCGTGGCCGCGCTGGTCATGAGGCGCATCGTGCGCTCGCCCTTCGGACTGAGCCTGCGGGCCATCCGCGAGAACGCCGAGAAGGCGGCGGCGATCGGCGTCAGCGTGCGGCGCTACCGCTTCTACGCGTTCGTCATCGCCGCGGTGTTCGGCGCGGTGGGCGGCACGCTCCTGGCGGTGCCGACGGGGCTGGCCGATCCGCTGCTAGCCTACTGGACCCACTCCGGCAACCTGGTCTTCATGCTGCTGCTGGGCGGCTTCGAGCACTTCCTGGGCCCGGTGCTCGGCGCGATCGTCTTCATCTTCCTCCAGGACTTCGTGATGTCGGTGACCTCCTACTGGCGCTTCGTGTTCGGCGCGCTGCTCGCGGTCGTGGTCGTCTTCTTCCCGCGTGGGCTGCTGGGGCTGCTCGGGCGCGAGGGGCCGGCGTGACGCTGCTCGAGGCAGTGGCCGTCCGCAAGCTGTACGGGACCTTCTGCGCGCTCGACGGCGTGACGCTGACGGTGCCCGCCGGCCAGTTCCTCTCCATCATCGGCCCCAACGGCGCGGGCAAGACGACGCTGGTCAACGTGCTCACGGGGTCGACGCCGCCGACCAGCGGCGCCGTCCGCTTCAAGGGGCGGGAGGTGAGCGGGGCAGGCCCGGTGCGGCTGGCGCGGCTGGGCATGGCCCGCGCGTTCCAGCTCGTCAACGTCTTCCCCGGCCTCACCGTGGGCGAGACGCTGGCAGCGGCGATCGTCAACCGTCTCGGCCGCGGCGGCCGGCTCTTCGCCACGCTGGCCGGCGACCGCCGCGTGTGGGACGAGGCGGCCTCCGTGGCCGAGCTGTTCCGGCTCGGCGACGCCCTGGCGCGCCCGGCCCGCACGCTGCCCCAGGGCGATCGCAAGCTCCTCGACGTGGCGAGCGCGTTCGCCCTCCGGCCCGAGCTGATCCTGCTCGACGAGCCCACCAGCGGCGTGAGCACCGCCGACAAGCACGCGATCATGGAGGTGCTGGTGCAGGCGGCCGCCCGCCTCGGCATCAAGTCCATCGTCCAGGTCGAGCACGACATGGACATCGTCTTCGGCTACTCCGACCGGATCGTCGTCCTCCACCAGGGGCGGATCCTCGCCGACGGCTCCCCCGCCGCGATCCAGGACGACGACGAGATCATGGCCACCGTGGTCGGGCGCCCCCGTGCTTGACGTCCGCGCCATCGACGTCTTCATCGACGCCAGCCACATCCTGCGGCAGGTGTCGCTCCACGCCGGCGCGCGCGAGGTCGTGTGCCTGGTGGGGCGCAACGGTAGCGGCAAGACGACGACGCTGCGCACGATCATGGGCTACCGGCGCCCCGCCGCCGGCGCCATCACCTTCAAGGGCGAGCCGATCGCGGGGCGGCCGACCCACGTGATCGCCGGGCTCGGCATCGGCTGGGCGCCGGAGGACAGCGGGATCTTCGCCGACCTCACCGTCGCCGAGAACATCGAGATCGCCACCTGGACGCGGCCGGGCGGGCGGCCGGCGGCCGAGCGGCTGGCCCTGGCCTACGAGGTGTTTCCGCGCCTGCGCGACTACGCCGGGCGCGGCGGCACCGCGATCTCCGGCGGAGAGCGCAAGATGCTGTCCATCGCCCGTGCCCTGGCGCTGGACCCGGAGCTGCTGATCCTGGACGAGCCCTTCGAGGGGCTGTCCCCCGCCATCATCCCCGCGATCAGCGAGTCGATCTCGACGATCACCCGGCTCGGCCGCACGATCCTCATCGCCGAGTCCAACATCCACCACGTGCCGGCCTGGACGCGACGGTTGTACGTCATCGAGCGCGGCGAGATCATCTTCGCCGGTACACTGGACGAGGCGCACCGCGACGCCGCCGTCCTGCGCGTCATCGGAGGGAAACCGTCATGAGCACCCTGCCCCTGCTGCCGACGTCGGTCGTCGGCTCGCACGGCAAGCCCGGCTGGTGGTTCACCCTCGTGAAGGCCCACGGGGCCGGCGAGGCCGGCCCCGGCGACCTCGAGGAGATGTTCGACGACGCCGCCGACACCGCGATTCGCGACATGGAGCGCGCCGGCATCGACGTCATCACCGACGGCGAGGTCCGCCGGCTCGACGGCTACGTGGACTCCTACTACACGATCATCACGGGCATCCAGCCCCTGCCGGCGCGGCGCCGGGTCGGGCCGTGGGGCTACGACCAGCAGACGCGCTACGAGGCGGTCGGCCGCATCGAGACGCCGCCCGGCGGCCTCGGCATCGTCCGCGAGTTCGAGTACCTCAAGGCCCACACCACGCGCGCGACGAAGGCCACCTGCGCGGGCCCGCTGACGTTCGGCTCGCGCATCCATCCGGGCAAAATCTACAAGGGAGTGGTCGACGTCGCGGAGCGATTCGCCGAGGTCATCAACGCGGAGCTGAAGGCCCTCGTCGCGGCCGGCGCCACCTGGATCCAGCTCGACGAGCCCGCCCGCGGCAATGTTTCAGGCGAGGAGATGGCGCGCCTGTTCAACCTGGCGACCGACGGCGTCAAGGCGCGGCTGGGCTTCCACATCTGCTTCGGCAACCGCTTCGGCCGCTCCCGCTTCCCGCGATCCTACGAGCCGTATTTCCCCGGCGCCCTGCAGGCGCGCGCCGACCAGCTCGTGCTGGAGTTCGCCGGCCGCGAGCTGAGCGAGCTCGACCTCTGGCAGAAGTACGGCGGCGGGCGCGAGCTGGGCGCCGGCGTGGTGGACGTGAAAGGGTTTCAGGACGAGACAGCGGACAGCGTGGCACGTCGGATTCGTCGGGTCCTCCAGGTGTGCCCGGCCGAGAAGCTGACGCTCAACCCCGATTGTGGCTTCGGCTGGTCGCCACGCTACATGTGCAACCAGAAGCTGCGGGGGCTGGCGGCCGGCGCGGCGCTGGTCCGGAAAGAGCTGACCGGCGCGGCGTGAGCGGGAACCCCGGCGGGGCGTTGTGGGTTGCGTTGCCGGCGCAGACTGTACTAGCGTCGAGTCCACGTCCGAGGAAGGAGACCCCCATGCGCGTGCTGCGTCTCGTCGCTGTCGTCCTTGCCCTCGCCGCCGGCCTC
This sequence comes from Methylomirabilia bacterium, assembly GCA_041497115.1. GTDB lineage: Bacteria > Methylomirabilota > Methylomirabilia > Rokubacteriales > CSP1-6 > AR5. The sequence goes on from JBGQFW010000007.1 coordinate 34,379, forward strand.
ACGGCGGCCCTGCCGGCCGTCGCCCCGGCGCTGGAGGTCGGGCAGAAGGCGCCCGACTTCACCCTGATAGGCCCCGGCAACAAGCCGGTCAAGCTCAGCGAGCTGACCGCCAAGGGCCCGGTCGTCGTCTACACCTTCATCCAGGCGTTCACCGGCACCTGAACGAAGGAAATTGCGGGCTTCGACGCGGCCCTGCCGCAGTTCGCAGCCCTGGGCGCCCAGGTCGTGGGCGTCAGCGCCGATCACGCCGCCACGCTGGAAGCGTTCGTGAAGCAACAGGGCACCAAGCACCTGCTCCTCTCCGACTTCCGCCGCCAGATGCTGCCCGCCTGGGGCGCGCTGGTCACCAACGAGGCGAGCCCGATCTACCGCTACGCGAGCCGCGCCTACTTCGTGGTCGACCGCGAGGGCGTGGTGCGCTACCAGAAGATCCAGGCCAACGCCCTCGACCTGCTCAACCCCGACGAGGTCCTCAAGGCCCTCAAGGAGTCGGGCGCGAAGTGACGCGCCGCGCCGCCGCGGCGGGCCTCGTCCTGGCGCTGCTGCTGCCGCTCGCGGCGGCGGCAGCGCCCGACTTTCAATCACTCGATCTCGAGCGGTATGATCCGCCGAAGCCGGCGCCGGGCTTCAGCCTGCCCGACCTCGAGGGGCGTCCGGTCCGGCTGGCGGACCTCCGCGGCAAGGTCGTCCTCCTCTTCTACTGGGCGACCTGGTGACCGGATTGCCGGGAGGAGTTGCCTTCCGTCAACGCGTTCTATCGTGAGTTCAAGAAAGAGGGGCTGGAGGTGCTGTTGATCGCCTTCCGCGAGTCGCCCGCCGAGGTGCGCCGCGTCGCACGCGAGCGCGGCTACTCGGCGCCCGTCCTGCTCGACGCGGACGGCGACGTCACCGGCCGTCTCTACGGCGTGTGGGGCCCGCCGACCGTGTACCTGGTGGACCGCGCGGGGCGGCTCGTCGGCCGCGGCGCCGGCCCGCGCGACTGGTCCACGCCCGCCGCCCGGACGCTCATTCGCGAGCTGCTGGCCTCGAGGGAGCGCTGAGCCCGCGCGGGCTCACCATCGAGCTCGATCCGGCCGCGGCCGCGCGGGCCAAGGCCGAGCGCGACCGCCGCCTGCACGTCGTGGCGGTGCCGCGCGCCCGCATCGTCGGCACCGCCCTGCTGCTGCTGTGCGTCGTCCTCAACAACCGGTTCATCCTCGGCGCGTTCGACGCCTGGGCGTTCACCCGGCTGGCGGCCGGACTGCTCGTGTACTCGCTCGCCGCGTGGATCGCCCTCCGCCTCTTCTACGCGCGCGTCCACGGACCGAGCCTCGGCCGGATCTTCCTCGTCACCGACATCATGGCGTGGACGTTCGTCGTCTACGCGTCGGGCGGCGACCGGAGCTGGCTCTTCTGGCTGATGTTCATGCGGGCGGCCGACCTGCAATCGGTCGGCGTGCGCGAGATCCTCCTCTTCGGCCACCTCTCGGTGGTCAGCTACGCGGTCATGCTGGGGTGGCTGATCGGCGTCGAGCACCGCACGGTGGCGCTCGGCGCCGAGGCGGCGAAGCTGGCCATCATCTACGCGGTCAACCTCTACCTGGTCCTCCCCGCCCGCACCGCCGAGGTCCGGCGCGGCAAGCTGGTGGAGGCCATCCGCATGGCGCGCGAGCACCTGGCCGGCCGCGACGCCGCCGTGGCCGACCTGCGCCAGAACGAGGAGTGGTACCGCGGGCTGTTCGAGACCGTGAACGACCCGATCATGACCTCGACGCTGGACGGCCGCATCACCGGCGTGAACCGCGCGTTCGAGGCGACGACCGGCTACGCGCGCGACGAGCTGATCGGCTGCCACTACGCCATGCTGACCACCCCCGACGTCGCCGGCGCCTCCGCCGAGCGCGTGCGCCGGGCCGCCGCCGGCGAGCCGCTGCCGGCGACGGAGGTGATCGGCGTGCACAAGCGCGGCGAGCGGCTGGCGTTCGAGGTGCGCAGCGCGGTGATCCGCGACCGGGCGGGGGCGCCGGTCGGCATGGTCGCCATCTATCGCGACATCCGGCAGCGCAAGCAGACCGAGGAGACGCTGGAGCGGGCGCGGGAGCTGGCCGAGGAGGCCAGCCGCGCCAAGTCGAACTTCCTCGCCAACATGAGCCACGAGCTGCGCACGCCGCTCAACTCGATCATCGGCTTCACCAAGCTCATGCTGCGGCGGGTCGACGGCGAGCTCACACCACGCCAGGACGCCTACGTCCGCTCGGTGCTCAACAACGGCAGCCACCTGCTCACGCTGATCAACAACGTCCTCGACCTCTCCCGCATCGAGGCGGGCAAGCAGGAGCTGTCGGTGGACGAGGTGGACGCCGCCGCGCTCGTCGAGGACTGCCTGGACGCCGCCCGCTCGCTGGCGACCGGCAAGGACCTGCGCCTGGAGGCGGCGGTGGCGCCTGATCTGCCGCGACTCTACGCCGACCGGCTGAAGATCAAGCAAGTGCTGCTCAACCTCCTGTCCAACGCCGTGCGGTACACCGCGGCCGGCCGCGTCGTCGTGGACGTCGGCGTCACCGGCGAGGACATGCGCTTCGCGGTCAGCGACACCGGCGCCGGCATCCCGGCCGCCGAGCTGCCGCGGCTGTTCGAGCCGTTCCACCGCGCGCAGACGGCGGGCACGCGCGACGTCGCCGGCACCGGGCTGGGGCTGGCGATCAGCCGGCAGCTCGTCGAGCTGCACCGCGGCCGGATCTGGGTCGAGAGCCGCGAGGGCGCGGGCTCCACCTTCACCTTCGTGCTCCCGCTGGCGCCGCCCGCCTAGCGCGGGCTCAGTCGGGCCCGAGGCGGAACAGCAGGGCGGCGTCCACCACCTCGGTGAGACGGACCATGTCCACCGGCTTGACGATGTAGTCGAACGCGCCGAGCGCGAGCGCGTGCCGCGCGGCCTGCAGGTCGGCGGTGCCGCTCACCATGATCACCTTCATGTCGGGCGCCATCGCGCGCAGGACCGGCAGCGCGTCCACGCCGCTCAGCCCCGGCATGTGGATGTCCAGCAGCAGGACGTCCGGCCCGCACGCGGCCACTGCGGCGGCGGCGTCGGCGGCGCCGGCGACCGCCCAGGCGGCGTGGCCGTGCAGCGTGAGCATCTCCACGAGGATCTCGCGCATCTCCTCGTCGTCGTCCACCACCAGTACCCCGCCGCGGCCGGGGCCGCCCGCCGCCGGCGCCCCCGCCGCCGCCGGCGTGACCGGCGCCGGCTCGGCGCCAGCGGCGAGACCCAGCGCGGGGAGCAGGTCGGCCAGCTGCAGCGGCTTGGTGAGCACGACGGCGGCGCCGGCGGCCAGCAGGTGCTCGCGCGTCTCCTCCACCGAGCCGCTGACGACGATCACGCGCACGTCGGGATCGGCGTCGCGGATGCGCCGGAGCGCCTCGAGGCCGTCCAGCCGCGGCATGTGCAGGTCCATGACGACCGCCGACGGCCGCACGCGCCGCACCTGCTCGAGCAGGTCGAGCCCGTCGGCGGCCTGCACCACATCGACGCCGTGCGCGGCGAGAAAGTCGGTGAGGATCTCGCGAATGTCCGGCTCGTCGTCGGCGACCACGATCGGGCGCCGCGCGCCGGGGGGGCCGGTCACGACACCGAGGGCGTGTTGGCTCGCACGGCCCTCCCATTCCCCGCGATGAACGACACCACGACGACGCAATTCTGCGCCGGGCTCGCCCGATCTCCTATCGGGGAAACCCCGACTAGCGGCGGAGGAGGCCGAGGTCGATGGCCAGACGGACGAGATCGGCGCGGCTGTGCAGCCCGAGCTTCTCGCTCAGCCGCGCGCGGTGGGTCTCCACCGTCTTCACGCTGAGCGTCAGGCGGGCGGCCACCGCGCGATTGGTGTGGCCGTGGGCGAGCAGCTCGAGCACCTGCCGCTCGCGCGGGCTGAGCGCGGGCGCCGCCGCCGGATGAAGCGGCGGCGCGGGGGCCGCCGCCGCGGCGCCCACCTGCACGAACGTGCGGCCGCGGTGCACGGCGCGGATGGCCGCCAGCAGCTCGGCGCTCTCGGCGTCCTTGATGACGTGGCCGGAGGCCCCGGCGGCGAGCGTCAGGCGCGCGTAGCCGGGGTCGTCGTGCATCGTGAGCACCAGCAGCCGCGTGGCCGGCACCTCGTGGCGCAGCCGCTCCAGCGTCTCGACGCCCGACAGCCCCGGCATCGTGAGATCGACGATCGCGACGTCGGGCCGGCTGGCGGCGGCCCGCTGCAGCGCCTCCTCGCCGTCGGAGGCCTCGGCCACCACTGCCATGTCGGGCTGCGCGTCGAGGAGCATGCGCAGGCCGGCCCGGAGAATGGCGTGGTCGTCGGCCAGCAGCACGCGGATCTTCTTCACGCGCGCTCGCCGCCGAGCGGCAGCTCGACCGTCACCCGGGTGCCCCGGCCGGGCGCGGCGTCGATGACAAAGGTGCCGTTCAGCACCACCGCGCGCTCGCGCATCGTGTGGATGCCGAGGCCGTGGGCGGTGGTGGGGGGCTCGGCCGGCTGCGTCTGATCGAAGCCGCGGCCGTCGTCGGTGATGACCATCGAGACCATGGCGCCGAAGCGGTCCACCTGCACGCGCACGCGCTGGGCGCCGGCGTGACGGGCGACGTTGGAGAGCGCCTCCTGCATGATCCGGTACAGCGCGGTCTCGACCGCGATGGACATCCGCTCCTCCCCGAGCCCGCCGACGTCCACTTCGACCGCGATGCCGCGCCCGCGCCCGAACTCGCCCGCGTATCTCGACAGCGCGGCGGCCAGGCCGAGATCGTCGAGCACGCTCGGCCGCAGCCCCCACGCCAGTCGCCGCACCTCGGCCAGCGCGCGGGTGGCCACCTGGTGGAGCTCGCGAGCCTGGACGCGCGCGACCTTGACGGTGCGGGCCTCGGTCAGCGCGCTCAATCCGAGGAGGAGCGAGGCGAGCGACTGCGCGGTCTCGTCGTGCAGCTCGCGCGCGATGCGCCGCCGCTCCTCCTCCTGGACGGTGATGACCTGGTTGAGGAGCAGGGCGCGGATCTCCTCGCCCCGCTTGCGGTCGGTGATGTCCGAGTAGAGGCCGTAGGCGTAGCGGACGCCGTGCTCCTCGTAGGTCGAGACCGCCCGGTCGTGCAGCCAGATCCACCGCCCGTCCTTGTGCTGGATGCGGTACTCGAGGTCGAAGGTGCCGCCGCCCTCGAACAGCGTGTCGAAGTGGCGGCGCACGAGCGGTAGGTCGTCGGCGTGCACGCGCCCGAACCAGCCGCCCGCGCCGGCCCGGCAGAGCTCCTCGGCGGTGTAGCCGCCCACCCGGTCGACGTGGGGGCTGATGAATCGCGTGTTGCCCCGGCGGTCCACCAGCCACGCCACGTCGGGGATGTTGGTGATGAGCGTGCGGTACTGCTGCTCGCTCGCGCGCAGCGCCTCCTCGGCGCGCGCGCGCTCGACGGCGATGCCGGCCAGGTGGGCGGCGCGGTCGATGAGCCCGCGCTCGGTCGCGGTCGGGCGCCGCGGGGCGGCGTAGTACATGGCGAACGTCGCCACCGCCGCGCCGGCGGCGTCGAGCACCGGCACCGACCAGCAGGCGCGCAGGCCGTGCGGCAGCGCGAGCCCGCGCCAGTCACGCCACAGCGGGTCGGCGGCGATGTCTTCGACGATGACCGTCTGGCGTCGGTAGGCGGCCGTCCCGCACGAGCCGGCCTCGGGGCCGATGTCCATGCCGTCCACCGCGGCGACGTAGGCGGCGGGCAGCCGGGGCGCGGCGGCGTGGCGCAGCCGCCCGTCCTCCACCAGAAGGACCGAGCAGAGCATCCCCTCGTCCTGCGCCTCGATCGTCCGGCACAGCGCGTCCAGCACCGGCGCCAGCGGCGCGCCCGCCGCGATCATCTCCAGCACGCGGGACTCGCCGGCCAGCAGGGCCTCGGCGCGCTTGCGGGAGGTGATGTCCACCTTGAGGCTGTGCAGCCGGTCGGCGGCCACCGTGACGCTGTCGCGCAGCCAGACGACGCGGCCGTCGGCCGCCAGCACCCGGTACTCGTACACGTAGTCCCGGCCCGCGGCGATCTCGCCCGCGCTGAAGTCCAGGACGCGCGCGAGGTCGGCGGGGTGGATGTGCGCGCGCCAGAACCCGGGCTCGGTCGTCCACTGCTCGACCGTGTAGCCGAGCAGTGTCTCGATCCGTCCGTTGGCGAACAGCACGCGCCGGCTCGGCAGCTCCACCTCCGAGACGATCGCGTCCACGCCCTGCAGCAGGTCGCGGAAGCGGCGCTCCACCGCCTGGGCCCCGGCGCGGGCGGCGCGCTCGGCGGCGAACAGGCGCGCGTTCTTCAGGGCGACCGCGGCCTGGTCGGCGAACGCCTCGAGCAGCCGGCTCGTCTCGTCGTCGAAGCGCCGGCCATGGCCGGCGGCGACCCCCAGCGCGCCGATCGGCTCGTCGTCGATCAGCAGGGGCACCGCGATGACTGCGCCGTAGCCGGCCCGCGCGTAGCCCGCGCGTAGCTCGGGCGGATGCTCGAAGCGCGGATCGCCCAGCAGGTCGTCGGTCAGCACCGGGCGCCGCTCGAGGACGGCGCGGCCGGACACGCCGGCGCCCCGCGGCAGGACCATCCGCTCGGTGAAGCCGGCCGCACGCTCGCCGGCGAACGCCACCGAGATCAGCTCGCCGGTGGCGGCGTCCAGCCGGTAGACGACGACGTCGCGGGCGCCGAGCAGCGCGAGCACGCTGTCGGCGATGAGGTGCGACACCTCGCGCGGGTCGAGCGAGTGGGCGAGGGCCTGGGCGACCGCCGCCAGCGCCTCGGCCGTCCGCCGGCGCCGCTCGCTGTCCTCGAACAGCCGTGCGCTCTCGACCGCGAGGGCGACCTGGGCCGCCACCACGCCGAACGCCGCGAGCGTGTCGGCGGCGGGCCGTCCCGGCTGCCGCGAGAAGACCCCGATCACCCCTTCGACACCGTACCGCGCGACGAGCGGCACGCCGACGAACACCCGCACGCCCTCCGCGCGGAGGAGGTCGCCGGCGAGGCCGCGCGGATCGGCGGCCGGGTTCTCGACGACGAGGAGGTCGTCGTGCTCGACGGCGGCCGAGCCGATCAGCCCCTCCCCCGGCTTGACGGTGAGCGGGAGGCCGCCGTGCCCGTGCAGGAACGTGCCGGCGGCGCCGCGCAGCTCCAGCCGGTCGCCGGCGGCGAGCCAGATGAGGGTGAACCCGTCCGGCACCAGGGCGGCGACGGCGCCGGCGGCGGCGTCGAGGACGTCGCCGGGATGGATCGAGGTCGTCAGCGCCCGTGCGAGCTCGGAGAGGCCCCTCATGTCCGCGTGCAGCCTCACCGATTTCTAGGGGCCGCGTCAAGGCCGGTGCGAGGGCGCAATGGTAGACTCCCCCCGTGGCGCTCCCGCTCGAAGGCGTCGTGGTCGTCGACCTCACGCAGAACGTGGCCGGCCCGTTCTGCACGCAGATCCTCGGCGACATGGGCGCCGAGGTGGTGAAGGTCGAGCGCCCGGGCCGCGGCGACGACGCGCGGGCGTGGGCCCCGCCGTGGTGGGGCGACGAGAGCGCCGTCTTCATGGCGTTCAACCGCAACAAGCGCAGCCTGAGCCTCGACCTCAAGCGCGAGGGCGGCCTCGAGGTGCTGCGCCGGCTGGTGGCGCGCGCCGACGTGCTCGTGCAGAGCCTGCGCGCGGGGGCGATCGGCGAGCTCGGCCTGGACTATCCCGCCGCCGGCGCGCTGAATCCGCGGCTCGTGTACTGCTCGATCACCGCGTACGGCGCCCGCGGCCCGCTGGCGGCGCTGCCCGGCTACGATCCGCTCATGCAGGCCTACGGTGGGCTGATGTCGGTCAACGGCCATCCCGGCCAGGAGCCGGCGCGCGTGGGGACGTCCATCGTGGACATGGGCACCGGCATGTGGGCCGCGCTCGGAATCCTGGCCGGCCTGCGGCAGCGCGACGCCACCGGCCGCGGCGTCGAGGTGACGACCGCGCTGTTCGAGACCGCGCTGATGTGGGTCTCCTACCACGCGATGGGCTACCTGGCCACCGGCGAGGTGCCGCAGCCGCAGGGGTCGGGCACCGCGATGATCGCGCCGTACCAGGCCTTCCCGACCGCCGACGGCTACGCGATGATCGCGGCCGGCTCCGACGCGATCTTCGGCCGGCTGGCCGAGGCGCTGGGCGCCCCCGAGCTCGCGCGCGACGGGCGCTTCGCCGACAATCCCTCGCGGGTGACGAACCGCGCCGCGCTGGTGGAGGCGCTCGCCGCGCGCACGCGCGCGCACAAGAGCGCCGACCTCCTCGCGCTGCTGCGCGCGGCCGGCGTGCCGAGCGCGCCGATCCTCACCGTGGACCAGGTGCTGCAGGAGCCACAGACGCAGGCCGCCGGCATGCTGGTCGCCGGCGCCCACCCGCGCCACCCCGACTACCGCTCGGTCGGGCTGCCGATCCAGTGGGACGGGCGGCGGCCCGAGGTGCGCCGGGTGCCGCCGCTGCTCGGCGAGCACTCCGCCGACGTCCTCACCTGGCTCGGCTACACCCTCGACGACGTCCGGGGAATGAAAAGTCAGGGCCTGGTGCAATGAACGGGTTGACCTCAGTTCTGCGAGCACTGTCGCGGGAGCGGAACCACCACCTTCTAAGTCAGGCCACCCACGACCTTGTCCGTGTAAGCGGTCCCCGCTCCAACAATCCCCCGTTACAATAATCCCCGTGTATCGCCACCTCCTCCTCACGCGCTCGGACGACCGTCACCTGGTGACGGTGATCTTGAACCGCCCGGAGCAGCACAACGCGATGAACACCGCGATGGGCGAGGACCTGCTCGCCTGCTTCACCGCGCTGGCGGGTGACGGCGACGCGCGCGCGATCGTGCTCACCGGCAGCGGCGAGAAGGCGTTCTGCGCGGGCGGCGACCTCAAGGAGCGCAACGAGATGACCGACGCGCAGTGGCGCGCCCAGCACGTCATCTTCGAGCGGAGCGCGATGGCGCTGCTGCGCTGCCCGATCCCGGTCATCGCGGCGGTCGAGGGGTTCGCGCTGGCCGGCGGCTGCGAGCTGGCGATCCTGTCCGACTTCATCGTCGCCGGCGAGACGGCGGTCTTCGGCGTCCCCGAGACGACGCTCGGGATCTTCCCCGGGATCGGCGGCACCCAGCTGCTGCCGCGCATCGTCGGCGCGCCGCTGGCCAAGGAGCTGATCTTCACGGGCCGGCGGATGAAGGCCGACGAGGCGAAGGCCGCCGGCCTGATCAATCACCTCGTGCCGGCCGGGCAGGCGAGGACCAGGGCCGTCGAGATCGCGGCGTCGATCGCGCGCAACGGGCCGATCGCGGTGCGCCAGGCCAAGAAGGCGATCGCCTACGGCAGCGAGACCGACCTCGAGACGGCGATGATCCTCGCCATCGAGGCGTACAACGCGACGGTGGTGACCGAGGATCGCCTGGAGGGCGTGCGCGCGTTCAACGAGAAGCGTCGCCCCGAGTTCAAGGGACGCTGAGGAGGACGTGGCGATGACCGTGCTGCCCCTGACCCTCACCGACGAGCAGCGGGCGCTCAAGGCGGGCGTGGCCGAGATCTGCAAGCGCTACCCCGGCGAGTACTGGCGCGATCTCGACGCCCGGCGCGAGTATCCCGAGGCGTTCGTCACCGAGCTCACGAAGGCCGGCTATCTCGGCGGCCTGATCCCGACGGAGTACGGCGGGGCCGGCCTCGGCGTCGCCGAGGGCGGGCTGATCCTCGAGACGATCCACGCCAGCGGCGGCAGCGCCTCCGCCTGCCACGCCCAGATGTACACGATGGGCACCGTGCTGCGGCACGGCAGCGAGGCGCAGAAGCAGCAGTACCTGCCCAAGATCGCCACCGGCGAGCTGCGGCTGCAGGCCTTCGGCGTCACCGAGCCCGACGCCGGCTCGGATACGACGCAGCTGAAGACAACGGCGGTGCGGAAGGGCAACGCGTACGTCGTCAACGGCCGTAAGATGTTCATCTCCCGCGCGCTGCAGTCCGACCTCATGCTGCTGCTCGCGCGCACGACGCCGGCCGAGCAGGTCACGCGCCGCACCGACGGCCTCAGCGTCTTCCTCGTGGACATCCGCGGGCTCAAGGGGCTGGAGATCCGGCCGCTGCGCATGATGATGAACCACTCGACCAACGCGCTGTTCTTCGACGACATGGAGATCCCCGCCGCCAGCCTCATCGGCGAGGCGGGAAAGGGCTTCCACTACATCCTCGCGGGCATGAACGCCGAGCGCATCCTGGTGGCCTCGGAGTCCATCGGCGACGGCCGCTGGTTCACCGAGAAGGCGGTGGCGTACTCGAGCCAGCGCGTGGTCTTCGGCCGGCCGATCGGCGCGAACCAGGGCGTGCAGTTCCCGGTCGCGCGCGCCTACGCCAACGTGGAGGCGGCCGCCCTCATGCGCGACAAGGCCGCCGCGCTCTTCGACGCCGGCGAGCCGTGCGGCGGCGAGGCCAACATGGCCAAGCTGCTGGCCGCCGACGCCGCCTGGGAGGCGGCCAACGCGTGCATCGACTGCCACGGCGGCTACGGCTACGCGGAGGAGTACGACATCGAGCGCAAGTTCCGCGAGTGCCGCCTCTACAAGACGGCGCCGATCAACAACAACCTGGTGCTGGCCTTCGTCGGCGAGCACGTGCTGGGCATGCCCCGCTCGTACTGAGCCCCCGCCCGGCATGCCGCTCTACTTCGAGGACTTCCCGGCGGGCGACGTCCGCGAGTCGGCGCCCCGCACGGTGACGCGCGAGGAGATGCTGACGTTCGCGCGCGCGTACGATCCGCAGCCGTTCCACCTCGACGAGGCGGCGGCGCAGCGCTCGATCTACGGTGGGCTGATCGGCAGCGGCTGGCTCACGGTGGCGGTGATGATGCGGCTCTTGTGGGACACGCTGCTGCAGGACGCCGTCTCGCTCGGCTCGCCGGGCGCCGACGAGATCCGCTGGCTCAAGCCGGTGCGGCCGGGCGATACGCTGCGCGCGCGGTTCACGGTGGTCGAGGGGGTGCCCTCGCGCAGCCGCCCCGACCGCGGCGTGCTGCGCACCTTCACGGAGATGCTGAACCAGCGCGACGAGGTCGTCATGACCGTCCGCGGGCTCGGGATGTTCGCCCGCCGCCCGGCCGGCTGACATGCGCGCGCGCGCCGCGCTCGCCGCCCTCGCCCTGCTGGGACTGCCGGCGGCGGCGGCCGCCGCCCCGCGCACGCTCGTCCTCCCGACGCTGTTCGGGGAGTACCGCCTGGCCTTCGACGACGCGCGCGCGAGCGCGAGCGAGCTCGGCGCGCTCGCCGTGCTCTCGCCGCACCTGGCCGGCTGGACGAGCCTGGCGGTGGCGCCGCGCCTGGAGCGGTGCGTGGTGGGCGACAAGGCCTATCTCGACTGCCGCCCGCGGCCTGTCGCCTCCCCGGGCTTCCTCTGGAACGCCCGCGTGAACCTCGAGCGCGGCAACGCCGCGCTCGCCGGCCTGCGCGAGCTGCGCGCGCCCGCCGAGCTCGGGCCGGTGGTGACCTGGCTCACGCGCTCGCTGGCCCTCAGCCTGTGGCTGGAGGAGACGAAGCTCGAGTTCTATCGCACCGGCGACGTCGGCGTGCTGCGACGGGGCTACGAGGACGTCGACCCGGGCCGTGAGTGCGCGCCCGTCGTCGCCGACGTGGCCCGCGCCCCATCGCGCCAGGCGCAGTACGAGCTGGTCGTCCTGCCCTGGCACAACTGTGTGAACGAGGCCGCCCGCCGGCGGCTCGGTGACTACCCGATGCCGGCGTGGCAGCGCTTCCTCGCCGCGTGGGGCATCACCGAGACGTTCGTCGAGACGCCGCCCGGGCGCTAGGCGCCGGACGCCGAGCGCCGCTAGACGCCGGCCGCCGGGGTCACGCCCGCCGCCCGCCCCGCCGCCTCCGCCCGCGCCACCCACACCGGCGCGCCCACCGCGCGGAAGGCGCCCTGGGCGGCGGCGAGGTGGCGGCCGAGCGCGTCGCCGTCGCGCCGGGCGCGCGCCACGTCGGCCAGCAGCAGGTGGACACGGCCGACGGCGTAGCGCGAGTCGGTCTGCTCGCAGAGCGCGAGCGCGTCGCCGAGCAGCCGCGCGGCCTCGTCGAGGTCGCCGCGGTCCCGGGCCAGCGCCGCCTCCACCGCGCGGGCGGTGACCATCGCCGGCGCGAACCGGATGCCCCGCACCACCTCGAGACCGCGCGCGACGAGCGCGGTCGCGCGGGCGCGGTCGCCGCCCAGCAGGTGGGCCTGCGCCTGGTAGAACAGCAGCCACCCCTCGAGCTGCGGGAACTGCATGCGCTCGAACGTCGCCGCCGCGCGCTCGAGCAGGGGCAGCGCCGCGCCGGCGTCCTCCTTCTCCACGTAGCCGATGCCCAGGAACGCCTCGGCGAGCGCGCGGCCGAGCTCGTCGGGCGCCAGCTCGACCGCGCGCCGGCCCGCCGCGATGCCGGTCTCCCACTCGCCGCGCAGCGAGTGCGCCCAGCCGCCGACCCAGGCGGCGTAGCTGGCCAGCCGCGGATCGCCGAGCTTGTCGGCGAGCGTGGCCACCCACGCCGCCGAGTCGAGCGCCTCGTCGAAGCGGCCGAGCTCGAGGTAGTTCAGCGCGCGCATCCAGTTCGTCATCGCCAGCCACCAGCGCTCGCCGGTGCGCTCGAGCCGCACGATCGCCTGACGGCCGTGCTCGACGCCCCGCTGGAAGTCGCCCGACCAGAACGACTCGCGGGTGAGCGCGTAGTGCGCCTTGCCGGCGGTGGCGTCGTCGCCGGCGCGCTCGGCCTCGGCCAGCGCGCGCTCGGCGTGGTCGATCGCCGGCCGCGTCCGCCCCAGCATGCCGAGAACCGCGGCGAGCCGGAAGTGGTACTGGGCGGTCAGCGACGGATCGTTCAGCCGCGTCACCGCCTCCGCGCGCGCCTCGAGATCGGCGGCGACCTCGCCGGGCTGGCCCATCACGAACTGCGCCTGCGCGCGCTCCAGCGCCACCTCGAGCGTCACGCGCTCGGCGTCGGCGCCGAGACGGGCGGCGTGAGTCTCCGCCTCGCGCAGGGCGGCGACCGCCTCGGCGCCGGCGTAGCTGGTCATGGCGCGGGCGGCCACGCGGCGTAGCGCCTCCACCGCCTTGTCCGCCCGGGTCGTGCGCGTCCAGTGATAGGCCAGCCGGTCCCACTCGCGCTCCTTGCGGTCGGCGCAGTCGGTCTCGAGCGCGCGGGCGGCGGCCTCGTGCAGCGCCTGGCGCGGCCCGCTCAGCAGGCCGTCGTAGGCGACCTCCTGGGTGAGCGCGTGGTTGAAGGCGTGGACGGCATCGTCGCCGGCGTGCACTTCGTGCAGGAAGTCGAGGCGAGCCAGCTCGGCCAGGTGCGCGGCGACCGAGCCGGGGCCGTCCCACGTCGCCTCCAGCAGCGTGCGCGGAAACTCGCGGCCGAGCACGGCGGCGGTCTGTAAGAGCTGCCGCGGCGCATCGGGCAGCCGGTCGATGCGCGCGCTCAGCACCGCGCGCAGGCTGTCGGGCACGCTGAGTCCCTGCGCGGACGCGCTCTGCTCGGCGACGGCGCGCGACAGCTCCTCGAGGAAGAGCGGATTGCCGTCGGCGCGGTCGAGGATCGCGTGCACCAGCGTCGGGGGCAGCTGCGTGCGCGCCACCACGTCGGCGACCAGCGCGAGACTCTCGTCCTCGCTCAGCCGCGGCAGCTCGATGCGGGTGACGCACTCGGGCGTCCCCCACGACGGCGACCAGTCGGACCGGTGCGTGCCGATGAGGAGGATCGGCGCGTCCTCGATCGCGCCCACCAGGGTGCGCAGGAAGTCCTCGGAGGCGGCGTCCACCCAGTGCAGGTCCTCGACGACGACGAGCAGCGGCCGGCGGCGACTCGCCGCCACCAGCATGCGCGAGAGCGTCTCCACGGTGCGTGCCCGCACGACCTCCTGCGGCAGCTCCCCGACGGCGGCGGCGCCCTCCTTGATGCCGAGCAGCGCCAATAGATACGGCGCCCGGTCGTCGGCGTCGAGGCCGAGCGCGGCCAGCGTGGCGCGCACGCGGCCCGTGACGGTGTCCGGCGGATCGCGCTCGTCGAGGCCGCACTGCCCGCGCACGAGGTCGAGCACCGGCAGGTACGGGATGGTGGCGGCGTGGGAGCGGCAGCGCGCCTCCAGCGTCGTCACGTCGGTCTCGCCCAGGCTGCGGCGGAACTCGTAGAGCAGCCGCGACTTGCCCGCCCCCGCCTCGCCGACGACGCTCACCAGCGCGCCCTCTCCGGCCTGCGCCCGAACCAGCAGCTCGCCCAGCCGCCGCAGCTCGCGCTCGCGCCCCACGAAGCGGCCGTAGGCGCGCTCGGCGGCGTGCTCGAACGCCGACTGCCGCGGCGCGAGACCGAGGATCTTGTAGGCGCTCACCGGCTCGCTCTTGCCCTTGACGGTCAGCGCGCCGGTGGGCAGCAGGCGGACCTCGCCGCGCACCAGCCGCGCCGTCGCCTCCGAGATCAGGATGTCGCCGGGCGCGGCGGCCTGCTGCAGGCGGGCGGCGACGTTGGTGGTGTCGCCGACGGCGGTGTAGTCCATGCGCAGGTTGTCGCCGATGGAGCCGACGACGACGAGCCCGGTGTTGAGCCCCATGCGCACCGCGAGCTCGCCGCCGGGTCCGAGGCCGGCGTAGGAGGCGCGGTCCTTGAGCGCGCGGCGGATCTGGAAGGCGGCCAGCGCGGCGCGCCGCGCGTCGTCCTCGTGGGCCAGCGGCGCGCCGAACAGCGCCATGAACCCGTCGCCGAGGAACTGGTTGATCGTGCCCTCGTAGCGATGGACCTCGGTCATCGCCAGCTCGAAGAAGCCGTTGAGCAGCGCATGCATGCGCTCGGGCCCCACCCGCTCGGCCAGCGACGTCGAGTTGGCGAGGTCGCAGAAGAGGACGGTGACCTGCTTGCGCTCGCCCGAGAGCGCCGCCCGCGAGGTGAGGATGCGCTCGGCCAGGTGCTTGGGCGTGTAGGCGGCCGGCGACGCGAACTCGCTGCGGCCGCGCAGGTCGCGCCCGCACTCCAGGCAGAACTTCGCGCCGTCCGGGAGCTCCGTCGAACAGTTCGGGCAGCGCATCATGGCGGGTGCCGCTCGGGCTAGCCCAGAAACGACCTCAGCATCCAGGCCGCTTTCTCGTGCGCCTCCAGCAGCGCGGTGAGGAAGTCGGCGGTGCCGACGTCCTTGCGCTCGGTCACCGTGTCCACGTCGGCGCGCAGCGTGCGCGCCAGCGCCTCGTGGTCGGCCAGCAGCGCGCCCAGCATCTCGCGGGCGGCCGGCACCGCGCCCGGGTGCTCGGTGAGCCGGGCAGCCTTGCGGAACTCTTCCAGCGTGCCGAAGGCGCGGCCGCCCAGCGCGCGCACCCGCTCGGCGACCTCGTCCACCGTGTCGTCGAGCGCCTCGTACTGGGCCTCGAAGAACTTGTGCAGGTCGTTGAACTGCATCCCGGTGACGTTCCAGTGGTAGTTGCGCGTCTTGGTGTAGAGCAGGTACTCGTCGGCCAGCAGCGTATTGAGGATCGCGATCACGGCCTCACGGTCGCCGTCGCGAATCCCGATGTTGAGCGTCATCTGGGTGGTCCTCCGTGTCTTGGGATGTCCCACCGGCCGCCGGGGGTTCGGCGGCCGTGTGCTAGAGTGAGCCCGCCAAGGGGGATTATCATGCGGTTGCCCGACCGTGTCACGGTCTGCGAGGTGGGGACCCGGGACGGGTTCCAGATCGAGCCGGAGTTCATCCCGACCGCGCAGAAGGTGGACGTCGTCGATCTCCTGAGCGAGGCCGGCGTTCCCCGGATCGAGGTGACCTCGTTCGTGTCGCCCAAGGCGGTGCCCCAGCTGCGCGACGCCGAGGCCGTGATGGCGGCCATCCGCCGCCGCCCGGGGACGCGCTACGCCGCCCTCGTCCCCAACGACAAGGGCGCCTCCCGCGCGGTGGACGCCGGCGTGAACGCGATCCACACCGTCGTCTCGGCCAGCGAGAGCCACAACCTCGCCAACGTCAACATGACGATCGCCGAGTCCATCGAGAAGCTGCGCGCGGTGGCGCAGATCGCCGGGCGCGCCGGGGTGGCGCTGCACTGCGGCGTGTCCACCTCGTTCGGCTGCCCCTTCGAGGGTGAGGTGCCGGTGGCGCAGCTCGAGCGCGTCGTGGCGAGCCTGGTGGACCTCGGCGCCCGCGGCGTGGCGCTGGCCGACACCACCGGCATGGCCAACCCGCGCCAGGTCAGCGACGTGCTGGAGCGGCTGCTCCCGCGCTTCCCCGGGATCGAGTGGACGCTGCACACGCACGATACGCGCGCGATGGCTATCCCCAACATCCTGGCGGCGATGGCCTGCGGCGTGACCAACTTCGACGCGTCCATCGGCGGGCTGGGCGGCTGCCCGTTCGCGCCCGGCGCCTCCGGCAACGTGTGCACCGAGGACCTCGTGCACGGCCTGCACGCGATGGGGGTGGCGACCGGCATCGACCTGCCCCGGCTGATCGCCGTCGCCCGGCGCGTCGAGCAGATCATCGGCCGCCCCCTGCCCGGCCAGGTCATGAAGGCCGGTCCCTCCACCCGCCGCTACCCCGTACCGGACGGCGTGACCGCCAAGCTGAACGCCGCCGCAACCGCCAATGCGCGCGGGTAGCCCTTGCGTGTCGGAGCCCCGTTTTTGAACGGGCGTGTCGGAGCCCCGCCCTTCTATAACAGGCCACCCACGCTTCTAACCGTGCTCGCGTACCCCCGCTCCAAATGACGAAGCGCGCGCGCCGCATGCTCGCGGCGATGGA
The DNA here is from genome assembly GCA_041497115.1 of Methylomirabilia bacterium. GTDB lineage: Bacteria > Methylomirabilota > Methylomirabilia > Rokubacteriales > CSP1-6 > AR5. Next base: position 51,105 of record JBGQFW010000007.1, read on the forward strand.
CCGGGTCAACGCGCTGTGGCGCATCCCCAACATCGGCCGCGCCAAGTCGCGCGTGATCCGCCGGCTCATCGAGCGCCACCGACCCACGCGCGCGCTGGAGGTCGGCTCGCTGCTCGGGTACTCGGCGATCGTCATTGCGGGCGCGCTGCGGCCGTCGGGGCGGCTCACCTGCCTGGAGGCCAACGACTACCTCGCGAAGTTCGTGAAGAGCAACGTGGAGGCGGCCGGTCTCGGCGGGCGCGTCCGGGTCGTGGTGGCAGACGCGCTGCGGGCCATTCCGCTCCTGCCCGGGCGGTTCGACTTCGTGCTGATCGACGCCCAGAAAGAGGACTACCTCGACTACCTGCGCCAGCTCGAGCCCAAGCTGACGGCCGACGCGGTGGTCGTGGCCGACAACACCGGCATCTATCGGCGCGACGTGGCGCCCTATCTCGAGTATGTGCGGGACCCCCACGGCCCCTGGCAGTCGCGCGAGTACGAGTTCGGCGACGACGCCATGGAGGTCAGCGTCCGCAAGTGACCGGGCGCCTTGCGGCGTACCTGTCTCCGGGCGGCGATCTGGCGGCGGGGGTGGACCTCGCGCGCCGCGCGGAGGCGCTCGGCTACGACAGCGTGTGGGTCACCCACGGGCTCGGCCGCGACTCCTTCCTGGTGCTGGCCGCCTACGGCGCCGTCACCGCGCAGATCGGCCTCGGCAACGGCGTCGTCCCGATCTATCCGCGCCATCCGGTGACGATGGCCCAGGCCGCGCTGACGCTGAGCGAGCTCACCGCCGGCCGCTTCCGGCTCGGCATCGGCGTCAGTCACCGCGCCTCGATGGACGCCATGCTCGGCGTGCCGATCACCGAGCCGCTCGCGGTCATGCGCGAGTACGTCGCCGTGCTGCGCGGCGCCCTCGGCGCGGGCGCGAATTTCGACGGCAAGCACTACCGCGCCCACTGGAGCCTCGCCCTGCCCGCCCGGCCGCCGGCGCCGCCGATCCTGCTCGCCGCGCTCGGGCCGAAGATGTGCGAGCTGGCCGGTGAGATCGCGGACGGCGCGATCCTCTGGCTCTGCTCGCCCGACTACGTCCGCGACGTCGCCCGGCCCGCCATCGAGCGCGGGCGGCGGCGCGCCGGCAAGACGCTGGACGGCTTCGAGATCGTGGCGGCGGTGCCGCTGGCGGTCACCGACGATCGCGCGGCGGCGCTGGCGGCGTTCCGGACCGAGCTGGCGCGCTACGTCGCGCTGCCGTTCTACCGCGCCATGATCGAGGCGAGCGGGCTGGGCGAGGCCCTGCGCGCGCACGACCGCGAGGGCGCGGTCACCGAGAGCATGGCCGACGCGCTCGGCGCCGTCGGCGACGCCGGGCGCGCGCGCGCGTTCCTCGACGCTTACCGGCGAGCCGGCGTCACGCTGCCCGCCGTGCGGCCCATCACCTTCCCCGACGCGCCCTGGTACCGCCGCACGCTCGAGGCGGCCGCCACGCTCTGAATAGGCGGGCGACCCCCGTCGTCCAACCGGCCATGAAGAGGGTCGTGAGGAGGCCGGCGATGCGACTCGCTCTCGTGCTCGCGCTGATCACCACGCTCGTGTCCACCCCCCTCGCCGCCGTGGCCGGCGACGCGCACGGCGCGAGTCAGGTCCAGCCCGATCGCGAGCGCACCCGCGCCGACAAGCGCGTGCCGGGCTTCCCGACGCCGGCAGAGGCCTTCCGCCGTCACGAGCGGCGGGTATTCGTCGTGCCCCAGCTGGTCTTCGTCTCGCCGGGGCGGTGCTGGCAGGCCGGCTACTGGAGCTATCAGTGGGTGCCGCAGTCCTACTCGTACAGCACGTGGGTCGCCGGCCAGTGGTCGCCGGAGGGCGACTGGATCGAGGGGCACTACGAGCCGGCCTGGTACACCACCGGCTACTACCAGCCCCTGTGGACCGAGGGCTACTGGACCCGCTGCTAGCCTGACCCGCGCCCGCGCGGTCCCCGGGTAGAATACCCGGCACCTCATGGGCGTCCTCCTCACGCCGCTCGGCTCCTGATGCGCCGCTACGTGGCGGCCCGCCTCGCGCAGGCCGCGCTCGTCGTGCTGCTGTCGCTCAGCGCGGTCTTCGGCATGGTGCGGCTGGGCGGCGATCCCGTCCTGCTCTTCCTGCCGATGGACATCCAGGCCAAGGACGTGAACGAGATCCGCCAGCGGCTGGGCTTCAACGATCCGCTGCTGGTGCAGTACGGGCGCTACATGGCGGGCGCCGTGCGCGGCGACTTCGGCGAGTCGCTGCGCTACCGCCGCGACGCGCTCGGCCTCGTGCTGGAGCGGCTGCCCGCCACGCTGCTGCTGGCCGCCACCTCGATCGCGCTCACGCTGGTCGTCGCGGTGCCGCTGGGACTGCTCACCGCCGTCCGCCGCGACACGCTGGCCGACCACGTCGGCACGCTCGTCACCGTCCTCGGGCAGGCCACGCCGGGGTTCTGGCTTGGGCTCATGCTGATCTACCTCTTCTCGGTGCAGCTGCGCTGGCTGCCGACCGGCGGCACCGGCTCGTGGACGCACCTGGTGATGCCGTCGGTGGTGCTCGCCGCGTTCTTCTCGGCGCGGGTGGCGCGCCTCACGCGCTCGGCGGTGCTCGACGTGCTGGGCGAGGAGTACATCACGACCGCGCGGGCCAAGGGGCTGGGCGAGGGGCGCGTGATCGGCAAGCACACGCTGCGCAACGCGGCCATCCCCATCGTCACGCTGGCCGGCCTCGAGGCCGGCCAGCTCCTCGGCGGCGCCGTCATCACCGAGACGATCTTCGCGTGGCCGGGCCTCGGCCGCCTCACCGTGCAGGCGCTGCTCAACCGCGACTTTCCCGTGGTGATGGCGGCGGTGTCGTTCACCTCGATCGTCTACACGCTGATGAACCTCGCCGTCGACCTCGCCTACGGCTGGCTCGACCCGCGCGTCCGCGTCCGCCCGTGAAAAAATGGGTCGGCCTCGGCCTGACGCTCGGCGTGCTCCTGAGCGCTCTCGCGGCGCCGTGGCTGACGCCGCACGATCCGCTGCTGGCCGACTTCGCCGCCGGCCTCAAGCCGCCCGGCACGCCCGGCCATCCCCTCGGCACCGACCAGCTCGGGCGCGACCTGCTCGCCCGCGTCCTCTACGGCGCGCGGCTGGCGCTCTTCATCGGCCTGTGCACGGTGGTGGCCACCGCGGTGGTGGGCGGGCTGCTCGGCCTGGTGGCGGGCTTCGTCGAGCGCTGGCCGTCGACGGTGCTCATGCGGCTGGCCGACGTGCAGCTCTCGTTTCCCTTCGTCCTCCTCGCGCTCACGATCAACGCGATCGTCGGCCTCGGCCTGCGCAACATCATCCTCAGCCTGTCGGCAGCCGGCTGGGTCGTCTTCGCGCGCGTCGTGCGCGGCGAGGTGCTGTCGGTCAAGCAGCGCGACTTCGTCCACGCCGCCGCTGCGCTGGGCGTGGGACGCGGGCGGCTGCTCTTCCGCCATGTGCTGCCCAACGTGGCGCCCTCGCTCATCGTCGTCGCCAGCCTGCAGTTCTCGCAGTTCGTCGTGGCGGAGGCGGCCATCAGCTTCCTCGGCTTCGGCGTGCAGCCGCCCACGCCGGCCTGGGGCAGCATGCTGAGCGAGAGCCGCGACTACCTCTACATCGCCTGGTGGCTGGCCGCCTTCCCCGGCGCCGCGCTGGCGCTGACCGCGCTGGGCGTGAACCTGGTGGGCGACTGGCTGCGCGACACGCTGGACCCCAAGCTCCGCTTCTGACGGCGCCCGAGACCCGGATCACCGCCGCCTCGGCTCTCACGAGGTGACGAGCCTGGCGTAGTGCTCGGCGCTCGCGCTACACTGCTGGCCCGACTCAATCCGGCACCAGGGAGACGCCTCATGCGCATGCTACGAGTAGTCGTCGTCGCCGCCGCCATTCTCGGGCTCACCGCCCCCGCGCCGGCCCAGGACCGCGTCAAGACCAAGGAGATCGTGGTCGGCCTCGGCGCCGAGCCGCGCACCATGCTGGCCGTGACGATCGTGGACTGGACGACCAACAACATGCTCGAGCACATCTACGACCGGCTCCTCGACCGCGACGCCAAGACGTTCAAGCCCAGGCCGATGCTGGCCGAGAGCTGGCGGATCGTGAACGACACGATGTGGGAGTTCAAGCTGCGCCGTGGCGTGAAGTTCCACAACGGCGAGCCGTTCACGGCGGCCTCGGTCAAGGCCACCATCGACTACGCGCTCGATCCGGCCACCAAGAGCCACTTCGCCTCCGCCGCCTACTGGGGGCTCGTCAAGGAGGTGCAGGTCGTCGACGACTACACGGTGCGGTTCGTCACCAAGCAGCCGTGGCCGAACATGGTCGACAGCGCCTCGCTGACCAACTCCCTCATCATGCCGGCCAAGGCGCTGAAGGAGCTGGGCCCGGCCAAGCTGGCCGAGCACCCGATCGGCACCGGCCCCTTCAAGTTCGTCGAGTGGAAGCGCGACGAGCGGCTCGTGCTCGACCGCAACCCCGACTACTGGCAGGGTCCCGCCGACGTCAGCCGCGTGACCTTCCGCTTCATCCCCGAGTTCAGCGCGCGCATGGCCGCCCTGCTCTCGGGCGAGATCGACATCATGAAGGACGTGCCGCCCCAGGCGGTCGAGGCGGTCGAGCGGAGCGGGCGCGCCAAGGTCCGCGCCACCGTCTCCTCCCGCATCAACTACCTGGCGCTGGTGAACCTCAAGCCGGGGCCGATGCAGGACGTCCGCGTGCGGCGCGCGATGAACTACGCCGTCAACGTGGACGAGCTGATCGCCCAGGTGCTCAAGGGCCGGGCCACGCGGATGTGCGGGCCGATGGCGCCCGCCAACGTGGACTACGCGCCGGCCGAGTGCTACCAGTACGACCCCGCCCGCGCCCAGGCGCTGTTCAAGGAGGCCGGCGTGGATCCCGCCAAGCTGGCCCTCACGCTCGACACGCCATCGGGGCGCTACCCGCTCGACAAGGACGTGTCGCTCGCCATCGCCGCCCAGCTCCAGCGGCTGGGCATCAAGGTCAACGTGGTCGTCAACGAGTGGGGCACGCACCTGGACAAGATCAAGAACCGCAACACCGGCGATATGTTCTTCCTCGGCTGGGGCCCGGCGCTGCACGGCCAGGGCACGATGCAGCCGCTCTTCCTCGCCGACCAGACCTACTCGTCCTACGGCAACAACAAGACGATCGATAGCAAGATTGCGCGCGCCCAGACGCTGCTCGATCCCAAGGCCCGCGCCGAGGCCTACGCCGAGCTGCAGAAGCTGGTCCGCGACGAGGCGCCCTGGGTGTTCCTCTGGCAGCAGCACGACCTCTACGGCGTGGCCCAGACCATCGAGTGGACCCCGCGCGCCGACGAAAAAGTCTGGATGTACGACGCCAAGGTGATCGCGCGGTGAGCATCACCGTTTTCACCAACGCGCTGCTGATCGACTGCACGGGCGCCGAGCCGGTCGAGGGCGCCGCCGTCGTCGTCGAGGACGAGCGCATCAAGGACGTGCTGCCCCACGGCCGAGTCGGCCCCCAGCCCGGCCGCGTCACCACGCTCGACCTCAAGGGGCGGACGCTCATGCCCGGCCTCACCGACGCCCACGTGCACATCTGCGCGGTGACCGAGAACATCACCGACCAGCACCGCTTCTACCCGCCGTCGTACGTCGCCGCCCGCGCCATGAAGCGCGCGGAGGAATGTTTGATGCAGGGCTTCACGACCGTTCGGGATGCGGGAGGTGCCGATTATGGCTTCCGGATGGTGCTGGAGGAAGGGTATTTTCCAGGGCCCCGCCTGCTCGTCTCCGGCCACTACATCTCGCAGACCGGCGGCCACGGTGACAAGCGCCGCCGCGCCGAGTGGGTCGCGCCCATCGACTGCTGCATGGGGATGATCGGCTCGATCGCCGACGGCGAGGCCGAGGTGCGCAAGGCGGTGCGCGAGCAGCTGCGCCGCGACGTGGACCAGATCAAGATCATGGCCTCGGGCGGCGCCATGTCGCCCTCCGACGAGCTCGACACCACCCAGTTCACCGTCGCCGAGATGCGGGCCGCCGTCGAGGAGGCGCAGGCGGTGGGCAAGTACGTGCTGAGCCACGCCTACTCCGACACCGCCGTCCGCAACGCGATCGCGGCGGGCGTGCGGTCCATCGAGCACGGCAACCTGATCCGCGAGCCGGCCGCCAAGGCCATCAAGGACGCCGGCGCCTTCCTGGTGCCGACGATGGTGACCTACGAGGCGATCTACCGCGAGGGCAAGCGCTACGGCATCGGCGACCACCAGGTCGCCAAGATCGACCTGGCCCGCCAGCAGTCGGTGCAGGGGCTGACCTACGCCTACAAGGCCGGCTGCAAGATCGGCTCGGGCTCCGACCTGCTCGGCGACATGATGATCCAGCGGGCGGTCGAGTTCGAGCTGAAGGGGCAGGTGATGAAGCCGATGGAGGTGCTCCTGTCGGCGACGAAGGTGAACGCGGAGCTGTTCCGCATGACGGACCGGATCGGCTCGGTCGAGCCCGGCAAGTACGCCGACCTCATCGTCGTGGAGGGCAACCCGCTCGACAACCTGCGCGTCTTCCAGAAGCTCGACAATCTCAAGCTGATCATGAAGGGCGGCCATGTCCACAAGCAAACACTCTGACCTCATCCTCGATCAGTTCACGCGTCAGGCGGTGCCGTTCGCCACCGCGCCGTCCATCAAGGACGAGGCCGCGCTGAAGCTGATCATCGACTGGAGCGGCGCCGGCCCCGAGGACACCGTGCTCGACGTCGCCAGCGGCCCCGGGCTCGTGGTCGTCGCGTTCGCCCGGGTGGCCAAGCACGCCACCGGCATCGACATCACGCCGGCCATGATCGAGCGGGCTCTCCGGTACGCGCAGGAGCAGGGCGTGACCAACGTCACCTGGCGGCAGGGCGATGTGCTGCCGCTGCCGTACCCGGACGCGTCGTTCTCGATCGTCAGCTCGCGCTTCGCGTTCCACCACTTCCTCGATCCGCTCGCCGTCCTCACGCAGATGGCGCGGGTCTGCAAGCCGGGCGGCACGGTGCTGGTGGTGGACAGCGCCCCCGCCCCCGACACGGCCGACGCCTTCAACCGGCTGGAGATCGTGCGCGACCCCTCGCACGTGCGCGCGCTGCCGGAGGCCGAGCACCTGGACCTCTTCCGCCGGGCGGGGCTGCCCGCGCCGCGCGTGACCCACTATCGCCTGGAGGGCGAGCTGGAGGCGCTCATCGCGCGCTCGTTCCCCAAGCCGGGCGACGACGAGACGATGCGCCGGATCTTCGCCGACTCGCTGGCCGGCGACACGCTGGGCATCCAGGCGCGGCGCGACCCCGACGGTCGGATCCGCTACGGCTACCCCGTCGCGGTGATGGCCGCCCGGCGCTGACCGCGGGCGTGCGCGTCGTCGATCTCTCGTTTCCGATCCGGCCGCACGTCCGCTGGAAGGTCGAGTCGACGCTGCGCTCGGCCCACGCGCGCGGCGACCTCTTCCAGTCCACCGTGGTCACGATCGCGTGCCACGCCTACACGCACGTGGACGCGCCCGTGCACTTCCTGCCGGGCGACCGCGACGTCGCGACCATGCCGGTGGACCAGTGGATCGGCGAGGCCGCCGTGGTGGACCTCACCCACCTCGGCGACAACGGCGAGGTCTCGGCAGCCGAGCTGGACCGCCACGCCGGCCACGTGCGCGCGGGCGACATCGTGCTGCTGCGCACCGACTGGCCGCGCCGGGCGAGCGTGGAGAGCGAGCGGTTCTGGAAGGACGCGCCGTGGACCGCGCGCACCTGACGAACCTCGATCAGATCGGCGCGCCGCGCTGCCGGTTCATGGCGCTCCCGCTCAGGCTCGAGGGCGCCGACGGCTCGCCGGTGCGCGCCGTCGCTACGCCCTCGGCTTCGGCGGCGGCCGGCCGGTCGCCCGCGACCGCGCCGCCGAGCTGGCCGCCGCCGGATCGGACGGCGCGGCGCTGATCGCCAGCGTCCGCGCCCTCGCGGCCGAACTCGGCGCCGCGCTGGCCGCGCTGACGCCCGCCGACCTCGACCAGAAGGTCACGCCCGCCCCCGAGCTCTGGGGCACCGGCCCGCCGCGGGAGATCTCCCGGCGCGAGGCCCTCGTCGAGAGCGTGCGCCACGCCGCGCTCCACCTGGGCGAGCTGCGGCTCACGCGCGATCTCGCCCCGGCGCAGCCGGCGTAGCGCCGGCCTCGACGTTCGGGGCACAATACTCACCGATGCCACCGCTCGATCTCCGCCTCGCCCCGATGGCCGGTATCACCAACGCGCCGTTCCGGCTCGTGTGCCGCGAGTGCGGCGCCGGGCCGCTCACCAGCGAGGAGATCGACGCGCGCGCGCTGGTGCTCGGCAACGACCGGACCGAGGGGCTGACCGCCTGCCTGCCCGGGGAGCGGCCGCTGGCCATGCAGCTGCTGGGCGCCGATCCCGACGTGCTGGCCGAGGCCGCGCGGCGGCTCGAGGCGGCCGGCGCCGACGGCATCGACCTCAACATGGGCTGCCCGGTGCCCAAGATCGTCGCCAAGGGGCAGGGCGCCGCTCTCATGCGTGACCCGCTTGCCGCCGCGGTGATCTTCCGCACGCTGCGCAAGGCGGTGCGCGGGCCCCTGTCGATCAAGATCCGCGGCGGCTGGGACGATCGCACGCTGAACGCCGTCGAGATCGCCCGGCTCGGCGAGAGCGAGGGGGTCGACGCGATCACCGTGCACCCGCGCACGCGCTCGCAGCGATTCACCGGCCGGGCGCCGTGGGACGTCATTGCCGCGGTGGTGGCGGCGGTGAGGGTGCCGGTGACCGGCAACGGCGACGTGACCGGCGTCGAGGACGCGCGCGCGATGGTGGCCGTCACCGGCTGTGCGGCGGTGATGATCGGGCGCGGCGCGCTGGGGGCGCCGTGGACCTTCCTCGGCCGTCCGGCGACGCGCGACGAGCGGGCGGCGATCATCCGCCGTCACGCCGACCTGATCGCCGCGCACCTCCCCGAGCGGCCGGCGCTCCTGCAGCTGCGGAAGCACCTGGCGTGGTACTCGGCGGGGCGACCGGGCTCGGCGGCCCTGCGCCCGCGGCTGTTCGCGGCGGCGACGGCGGGCGAGGCGCGCGATCTGTTCTGGAGCGGCTGGTGACCGGCCAGCGCTTCTTCGAGGACTTCCGCGTCGGTGACCGGTTCGAGAGCCCGTCGAAGACGCTCAACGACGGTCACTTCATGTTCTTCGCCGGCATGACGGGCGACGCCCATCCCATCCACTACGACGACGAGTACGCGCGGCGCACGCGCTTCGGCCGGCGGCTGGCCCACGGCCTGCTGCTGACCTCGCTCACGGCGGTCGGCGCCTCGACGCTGGCCCCCGTCATCGAGGCGTCCATCGTGGCCTTCGTCGAGCAGACGACGCGCTTCCGGGCGCCCGCCTTCATCGGCGACACGCTCAAGCCGGCCCACGAGGTGATCGCCCTCGAGCGCAAGCGCTCGGCCGGCCTCGTCACGCTGCGAGTCATCCTCACCAACCAGCGCGGCGAGACGGTCCTCGAGGGCGAGCACCGCTACCTCATCGCCTACCGCCCGGCCGCGTGAGCCTCGGCTAGCGCTCGCCGGCCCAGCCGTCGGCGACCTGCCGCCAGCGCGCGCGAATCGCCTCCGCGTCCGCGGGCGGCAGCGGCCCCGCATCGAGCTGCGCGGCGTTCTCCCGCCACCGCCCCGGGCGCGTGGTGCCGACGATCAGCGTGTGCACGCCCGGCAGGGACGCGGTGAAGCGGAGCGCCACGCCGACCGCCTCCGCCACCGGCCGCGCGAGAAAGTCGTACTCGAGCCGCTGCAGGCGGTCCCAGTACGCGTGGTGATAGGCGTTGTCCGGGCGCCGGCCCGTGCGCCACGCCGCGTTGGCGATCGGCCGCTTGGCGATGACGCCGACGCCGCCGGCGCGGGCGGCCGGCAGCGTGAGCTCGATCGCCTCCTGATCGGCCACGCTGATGGACGTCTGCAGCACGTCGAAGCGCCCGCACGTGACGGCGTAGCGGGCGGCGGCGCCGTTGCCGCTGTAGCCGAGGAAGCGCGCCTGGCCCCGCGCGCGCGCCCGCTCGAGGACCTCGATCACGTCGCCGCGGCGCAGATCCTCCTCGGAGCAGGTGTGCAGCTGCAGGAGCTCGACGTGATCGGTGCGCAGGCGCGCCAGGCTGCGCGCGATGCTCCGCTCGAGCGAGGCGGGACGCCAATCGTCGCGGCCGGTGCCCTCGAAGTGGCCGCACTTCGTGAAGAGATGGTAGTCACGCCGCCGGCCGGCCACCGCCGCGCCGATGAGCGACTCCGAGTCCCCGTAGCACTCGGCGGTGTCGATGACGTTGAGACCGGCGTCGAGCGCCTCGGCGAGGAGCCGTCCCACGCGGACCGCGTCCACCCGCTCGAAGCCGATCTCCGAGCCGCCGAAGCCGAGCACGCTGACGGCGAGCCCGGTGCGGCCGAGCGGGCGGCGCTCCATCCGGACGCTAGGCGGTCACGCGGCGCGGGGCAGCGAGACGTCGGCGGGCGCCGGCGCCCGCACGGGGATCGGCTTCACCACCAGCTCGTAGCCGGCCGGCACGCCACCCGCGACCGCCGGCCACGCGCGCTCAAGGAGGAACGCCCAGTCGCTCGGCGCGGTGAGCACGACACGACCGGCATGCCACGGCGCGGGCGGCTCGACGCTGACGGCAACCACCGACTCGCCGCCCAGCGCGCGGATGAGGGCCGCGTGCACGGTCGCGCGCACGGTGAGCGCGCGCTCAACGCGCCGATCCTGGTACAACCGCCAGGCGAGCGGGCCGAGCACCACGCTGCCGATGAACAGGGCGCCGAGAAATGCCGGGATCATGACCATGCCCCCCCCCGCCGATTGGGATGGCGCCCTCGTCCCCGGAGATTCATCAGTCCGACCGCCCGCGCGCGGCGATCTCCCACACGGCCTCCACCGTGGTGCCGCGCACGACCCACACACGATCGTAGAGGTTGAACGTCGGGTCGCAGTGCGGTGGGAAGAACTCGATGCGTTCGCCCAGCCGCGGCGGTCGCGCCGCGTCGGTGATGGTGAGCCGCCCGTGCTCGTCGCCGGCGAAGCCGTAGGCGATCCCCGGCCGCTCGACCGCCTCCGGCGGAAACGGCTTGTCGGTGGAGAACGCCTTGAGGCCGGCGTCCACCATCGCGCGGTCGGCGGCGACGCTCACCACGGTGGCGACGACCGTCAGCGCCATCTCGAAGTCGGTCAGCGCGGGGCCGGTGCGGCCGCCGATCTGCCGATAGTCGAGGTCCATCACGCAATACGATCCCGACTGCAGCTCGGTGAGGCCGCCGAGCTCGGTGTCGATGTCGTACGTCCCCGTCGAGCCGCCGGCGACGACCTCGACGGGAAGGCCGGCCGCCTCGAAGCGCGCGCGTGTGTCCATCAGCGGCGCCATCGCCGCGTGCGACGCCGCGCGCCGCGCCGTCCAGCCGACGACGTGCGCGCACTGCCCGGCATAGCCCTGCAGCCCGCGGAGCCGCAGCGCCCGCTGCCCGGCGACGAGCCGGCCCAGCGCCAGCGCGGCCTCGCCCGGCTCCACACCGGTGCGCCGCGCGCCGACGTGCACGTCCACCACGACGTTGAGGACCACGCCGTCCTCGGCGGCGGCGGTGGCCAGCGCGCGCACGTTGTCGGGATGGTCCATCACGACCATCGTGTCGGGCGCCTCGCCGGCCAGCCGGGTGAGGCGCCGGATCGCCCCCGGCGCCACGACCTCGGTGGTGATGAGCAGCCCGCGCACGCCCGCCCGCGCCATCACCTCGGCCTCGCCGAGCTTGGCGCAGGCCACGCCGAGCGCGCCCGCCGCCACCTGCCGCCGGGCGATCTCCGGGCAGCGGTGGGTCTTGGCGTGCGGGCGCAGCGCCTTGCCGCTGCGGGTCGCGTGCGCCTGCAGCCGCGTGAGGTTCGCCTCGAAGCGGGCGGCGTCGAGCAGGAGCGCGGGCGTGGGGATCTCGTCGCGGTGCATAGGCCTCCGACTATACACAACACCGATTGACGCGCACCCGGCCGTTCTCTAGACTCGCGGAACGATGTCCGGCCGGCCGTTCCTCCAGATCCCGGGACCGACGCTGGTCCCCGACCGCGTGGTCCGCGCGATGTCGCAGCCGGTGATCGATCACCGGGGGCCGAAGTTCGGCGCGCTCGTCAAGGAATGCCTCGACGGGCTGCGCGAGATCTTCAAGGCGCCCAACGGCCACATCGTGCTCTATCCGGGGTCGGGCACCGGCGCCTGGGAGGCGGCGATCGTCAACACGCTGTCGCCGGGCGACCGGGTGCTGGCGTGCGTGAACGGCCACTTCGCGGCGGGCTTCGCGCGCACCGCTCAGGCCTACGGCATCGAGGTGGAGCGCCTGGAGACGCCGTACGGCGAGGCGGCGTCCGCGCCGGGGGTGGAGGCGCGGCTGGCCGCCGATGCCGCCCACGAGATCCGCGCGGTGCTGGTCGTGCACAACGAGACGTCCACCGGCGTGACGTCGGACATCGGCGCCGTGCGTGCGGCGCTCGACCGCGCGCACCACCCCGCGCTGCTGCTGGTGGACACGGTGTCGTCGCTGGCGTCGATCGACGTCCGCCACGACGCGTGGGGCGTGGACGTGACGCTCACCGGTCCCCAGAAGGGTCTCATGCTGCCGCCGGGGATGGCCATCCTGGCCGTCAGCGAGCGCGCGGTGAGCGCGGGCGAGAAGGCGCGCTGCCCGCGCGCGTTCTGGGACTGGCGGCCGGTGCTCGAGCGCAACCGCCGCGGCGAGTTTCCCTACACGCCGGCGACGACGCTGCTGTTCGGCCTGCGCGAGGCGCTCGCGATGCTGCGCGAGGAGGGGCTGGACAACGTCTTCGCCCGCCACGCGCGGCTGGCCGAGGCGTGCCGGCGCGCCGTGCGCGCGCTGGGGCTCGAGCTCCTGTGCCGCGACCCCGCGCGATACTCCAACACGCTGACGGCCGTCGTCATGCCCGCCGGTCTCGACTCCGACGCGTTCATCCGCCAGGCCTACGCGCGCTTCGACCTCTCGCTCGGTATCGGCCTGGGCGACGTCAAGGGCCGGGTGTTCCGGATCGGCCACCTCGGAAGCCTCAACGAGCTGGAGCTGCTGGGCGGGCTGGCCGGCGTGGAGATGGCGCTGCGCGACTTCGGCGCGCCGGTGCGGCTGGGCGCCGGCCTCGCCGCCGCCCAGGAGTTCCTGCTCTCGCCCTAGCGCCGCAGGCTGCGCTGCACGCCGCGCGCCTGCAGCGCGCTCGTCACGTCGTAGTCGAGCTGCGGCCGCCGGCGCGCCGGGTCGTTGGCCTCCCGCGCGATCTCCGCGGCGCCCGTCTGGTCGGCGGCCTGCTCGGCGTCGCGCACGGCCGTCGCCATCGGGGTCTCCGGGTGCACCACGAGGCGCTTGCGCTTCTGCTCGAGCCGGAGCTCGGTCTCCTGCCCGGCGCCGCCACTCTGGGCGGGCGCGGCGGCGGGGACCAGCGGCAGGACGATCAGCGCTGCGAGGACGATTCGAAGAAGCATCGTCGACCTCCGGAATGAAGCGTACACCCGGCTCAGCCCAGGCTCACCTCGTCGCTCAGCTCGTTGCGGTGGTCGGGTCGCCGGGGAAAGAACGTCCGCAGCACCAGGCCGACGTCCGTCACCGCGTGCACGACGGCGTCGCGGGCGGCGCCCCCGCGCAGGCGCTCGATCATGCCGTCGCGCACCCGCGGCCAGTACGCCTCGCCGACGCGCGCGTGCACACCGGCGTCACCGACGATGGCGAGCGCGCGGTCTTCCACCGCCAGGTAGATGAGGACGCCGCTGCGCTCGGCGGTGGCCGTGATACCGAGGGCGTGGAGGAGCTCCCGGGCGCGCCCGAGCGCGTCGGGGGGTTCACCGGGGCGGCGCGGCAGCTTCCGCTCGAGATGAACGCGGATCTCGCCCGACGTCTCCCGCTCGGCGGCCGCCACCGCCGCCGCGATCGCGTCGAGATCGGCGTGGGAGAACAATCGCCGCGTCCAGCGGGGATGCGCCATCACCCGGTTCACAGGCTCGCCTCACCTGCGGCTGCGGCTCGCACTACCATTCTCCCGAGGCGCCGCCGCCGCCGAAGGTGCCGCCGCCGGCGGAGAACCCTCCGCTGTCGCCGCCGCCGCGGCCGCCCCACCACACGGGAGGCACGATCACCGGGGGCGAGTCCCAGCCGCGCCGGCCGCCCGCCGTGTAGCCGTGGCGCCGCGGATCGGCGGCGCCGCTGACCGCCGCCTTGAGGAGAAACACCCCGATGACGCCGACGATCGCGAGCAACGCCAGCGTGGAGGGTGACATCGAGAACGGCCGGCCGCGGCGGGCGGGCGGCGCGCCGCCGGTCTCGACGCGCGCGAAGACGGCGTCGACGGCCGCCGCCAGCCCCGCCGCGTAGCGCTGCTCGCGGAAGCGCGGCGCGATCGCCTCGCGGATGATCCGGGCGGCCACCGCGTCGGTGATCACCGGCTCGAGGCCGTAGCCGACCTCCATCCGCACCCGGCGCTCGCGCACGAAGACGAGCAGGATGACGCCGTTGTCCAGCCCCTTGGCGCCCACGCGCCAGCGCTCGGCCAGCCGGATGCCGAAATCCTCGAGGCTCTCCCCCTCGAGCGAGGGAAAGATCGCGATGACCATCTCGGCGCCCGTGGTCGAGTGGTCGTGCGCCAGGGTCGCCTCCAGCCGCCCGCGCGCGTCGGGGGGCAGCAGTCCGGCGTAGTCGTTCACACGCTGGGTCGGCACGGGCGGGATGACGAGGGCGGCGGCGAGGAGAAACGCGATCAGCAGGCTAGAACTTCACCTTCGGCGCCGTGGCGGCCTCGGGCGCGGCCTCGTAGTAGGCCTTGGGCTTGAAGCCGGTGAACCGGGCGACCACGCTGGCGGGGAATACCGACAGCCGTGTGTTGTACTCCTTCACGGCCTCGTTGTAGCGACGGCGCTCGACCGCGATCCGGTTCTCGGTGCCCTCCAGCTGGGTCATGAACGTGGCGAAGTTCTGGTTGGACTTGAGCTCCGGATAGCGCTCGACGGATACCAGAAGACGGCTCAGGGCGCCGCTGACCTGGCCCTGGGCCGCCGCGAACCGCTCCATCGCCTTGGGGTCGTTGAGCGCCTCGGGCGTGAGCTGCACGCCGGTGGCGCGCGCCCGGGCCTGGGTCACCTCGGTGAGGACGGTGCGCTCCTGCTTCGCGAAGCCCCGGACGGTCTCCTCCAGGTTCGGGAGCAGGTCGAGGCGGCGCTGATAGACGGTCTGCACCTGCGCCCACTGCGCGTTGACGGTCTGCTCCAGGCGCACGAGGCTGTTGTTGACGCTGATGCCCCAGCCGACGGCGATCAGCAGCACGATGCCGCCGATCACTGTGAGCAGCACGAGCAGGAGGATGACGTGCTTCATCCCGCCGGAAGTATATATTAGACTCCGCGCATGAGCGTCGAATCCCTGCCCGTCTATCGCGTCGAGGCACGCAACACCTCCAGCAACAGCGAGAACAAGATCCACGACGACGAGACCGCGCGGCGCTACGGCTTTCGCGGCGGCCTGGTGCCCGGCGTGACCGTCTACGCGTATCTGACCGAGCCGCTGGTGGCCGCCTTCGGCCCCGCCTGGCTCGAGCGCGGCACCGCCACCGTGCGCTTCGCCCGGCCCGTCTTCGAGGCGGAGGAGCTCAGCGTGACCGGGGTGGTGACGACGCGCGACGCCAGGGGGACCGGCCTCACCGTCACCGGCGCCACCGCCGCCACGCCGGAGGCGGCGACGCTGGCGGCCACGCTGCCGGCCGGCATGCCCACGCCGGTCAACGTCGCGATGTACCCGACGGCGCCGCTGCCCGAGCCACGCCCAGAGGCGACGCGCGCGCACCTGAGCGGGCTCGACGTGCTCGGCACGCCGATGAGCACCTACGACGAGGCGGCCGCCGCCGAGTGGCTGGCGAAGGTCGCCGATCCCCTGCCGGTCTACCGCGGCGCCGACGGCTGGGTGCATCCCGCCTTCTTCCTCGATCAGGCCAATCGCGCACTCCGGCAGAACGTGCGGCTGGGGCCATGGATCCACACCGGCAGTGTGGTGCGTCACCTCGGCGGCGCCCGCGTCGGCGAGACCCTCGCCACGCGCGGCCGGGTACGCTCGCTGTTCGAGAAGAAGGGGCGCGAGTTCGTCGAGCTCGACCTGGTCATCGTCGCCGGCGCGCGCGCGCGCCCGGTCGCGCACGTCCTGCACACCGCGATTTTCCACCTCCCCGCCTGACCAGTTGGGGGGCCCCGAAATGGCCCCCCAAACCCCACGACGCTCGGAGCGCCCCGGCGGAGCCGTGGCGCTCCTCGACCTCCCGGCGTTGCCTGGGACCGGCCCGCGTGTTACAAACGGGCACTCCCAGGAGGCGCTCAATGGACCTGAATTATTCTGCCGAGGACCGCGCGTTCCGTGAGAAGACCCGGCGCTGGCTCCAGGCCAACACGCCGAAGGACGACCTCAAGACGCTCGCCGAGCGCAAGGCGTGGCATCGCAGGCTCTACGAGGCCGGGTACGTCGGCATGCTGTGGCCCAAGGAGTACGGCGGCTGGGGCGCGACCGCGATGCAGCAGGCGATCGTGCAGGACGAGATGGCCAGGATCGGCGCGCCGCCGGCCATCAACGGTCTCGGCATCGGGTTCATCGGCCCGACGATCATCGTGCACGGGACCGAGGCCCAGAAGCAGCGCTACCTCAAGAGGATGCTCACGGCCGAGGAGATCTGGTGCCAGCTCTACTCGGAGCCCAACGCGGGCTCCGATCTCGCCGGCCTCAAGACGCGGGCCGAGGACAAGGGCGGCTATTTCGAGGTCAACGGCCAGAAGATCTGGACGTCGAGCGGACCGATCGCCGACTGGGGCATCCTGCTGGCCCGCACCGATCCGGCCGTCGCCAAGCACAAGGGGATCTCCTGCGTCCTGCTCAACATGCGCCAGCCCGGCGTCGAGGTGCGGCCGCTCAAGCAGCTCACCGGCCACTCGCTCTTCTCCGAGGTCTTCATGACCAACGCGCGCGCGGAGAAGTCCGACCTGATCGGCAAGCTGAACGAGGGGTGGGCCATCGCCCAGACCACGCTCGGCTACGAGCGCGGCGGCAACTCGCTGGGGCGCGTCACCCGCTACGCGATCGCCTTCAGCCAGCTCGTGCGGGCCGCCCGGCAGCTCCGGCGCAACGGCCGGCCGCTGCTCGAGGACGCGGCGGTGCGCTCCAAGATGGGCAAGCTCTACGCCGAGCTGGAGGTGCAGCGCTACGCCGGCCTGCGCGTGCTGTCCGCGCTCAACAAGGGCGACTCGCCGGGCGCCGCCTCCTCCATCACCAAGCTCTCCTACACCGAGTTCGAGAAGCGCTACTACGAGACGGCGCTGGAGATCCTCGGCCCGTGGGGGCAGCAGATGACGGCGCGGGAGGAGTTCGAGGAGATCGACACGTCGTCGGGCGAGGCGGGGACCTGGGCCACCGCGTTCCTGTGGTCGCGGGCGGGCACGATCTATTCCGGCTCCTCCGAGATCCAGAAGAACATCATCGGCGAGCGGGTGCTCGGGCTGCCCAAGGAAGTCCGCGCCGACCGCATGAAGGCCTGACCCCATGGATTTCGCGTTCACCTCCGACCAGACGCTGCTGAAGAACTCCGCCCGCGCGTTCCTCGACGAGCACTGCAAGTCGGCGGCGGTGCGGCTGCTGTGGGACGACCCCCGCGGCGCGAGCGAGGCGATGTGGAAGGAGATGGCCCAGCTCGGCTGGCTCGGCCTGTCGTTGCCCGAGGAGCACGGCGGCAGCGGTCTCGGCATGGTCGAGAGCGCGCTGCTCCTGGAGGAGCTCGGCCGCGCCGCCTACCCGGGGCCGTTCTGGCCGACGATGCTGGCCGCCCACGCGATCGCCCGGGCCGGGAGCGACACGCAGAAGAAGCGGTGGCTCGGCGCGATCGCCACCGGCGACGCGCGCGCGACGCTCGCGCTGCTCGACGCCGATCTCGACTGGAGCCCGGACGCGATCGCCACGCGCGCCGAGCGGACCCCGACCGGCTGGCAGCTCAGCGGGCTCAAGCGCTACGTCGCGTGGGGGCACGTCGCCGACGTCCTGCTCGTGCCGGCCCGCGCGCCCGAGGGCGTCACGCTGTTCCTCGTGGACCCCTCGGCGCCGGGGCTCGGCTGGTCGCCGATCATGGCGATGGACCCCGGCACGCGCTGGGCGCACCTCACGCTCGATCGCGTGCCGGTCCGCGCCGAGGACGCGCTGGGCGCGGCCGGCGCGGCGGCGCCGCTGCTGCTGGGACTGCTCCGCCGCGGCGCGGTCGGCGCCGCCGCCGAGATGCTCGGCGCCGCGCGCCGCTGTCTGGACATGGCCGTCGGCTACGCCAAGGTGCGCGAGCAGTTCGGCCAGCCGATCGGCTCCTTCCAGGCCATCCGCCACAAGTGCGCCGAGATGCTGCTGGAGACCGAGAACTCGCACGCGGCGGTGTACTACGCGGCGTGGGCCCTCGACGCCGGCGCCGAGGACGCCGAGGCGGCCGCCTCGGTCGCCAAGTCCTACGTCGGCGACGCCTCCCGCAAGGTGTGCGGCGAGGCGATCCAGGTGCACGGTGGCATCGGCTTCACCTGGGAGTACGACCTGCACATGTACTTCAAGCGGGCGAAGGCGCTGGAGGCGCAGTACGGCGACGCCGAGTTCCATCGCGAGCTGCTCCTGCGCCTCGTCGCCGCCTGAGGCGCGCGCGTGGCCCCCGGCCCCCCGCCGCTCGACGGCGTCCGCGTCGTCGACCTGACCAGCTACATCGCCGGCTCCTACGCGGCGATGATGCTCGCCGACCTCGGCGCCGCCGTCGTCAAGGTCGAGTCGCTCGAGGGCGACTCCTTCCGCGAGCTGCCCGGCTTCTTCGGCTGGAACCGCGGCAAGCGCTCGCTCGCGCTCAATCTCAAGACGGCCGAGGGGCGCGAGATCGTCGAGCGGCTGGCTCGCGAGGGCGACGTGCTGATGGAGAACTGGCGCCCGGGCGTGGCCGACCGCCTGGGCGTCGGCTACGGACAGCTGGCCCCGCTCAACCCCCGCCTCGTCTACTGCTCGGTCACCGCGTTCGGCTCGACCGGGCCCTACGCCGACCGTCCCGGCTTCGACCCGATCCTCCAGGCGCTGGGCGGCGTCATGACGCTGCAGGGCTTCGGGGGGCCGCCGAAGTATCAGCGTACGGCGCCGACCGACTACTACACGGCGGCGCTGGCGGTGCAGGCGGTGCTCGCCGCGCTGTTCGTGCGCGAGCGCACCGGGCGCGGCCAGCGCATCGAGACCTCGCTGCTGCAGGGCGTGATGGCGCTCCAGTCGGGGATCGCGCTGGATTATCCAGGCAAGCCGGTGCTGATCCGCGAGAATCCGACCTACCGCCTCTACCAGGCGGCCGACGGCGAGTGGTTCTTCCTGGCGTGCGGCAACCAGTCGTTCTGGGTCAAGCTCTGCACGGCGCTCGGCATGCAGGAGTTCGCCGACGACCCCCGCTTCGCCTCCTGGCTGCTCCGCCTGCAGAACAACGAGGCGCTGCTGCCGATCCTCGAGAAGCGCTTCGCCGAGAAGCCGCGCGCGCAGTGGCTGGAGATCCTGGCCGCCCACGACATCCCGGCGGGGCCGGTCAAGACGATGCTGGAGTTCATGGACGACCCCGCCGTCCGCCACCACGACATGGTGCGCGAGTACGACCATCCCGAGGTGGGCCGGCTCCGGCTGATGGGCCTGCCGCTGGTGTTCGAGGCAACGCCGACGACCGATCCCGGCCCGCCGCCGACGCTCGGCCAGCACACCGACGAGGTGCTGCGCGAGCTCGGCTACGACGCCGCCGCCGTGACCGCGCTGCGGGCGAAGAAGGTGGTGCGATGAGCGCGCACGAGGCGATCCGCTACGAGAGCGCCGACGGCGTGGCCACGATCACGCTGAACCGGCCCGACGTGCACAACGCGATGAACGAGACAATGCGGCGCGAGCTGCAGGGCGTCTTCGAGGGGCTGGTGACCGACGACACCGTGCGCGTCGTGGTGGTCACCGGCGCCGGCGGCAAGGCGTTCTCGGCGGGCGCCGACATCCGCGAGTTCACCGCGCCGCAGGTGCCCACCGTCTTCCGCGAGCACCGCCGCCGCATCGACTTCCGGCAGGTGATGGACCGCTGCCCGCAGCCGATCATCGCCGCCATCGGCGGCTACTGCTTCGGCGGCGGCCTCGAGCTCGCGCTGGCGTGCGACATTCGCGTGGCGGCGGCCGACTCGCGCCTGGGCCTCACCGAGATCGACCTCGCCATCATCCCGGGCGGCGGCGGCACCCAGCGGCTGCCGCGCCTGGTCGGTCGCGGCAAGGCGCTCGAGATGATCCTCACCGGCGCCCGCATCGACGCCGCCGAGGCGCTGCGCATCGGCCTGGTCGAGCGCGTGGTGCCGGCCGGCGAGGCGCTCGCGAGCGCCCGCGAGCTGGCGGCGACGCTGGCCGCCAAGGCGCCGGTGGCGCTGCGCTACGCCAAGGAGTCGGTGGTGAAGGGCCTCGCGCTGCCGCTCGCCGACGGCATCCAGCTGGAGGGCGATCTCTCGACGTTCCTGCGCACCACCGAGGACCGCCTCGAGGGCGCCAAGGCCTTCCTGGAAAAACGCAAGCCGCGCTGGCAGGGACGGTAGTCTGTGGGCGCATGCCGTTCGCGTTCTACGCTCGCCTGACCCACGCGCAGCAGGCGGTCTACCGCCGGAGCGACGAGATCGCCGAGGTGCGCCTGCCGCGGCCGGGCGCCCTGCACCCGGATATCGAGGCGCTCACCACCGCGCTGACGAGCGAGGACCGCGGCCAGGTCCAGCGCGCGACCGAGCGGCTGATCCGCGGCCTCACCGACGGCCTCGGCGTGCCGCCGGTGAAGGTGCAGGTGCTGGCGGCGCGCCCGCACGCCCGGTGGGGCGAGTTGCACGGCCTCTACACGGCCGAGCGTGGCCGGCCACCGACGATCCAGCTGTGGATGCGCACGGCCAAGCAGCGGCGGGTGGTCGCCTTCCGGACGTATCTGCGGACGCTGCTGCACGAGGTCGGCCACCATCTGGACTACGCGCTGCTGCGGCTGCGCGACTCCTATCACACCGAGGGTTTCTACAAGCGCGAGTCGAGCCTCTTCCGGCAGCTCGTGCCCGAGCGCCGCACGCCGTGGCCGGCGGTGGACGCGTGGTTCCGCCGCGACCCCGACGAGCGGCTGCGCCGGCTGGCCCGCACGCCCGACCAGGTCGCCGCCGCGCTGGCCGGACGAGACGAGGACGGACTCGGCCGGCGGCCGGCGCCGGGGGCGTGGTCGCCGACCGAGATCGTCTGCCATCTGCGTGACGCCGAGGAGATGTTCGACCGGCGCTTCGCCGACATCCTCACGATGGACGAGCCGGCGCTGCCCGAGGCGGGGCCGGCCGACCGGTGGGCGAGCGAGCGCCAGTACCGCCTGCACGATCCGGCGCTGGCGGCGGCGCACTTCCGCCGGCGCCGCGGCGAGTCGCTGGCGACGCTGGTGGGGCTGGCCCCCGACGACTGGCAGCGCGGCGGCATCCACCCCGCGCACGGCCGCATCACACTGGACGTGCTCGTAGCCCTCATGGCCTGGCACGACGACAATCACCTGGAGCAGCTCACTCGAGCCCTGGAAGGACGACCCTGATGGCCACGATGGAGGAGTACGCCACGCAGCCGGCCGCGCAGCGCCTCGACCGCCTCACCCGCACCGCCGATCAGCTCGCCGCCGCCATCAAGGGGCAGAGCGACGCCGCCCTCTCGCGCCGGCCCGACGCCAAGAACTGGGCGGCCAAGGAGGTGCTCTGCCACCTGCGCGACACCGAGGAGGCCTTCGGCACGCGCTTCGAGCAGATCCTCGCCATGGACACCGACCCCAAGCTCGTCGGCGGCAACCCCGATCGTCTCGCCGAGGAGCGGCAGTACCTCCGCAACGACGCCGGCGAGGCGGTCGCCGCCTTCCGCAAGCGGCGCGAGGAGACGGTGGCGACGCTGCGCGCGTTGACGCCCGCGCAGTGGAGCAAGGGCGGCATCCACGCCGTGCGCGGGCGCATGACGCTCGACAACTTCCTCGCCCTGATGGCCTGGCACGACGACAACCACCTCGATCAGCTCACCCGCGCGCTGCAGGGCAAGGCGTAAGGCGCGATGCGAGCCGTCGGGTAAACCCCGACCTCGGGCCGGGCGCATCCCGATCGCCGACGGCGTGCTACAGTCCTCGGCGTGCACGGGGACACCACGGCGGCACGCGTTGGCGGACGTCCGTGACCTCGTTTCGCTTCAGCACGCGCGGAACGAAGTTTTCGATCTTTGCCCAGTCACCGGCGACCGGATTCGCCGCCGAGATCGTCAGGGTCCGGGCCAGCCCGGGCACCATCGCCGCCGGCCCCCGCGACGTGACGATGCACGTCATCGACGCGCGCCACAAGTTTCCCTACCGGCGTGACAGGGACAACACGGTCCGCAGCATGCCACCCTATCTGCGCGGCGCGCCGCGGTTGCCCCCGGCACGGCCGCGGCGCGGGCACTTCGACCAGCTGCGGGTGGGGACTCGTCAGTTCGACGCCGCGGCAACGTTCGCGGTCGTCCGGCTCGTGATGGAGATCTGGGAACACCACCTCGGGCGCCGGATTCCGTGGCACTTCCGGGAGACGTTCGGCCCCGGCCTCGAAGTGATCCCCCGGGTCTCGTCGAACAACGCGTGGTCGGGCGACGGGTATCTCGAATTCGGCTATCCGTTCTATCCCGAGCCGGCCGAGCGGAATCTGCCGTACTGCACGAACTTCGAATTCGTCGCCCACGAGACCGGCCACCTCATCCTCAAGTCCGTGATCGGCACGATGCCCGACGACGAAAAGTCGCTGATGCACCGCGCTCACGAGGAGGCGGCCGCGGATCTGGTCGCGATGCTCTCGGCCCTGCACTTCGACTCCGTGCTGAGGTTCGCGCTCGAGCGGACGCGCGGCAAGCTGTTCTCGATCAATTCGATTTCGCGGCTCGGCGCGTGGGGCCGGACCAGCTTCGACCGCCTCCGCACGCTCTACAACGACAGCACGATGACGTTCGCCCGCGGCGCGAAGACGATGGACAAGTATCGCCTGGCCAAGCCGTTCCTCGGCGGCGCCTTCGACGCGTTCGTGGAGATCTACGAGGCGCGCCTGGTGGCCCTCGGCGCGATCCCGCGCTCGCTGGCCGCGGCGTCCCGTCATGCGCCGCACACCCCGGTTCCCGCGCTGCGTGACCGGTTCGAGCGGCGCTACCTCCGACACCCGCGGGCGTTCCACCGGGCGCTGGCCGGCGCCCGCGACGACTTCGCGCGCCTGCTGGCACGCACCTGGGAGATCACGGTCCGGGACGGCGTCACGTTTTCCCGCGTCCTGGCCAACATGCTGGCCGCCGATCGCGCCCTGTTTCGCGGCCGTTACGGGCGAATCCTCACGAGGGCCTTCGCGGCGCGCGAGATCGCGCCCGATCGGTAGCCGGCGCATGCCCGCCTGCGTCCTCGTCCCCGGCGCCGGCACCGGGGCCGGCAACAGTCTCATCCGCAGCCTCCGCGCCGGGGATCGTCGCGTGCGGGTCGTCGGCTGCCACGACGACCGGTTCTTCCTGAAGAAGTCCATCGCCGCCGCGAACTACCTCCTGCCGCCGGCGGATCATCCCGGCTACGTGGCCAGCCTGTGCCGCACCGCGCGGGCCGGACGGGTGCAGGTCGCCATCCCGAACACCGATGCGGCCGTGCGGCGATTCTCGGCGGTGCGGGCCATCCTGCCGTGCCGGGTGTTCCTGCCGCCTCATCCCGTGCTCATGCTGTGCGCCGACAAGTACCGGCTGACACAGCGACTCGCCGCCCGAGCCGTGCCGGTGCCGGAGACGCACCCGATCCGCGACCGGGCCGACGTGGCCCGCGTCTTCCGGCGACTCGGGCGCCGGCGTGTCTGGTGCCGCATCCGAACCGGCGGCGCCTCACGGGGCGCGGTGCCGGTGACCAGCGCCGCCCAGGCGGTGGGGTGGATCCGGTACTGGGAAGACATGCGCGGCGTGCCCGCGCGCGCCTTCACGCTCGCGGAGTATCTACCCGGCCGGGATTTCGCCTGCCAGAGCCTCTGGCGCGAGGGGCGGCTCGTGCTCATCAAGACCGTCGAGCGCCTGTCGTACTTCGGCGGCGGCAGCCAGCCGAGCGGCGTGTCGTCCATCGCGGCGCTGGCCAAGACCGTCATCGAGCCGGCCGTCGTCGACGTCTGCACCCGGGCCATCCAGGCGCTGGGTCGTCGAATCTCCGGTGCGTTCAGCGTGGACCTGAAGGAAAATGCGCGTGGCGTGCCGTGCGTGACGGAGATCAACGCCGGGCGCTTCATCACGATGATGAACCTCTTCGACCTGACAGGCCGCCACAACATGGCGGCCACCTATGTGCGCCTGGCGCTCGGCGAGCGCGTCGACATCGCGGAGCCGTACGACGCCGTCGCCGACTACTACTTCGTCCGCGACGTGGACACGGCCCCCGCCGTCTTCCATGCCGACGACCTGTTCTCGGGGATTCGCGATGCCCGGTAGTCCGTCCGAGACCGACCCGCACGAGAGGAGGTGAGGCGATGACAGCGATCCCGCCCGGCAAGACGCACACCGTCACGATCATGGTGAAGGGCCCGAAGGAAAGGAAGGCCGTCAAGGCGTACATGAAGAAGGTCCGCAAGGCCGTCGGCCGCATCGGCAAGGTCACGGAGAAGAGGCCGAAGCCGAGGAAGCGGCGCTGAACCGTTCACGGCGGCGACCTCCCCCGCGCGGGCGGTCGCCCCCCACGGCGAGCCGGATGAATCGACGACCCCGCAAGGCCCCCGCCCTTCAC
>JBGQFW010000008.1:0-75448 GCA_041497115.1 Methylomirabilia bacterium
AAATCGAGCTGCTGCCCGACGGCTACGTCAAGGTGAAGCCGGGCGCCACGCAGACCTCGGTGCCCGGCGTGTTCGCGGCCGGCGACGTCGCCGACCACACGTGGCGCCAGGCCGTCACCGCCGCCGGCACCGGCTGCATGGCCGCCCTCGAGGCCGAGCGCTTCCTGGAATCGACGCAGGCCGGTTAGCGCTGCTCAGCCGGCCGCGCGGGCGGCGAGGTAGAGCCGCTCGGTCGCGTGCTCGAACGGGTAGGGCGGCCGCGCCTCCACCTCCTCGAGAGCGAACCCCGCGCGGACGGCCTGCGCTGCCAGCGTGCCCGCCGACCGCAGGTGCAGGGTGACGTCCACCGCCAGCCCCTTGTAGCTGTCGAAGCGCTGGATGCCTTCGCCGCCGTGCACCGCCGCCAGCAGCGGAGCGCGCGGCCGCAGCACGCGCCGCAGCTCCACCAGCGCGGGAGCCGGATCGGCCTCGTAGATGAGCGAGTAGAAGGCGACGATCCCCGCGCAGGCGCCGGTGGCGAAGGGCAGCGCCCGCATGTCGGCGGCGACGAAGGCGAGGTCGGGGTTCAGCCCTCGCGCCAGCGCCGCCGACCGGGCGGAGAGATCCACGCCAACGACGCGCACGCCCAGGTCCGCCACGAAGCGGCCGACGTGACCGGCGGCGCCGCAGCCGACATCGAGCACTGGGCCCGGCGCGCAGGCGGCGGCGAAGCGGCGCAGCCGCTCGGCGTCCCAGGGCTTGCGGGTGAGCTCGTCGGCGAAGTCGGCGGCGTACTGGGCGGCGATCCGGTCGAACGACGCCCGGATCGCCTCGCTCACGTCCCGACGCGGAGCGTGGCGCCGAGATCGCGCAGGAGCGCGATCGTCGAGAGATAGGACAGCCGCCCAGTGCGCGGGTTCTCCGAGGGCACGTTGCGCACCTCGATGGCGAGCGAGCCGAACTCGCCCTCCACCCGGATGCGGTGGGTGTTGCGCTCGAGCCCCGGCACCGCGTAGATCCGCGTCGTCGTCCGCTCGGGACCGATGCCGGCGAGCGAGAGCGCGGCGAGGACGTTGACGTTGGCGGGAAACGCCGGGCAGGCGGCGGTGGCAGGCCCCTCGAAGAGCAGCGTCTCCTCGCGGATCGCGGCGAGATCGATCTTCTGCTCGACGACCCACGGCGCGCCGGCCCACCCGGCGGGCGCTTTGCGGCTCTCCATCGTCACCGACGTGATCGGCCCGATGGCGCCGCCCTTCACGCCGTCGAGGCCGGCGATCGCGCCGGAGGGCACGAGGATCCGGCCGCCGTGGCGCTCGGCCAGCGCCACCCAGTCGGCGCGTCCCAGCAGCGCTCCGCACGAGAGGACGACCAGGTCGCGCCCGGCGCCGAGCGCCTTCGGCGCGACCTCCTGCAGGTGCGCCTGGGTGGAGGCCTCGACCACCACCTCGCTGGCCGCCACGAGATCGTCGAGCGGCAGGAACGGCGCCGGCACGCGCAGCGCTTTCAGGAAGGTCTCGGCGCGCGCGCGGTCGCGCGCGGTGGCGGCGGCCAGCCGCACGCCGGGCAGGCCGGCGTCGAGCGCCTGGCAGACGCGGCGCCCGATGGCGCCGAGGCCCACGACGCCGACGGCGAGCGGATGCGTGCGCGTGGGGATTCGACTCATCGCCTGACGAGGCGGCATGTTATCATGCCGCGCGAGACCGCCGAATGACGTCAGCCGGCGCACTCCGCGAGCCGCTCGAGCGGCTCTACCGCGAGTTCGACTACGGCGCGCGGCTCGCGCGCGACGCGATCGAGTTCCCCCTCCGCTACCCTGCTCACGACGATCGCGAGCTCGTCGCCCTGCTCACCGCGTGTCTCGCCTACGGGCGGGTGGACCTCTTCGGCCGCGCGCTGGAGGGGGTGCTGCGCGCGATGGGTACGGCGCCGGCGGCGTTCGTGCGCGAGTTCGACGCGGCCCGTGACGGGCAGGCGTTCGCCGGCTTCGTGTACCGCTTCAACCGGCCGCGCGACCTGGTGGCGTTCTGCGTCGCGGCGCGCGACCTTCTCGCGCGGTACGGGTCGCTGGAGAAGTGCTTCGCGGCGGGCGATGCCGACCCGGCGGGGCCAATCCGCCCCGCGCTGGAGCGGTTCTCGCGGGCGTTCCTCGACGCCGACGTGCGTGGCCTCTTCCCGCGCGGCCGCCTCTCGCGCGGCTACCGCCATCTCTTCCCACTGCCCTCGGTCGGCGGGCCGTGCAAGCGGCTGCACCTCTTCCTTCGCTGGATGGTCCGGCGCGAGGCGCCGGACTTCGGCCTGTGGACCTCGCTCTCGCCGGCGCGGCTGCTGGTGCCGGTGGACACGCACATCGAGAACATGAGCCGGGCGATCGGCCTCACCCGCCGCCGCTCCCGCACCTGGAAGATGGCCGAGGAGATCACGGCGCGGCTGGCGCTGATCGATCCCGCCGATCCGGTGAAGTACGATTTCGCGCTCTGCCACACGCGGATGGCCGGGGACTGTCGCGACCGCCGCGACCCGGTCGTGTGCCCGCCGTGCGGCCTGCGCGTCGTGTGCCGCCACTGGAAGGGACGCCGGTCGACATGAGCGAGCTGGTCGGGATTCTCCTCGGAGGTCTGCTCGCAGTACTGGCGCTCGTCGCCTGGACGCTCGTGGCGGCGCGCCGCGAGCTCGGCGAGCTGCGGGCGCGCACCGGGGTGCCGGAGGCGGCGACGGCAATGCTGCAACAGGAGATCGAGGCGGTGCGAACCGACGGGCGCGCCGGGCAGGAGGCGCTGCGGCGCGAGGTGGGCACGCTGACCACACAGGTGAAGGACGAGCTGAACGCACTGCAGCGCGGGGTGGCGACGGAGCTCAAGGGAGTGGCCGGGGAGGTCACGCGCCAGCTGCAGGAAGGCATGCGGCTGATTCAGTCGGGGCAGTCGACGATGGGCGAACGGCTGGACCACGCGACGCGGATCGTCGGCGACGTGCAGGGCAGCCTGGGCACGCTTCGCGAGGCGACCCAGCGCGTGGTCGACATCGGCCGTGACATCCAGGGTCTCGAGCAGGTGCTGAAATCGCCGAAGGTCCGCGGCGGCCTCGGCGAGACCCTGCTCGAGCAGGTCCTGGCCCAGATGCTGCCGCGCGAGCACTGGGCCATGCAGCATGCGTTCAAGAGCGGCGAGAAGGTGGATGCCGTGATCCGCATCAACGAACGGCTGGTGCCGGTGGATGCGAAGTTCCCGCTCGAGAACTTCCGGCGGCTGGTAGCCGAGCCCGAGGAAGAGCGCCGCCGCCCGCTGCGCAAGGCCTTCACCCGCGATGTGAAGCTGCGGGTGGACGAGATCGCCAAGAAGTACATCCTGCCGGACGAGGCCACGTACGACTTCGCCCTCATGTACGTGCCGGCCGAGAACGTCTACTACGAGATCATCATCAAGGAAGACGACAGCGAGGATGAGGCGATCGCCGCGTACGCGCTCTCACGGCGCGTCATCCCGGTCTCGCCCAACAGCCTGTACGCCTACCTGCAGGTGATCATCCTCGGATTACGCGGCCTGCGTATCGAGGCCAACGCGCGGGAGATCCAGGGCGATCTGATCCGGCTCGGCGATGATCTCGACAAGGTCCGCGAGCACATGAGCAAGGTGGGCGCCCATCTGGGCAACGCGCAGAAGCAGTTCGACGACGCGCAGCGGGATCTCGATCGCTTCGGGGACAAGCTCGAGGGCATCGAGCGCAAGGGCGTCGAAGGCGGCCCGGCCCCGGCCGGCCAACCGGGGCTGCCGGGGACCTCGGTCTGAGACGCGTCCTGCTCGTCGCGCTGGCGCTGCTCTCCCTCGTCGCCTGTGACCGCGGCGGCGGCCCCGCATCCATCAAGGTCGTGATCGCCGAGTACAGCAAGGACCACACGGGCCCGTTCTGGCGCGACCTGGCCGCGGCGTATACGAAGCAGACGGGCGTCCGCGTGGAGCTGCAGGTGGTGGACTGGAACTCCATCGACCAGCAGGTCACCACGATGCTGCAGAACAGCCAGCCGCCCGACGTGCTGAACCTCAACTCGTTCTCCAGCTACGCGAAAGACGGGCTGCTCTACGGGGCGGCCGACGTGCTCTCGCCCGGGACGAAGGACGACTTCCTGGAGGCGTTCGCCCGGGGCGGGGAGTACCACGGCACGCAGTACGGGTTCCCGATCCTGGCGAGCGCGCGCGCGTTCTTCTACAACCAGGACCTCTTCGCGAAGGCCGGCATCGCAGCGCCGCCGAAGACCTGGGACGAGTTCGTGCGCGACGCCGGGAAGATCCAGGCGCTCGGCGGCGGCACGATCGGCTACGCGCTGCCGCTCGGCCCCGAGGAGGCCCAGGCCGAGTGGTCCATCTGGATGTGGAACAACGGCGGCGACTGGAAATCCGGCGACCGGTGGACGATCGACAGCGAGCGTAACGTGCAGACGCTGGCCTTCCTCGCCGACCTCGCCAACAAGCACCGGGTGGTCCAGGTCAACCCCGGCAAGACGAACCGGACCGACGGCGCCTTTCAGCTCTTCAAGGACGGCAAGGTGGGCATGGTCATGGGCTTCAGCCCGCTGGCGGCCCAGCTCGACGCCGCCGGGAAGGTCCGCTACGGCGTCGCCGCGATGCCGACGAACGCCGGCGCCGCCGTCACGCTGGGGGTCGAGGACTACCTGATGGCCTTCCGCAAGACGGGCAACCAGGACGCCGTCCGGCGCTTTCTCGATCTCTACTATCAGCCGGAGAACATCACGCGCTGGATCGCCGCGGAGGGGTTCCTGCCCGTCACCAAGTCCGGCCTCGAGCGCATGCGCGCGAACCCCAGGCTCAAGCCCTATCTCGACGCGCTGCCCCACGCCCGGCTGGCGCCCACGACCGATCCCGTCTGGGACCGGGTCAAGCTCGACGTCCAGCAGACGATCGGCCTGGCGGTGCAGCCGGGCGGCGATCCCCGGCAGGTGCTCGCGCGGCTGCAGCGGAACGCGACGGCGGCGGAAGGCGGCCGCTGAACCGCCGCCGCGCGGGCGGGTGGCAGGCGCTGGTCTGGCTCGGCCCCAGCCTGGCGCTGATCGCCGCGGTCGTGGTCTTCCCGGCCGTCCAGCTGGTCCGCGCGTCGCTCGGCCGCTACTCGATCACCGGCGTCTTCCAGGGGTGGGTGGGCGCCGATAACTACCTGCGCCTCGCCCGCCAGGAGGCGCTGCCCACCGTCGCGCTCAACACCGTGGTGTGGGTGGCGGCGGTGGTCGGCATCACCGTCGCCCTCTCGCTCGGGCTCGCCCAGCTCCTCGACGCGCAGTTCCCGGGGCGGCGCCTCGTACGCTGGACGCTCATCGTGCCGTGGGCGGCCTCGCTCATCATGACCTCGAAGCTCTTCGTGTGGATCTACGACTACTACTTCGGGATCCTCAACCACCTCCTCGTCACCCTGCGCATCCTCGACCGTCCGGTGGACTGGCTCGGCGACGACGCCACGGTGCAGGGGGCGATGATCGCCGTCGGCGTCTTCGTCTCGCTGCCGTTCACGGCCTACGTGCTGCTGGCGGGACTGCAGACGATCCCGCCCGAGGTGTACGAGGCGGCCCGGGTGGACGGCGCCGCCGGCTGGCGGGCGTATCGCGCGATCACGCTGCCGCTGCTGCGGCCGGCGCTGGTGGTGGCGACGGTGCTCAACCTCATCTACGTGTTCAACTCGTTTCCGATCGTGTGGACGCTGAACGACCGCAACCCGGGGTTCGGCCACGACACGCTGATCACGTATATGTACAAGATCGCCTTCAAGAGCGCGCTGCGCGACGTGGGGCTGGCCGCCGCGCTCGGGGTCGTCAACGTGCTGGTGACCCTGGCGGCGGCGCTCGTCTACCTGCGCGCGGCGCGCTGGCGGGAGCAGGACGCGTGAGGCGCCGCACCGGGCTGGCGGTTGCCGGACAGCTCGTGGCCCTGGCGCTCGCCTCGCCGTATCTCGTCATGCTGCTCACGGCGACGAAGCCGGAAGGCGAGCTGCGGCAGAGCCCGCCGCGCCTGCTGCCGGTGGCCTGGCAGCCGCAGAACTTCCTCGACGTGCTGGCCGACCCCGCGTTCCAGGGGTGGCTGCGCACCTCGCTCGTGGTCGCGGCGGCGTCGACGATCGTCGTCGTCCTCGCCGCCGTCCCCGCCGCGTACTACACGGCCCGCCACCGGTTCGGCGGGCGCGCCGCGTTCCTGCTGCTGGTGCTGGTGACCCAGATGTTCTCGCCCACGGCGCTGGTCGTCGGCCTGCACCGCGAGTTTTTCGAGCTCGGGCTCGTCAACACCTACGCCGCGCTCATCCTCACCAACGCGGCGTTCAGCCTGGCCTTCGCCATCTGGATGCTGCGCGCGTTCTTCGCCTCCATTCCGCGCGAGCTCGAGGAGGCGGCGGCGGTGGACGGGTGCGGCCGGCTGCGCGCGCTCGTGCGGATCGTGCTGCCCCTGTCGCTGCCCGGGATCGCCACCGTCGTCGTCTTCGCCTTCATCGCCGCGTGGAACGAGTACGTGGTCGCCCTCACGCTCATGACCGACGCCGATCGGCGGCCGCTGACGGTCGGGATCACGTCCTACGTCACCGCCTACGTGCAGCACTGGAACCTTCTCTTCGCCGCCTCGCTGCTCGCGATCGTGCCGGTCGTCGTCCTCTTCGCGCTCGTCGAGCGCCATCTGGTGGGGGGGCTCACCGCCGGCAGCCTCAAGTGAGTCCGGCGCTAAATCCTGCGTGGTATCATGACCGCACATGACGACCATTCCCATCAAGGTGTACGGCATCAACCTGCTCGTGCGCATGATGGCCGAGGCGCCGGCCGATGTGCGCGTGAACTGCCCGAAGGGCTCGCCGATCCGCTACGGCGAGGTCGTGGCCCGGGGGGATGGGTTCGACGAGGGTGCGAACGCCTTCCGCGAGATGCCGGAGACGAAGACGGTCGTGGCGTTCGAGGAGAGCGCCGAGGAAGTCGAGGGCCACTACTTCTACATCGCGCTGGAGGAGTACCGGGTCATCCGGCTGGACTCGGTCATCCTCTCCTTCCCTCAGCAGTAGGGGCGGGCCCGCCCCCGCAACGGTCGTGCGAGTCTCCGACGTCCTCTCCCGCATCGACGAAGGCGAGCTGATCGCCCTCACCCGCGACCTCGTCCGCATCCCGAGCGTCGTCCGCCCCGGGCAGCCGGACGCCACCGAGGCCGCGGTGGCCGCCCACGTCGAGCAGTGGCTGCGCCGTGAGCGGTTCGAGGTCGACGTCCACGAGGTGGCGCCGGGGCGCCCCAACGTCTTCGGCATCCTCGGCGGGGGCGGGGCGGGACCGACGCTGCTGCTCGAGGGACACACCGATGTCGTCACCGAGGGCGACGCCGCGCTCTGGACGCACGCCCCGTTCGGCGGCGACCTGGCGGGCGGCCGGATCTACGGCCGCGGCAGCGCCGACATGAAGAGCGGCCTGGCGGCGGCGATGGTGGCGGCGGCGGCCATCCGGCGCAGCGGCGTGCCGCTCGGTGGCCAGCTCGTCGTCGGCGCGCTGGTGGACGAGGAAGGCGACATGCTCGGGGCGCGCCACCTCTGCACGACGCCGCTCGGCCGCGCGCTGACGGCGGCGATCGTGTGCGAGCCCGAGCAGAACGAGCTCTGCCTCGAGCAGCGCGGCGTCGTGTGGGCGCGGGTGACGGCGCGCGGGCGCATGGCCCACGGCGCCATGCCGGAGGCCGGCGTCAACCCGATCACCGCGCTGGCCGCGCTGCTGGCCGAGGTGCCGGGGCTGGAGCGCCGGCTGCGCCGGCTCTGCGCGCGCAGCCCGTACCTGCGCCCGCCCACCGTGACGCCGACGATCGTGCAGGCGCCGGTGCAGGGCGTGGCGCAGTCCAACGTCATCCCCTCGATGGCCCAGGCGACGCTCGACGTGCGGCTCACGCCGGGGCCCGACGCCGACGCGGTCAGCAAGGAGATCGACGGGGCCTGCCAGCGCGCGATGGACGCCACGCCGGGCGCCACGCTCGAGTGGCAGGCGGTCAACGGCTTCCGCCTGCCGACGCGGGTGGACAAGGGCGAGCCCCTGGTGCGCGCGATGATGAAGGGGGTGCGCCAGGCGACCGGGCGGGCGCCCAGGTTCGGCGGCGTGCCGGGCTCCACCGACGGCACGATCTTGAGGACGACGCTCGGCATCCCCATCGTCACCTGCGGCCCGGGCAACCGGCTCATCCCGCACCAGGTAGATGAGTACGTCGAAGTCACCGAGCTGGTCGAGGCGGCGCGTATTTACGTCGCGTCGATTCTGAACTTCCTCGAGGCATGAGCGCTGATCCCGCGCCCCGGCTCCGCGCCCTCGAGGCCTTCCCGGTCGAGCACGAGGGCGAGCGCTACGTGGCGCTGCGCGATCCCGCCGGCTACAGCCCCTCGGTCGTGATGCTGCCGCCGGGGCTCCTCGAGGTCGTCGCGCTCTTCGACGGCGACCACCCGATCACCGACATCCAGGCCGAGCTGATGCGCCGTCACGGCGAGCTGGTGACGCGCGAGCACATCGAGAAGCTCCTGGACGCGCTGGACGAGCACGGCTTTCTCGACAGCCCCGGCTTCGCGCGCCGGCGCGCGGCGATCGACCGCGCCTTCCTGGACGCGCCGAGCCGCCCGGCCACGCACGCCGGCGGCGCCTACGCCGGCGAGCCCGACGCGCTGCGGCGGATGATGGACGCGTTCTTCACCGCGCCCGACGGCCCGGGGCCGATCGGCGCGTTCGCCGGCGGGGGCGTGCGCGGCCTCGTCGCGCCGCACATCGACTTTCACCGCGGCGGTCCCGCCTATGCGTGGGGGTACCGCGACCTCGCCGAGCGGGGCGACGCCGACCTGTTCGTCGTCTTCGGCACCTGCCACGCCGGCATGGCCGACCCGTTCGCGCTCACCCGCAAGGACTACGACACGCCGCTCGGCGCCGCGCGGGTGGACCGCGAGTTCGTCGACGCGCTCGCCGGCCGGGCCGGCCAGGACTGCTTCGGCTCCGAGCTGGCCCACCGCAACGAGCACTCGATCGAGTTCCAGGCGGTCTTCCTCCAGTACCTCTACGGCGGCCGCCGGGAGATCGGCGTCGTCCCCGTGCTGACGAGCTTCGTGCACGAGGCGCTGGCGCGCGGCCGGCGGCCCGAGGACGATCCCCGCGTGCGCGCATTCTTCGACGCCCTCGCCGAGACGGCCGCCGGCTCGCGGCGAACGGTGGCGTTCGTCGCGGCCGCCGATCTCGCCCACATGGGGCCGCGCTTCGGCGATCCGGCCCCGGTGAGCGCGGACGAGCTGGCCACGATCGAGCGCGAGGACCGGGCGATGCTGGCCGCGGTCGAGGCCGGCGACGCCGACGCCTTCTTCGAGTCGGCGCGGCGCGACAACGACCGGCGGCGCACCTGCGGCCTGTCGCCGATCTGGGCGCTGCTGCGCGCGCTCGGCGGCGCGCCGGGCACGCTGCGCCGCTACGGCCAGTGGCCGGACCCCGAGGGCGTCGTCACCTTCGCCAGCGTGGTGTTCTGATGGCCGACCCGACGCCCGACGCGCTGCCCGCGGGGTGGACGCTCCCCCGGCTGCGGATCGACCTCGACGGTGACTGGCACGACGGCGACGTGCAGATCACCCACGCCGGCGTGCTCGCCAACCTGCGCGGCAATCTCCGGAAGGACGCGGCGGGGCACTTCATCCAGACGCGCGTGCGCATTCCGGTCGAGGTGGCCGCGGCGCCGTTCGTCGTGGCGCGGATCGAGCGTGACGGCGAGCGGCTGCACGCCTGGCTCAACGACGGGAGCGAGCAGGACGTGGATCCCGCCACGCTGCGCATCGGCCGCGACGACGTCCCGTACTGCGCGGTGAAGGGCGGCGCGTTCGAGGCGCGGCTGAGCCGGGCCGCCGCCTACCAGCTCCTCGCACTGGCGGAGTACGATGAGCGCAGCGGCCGCGGCGCCCTCCGCCTCGGCGGCCGCGAGTACGCGCTGGGGAGGACCGGATGAGGCTTCGACGCGTCGCGGGCAGCGCCGCGCTGGCCGTGATCCTCGGGATGGGCTCGTTCTGGTGGGTGCCGGCGGCCGCGGCGCCGGACGATCCGGTGACGCCCGACGCGATCGGCGACCAGGTCCAGACGCGGACGGGCGGGGCACTGCCGGCCTTCGCCGAGCCGGGCGACATGGCGGCGCTCTACCGCTTCGCCCACGACCGCGGCGACGTGCTGAAGTGGATGCCGTGCACCTGCGGCTGCGGGCAGCTCGGCCACACGTCCAATCGCTCCTGCTACATCAAGGCCGAGAGCGCCGGGCGCACGACGTGGACCAGCCACGCGGCCACGTGAACGCTCTGCCTGGACATCACGCGTGACGTGATGCGTGGGACCGCGGCGGGTAAGACGCCGGCCCAGATCCGCGCGGGGATCGACGCCAAGTTCGGCACGCGCCATGCCACGCCGACGCCGTGGCCCTCCGGCCGGTGAGCGACGGGCGACCCACCGGCGGCGACCTCGTCGTCGCGGCGCTCGCCGCCGAGGGCGTGCGCCACGTCTTCGGCATCCCCGGCTACCACAACCTCGCGATCTACGACGCGCTGCTACGCCGGGGCGACCTCCATCACGTGCTGGCCCGCCACGAGGCGGGGGCGGCGTTCATGGCCGACGGCTACGCGCGCGCCTCGGGGGAGCCCGGCGTGGTCCTCGTCACCACCGGGCCCGGCGCCACCAACGCGCTGACGCCGCTCGTCGAGTCGTACGCGGGCTCGGTGCCCGTGGTGCTGATCGCTTCCGACATCGCCTCCGACCTCGTCGGCCGCAACCTCGGGGCGCTGCACGAGGTGCCGAACCAGATCGACTGCTTCCGGCCCGTCGCGCGGTGGGCGGAGGCGCTGACCGAGGCGCGCGCGATCCCCGGTGCCATCGCCGGCGCGTTCGACCTGCTCCGCACCGGGCGGCCGGGCCCGATGGTGCTCTCGATCCCCTATGACTTCCTCACGGCGCGCCCCGACGCGGCGGCGCCGCGCGGCGGCCACGGCCGGCGGCCGCCGTGCCACGTGGCCGACGTCGAGGAGGCGGCGCGACTGCTCGCTGCCGCGACGCGGCCGCTGATCGTCGCGGGCGGCGGCGTGGTGGCGGCGGGGGCCGAGGACGAGCTGCGCGCCCTCGTGCGGCGGCTGGGCGCGCCCGTCGTCGCCACCGTGGCCGGGCGCGGCGTGGTGAGCGAGCGCGAGGCGGCCTTCCAGGGCGTGCTGCCCGACCGGCGCGCGTGCGCGGAATCGCTGCGCGCGGCCGACGTCATCCTCGCCGTCGGTACCAAGTTCGGCCATCGCTCGCTGGAGAAGCTGGGGCTGGCGCTCGGCCCCGAGCAGGCGCTGATCCACCTCGACCTCGACCCGGCCGTGATCGACCACGTGTTCAAGGCGCGGGTGGCGCTCGTCGGTGACGCGCGCGACGGGCTGGCGCGGCTGGCGGCCGCGCTCGGCGACGGCGCCGCGGCGACGGGGTGGGATCGGGCCTGGCTCGCGCGAGCGCGCGCCGACGCCGGGCCGCGCTACACGCCGGAGATCGCCGCGCTGGTCCAGGGGCTGCGCGCCGCGCTGCCCGACGACGCCATCGTCGTCAACGACCAGACGGGGCTCACGTACTGGATGGAGTGGCGGTTTCCCGTGCTGGCCCCGCGCACCTTTTTGTATCCGGCCGGCTCGGCCGTCCTCGGCTACGCGGTGCCGGCGGCGATCGGCGCCAAGGTCGCGCGCCCCGAGCGCGCGGTGATCGCCGTCGCCGGCGACGGCGGCTTCATGTACTCGGTCAACGAGCTGGCGACCGCGGTGAAGTACCGGCTGCCCGTCGTGTTCCTCGTCCTCAACGACGGCCGCTTCGGGGCGATCAAGTGGCTGCAGGAGCGGATGTTCGGCCGCTGGGGCGAGGCCGACCTGGCGAATCCCGACTTCGTCGCGCTGGCCCGCGCCTTCGGCTGCCACGCCGAGCGCGTCGAGCCACCGACCCTCGGCGCCGCGATCGCGCGCGCGCTGGCCGCTGACGGCCCCACCGTCATCGAGCTGCCCGTCGCCGTCGACCCGCCATGGGAGATGTAGCACTCGGAGGGGGACTTCGTCGATTCGTTGAGCGAGGGGGCTACGCCCCCTCGGACTCCCCGGCCGACGGTCGTCGCGCGCCAACGGCGCACTCCTTCCTGCCTCCCCCTGGATCAGGATTGCGCCGGCAAAGCCGACGCTCGGAGCGTGCTGGCTAGGGTTTGCGGGCGGAGAGGGCGCGGAGGGCGGGGAGGTTGTTGGCGAGGAGGTGGGTGTGCAGGGGGCCGTGCTCGCGCCACGCCTGGCAGGTGTTGACGAACCAGAGGTCGCGGGCGGGGTCGGGGATCTCGCGCGCGCCGCGGAAGGCGACACCGGCGGCCTGCCGCACGACCGGCGCGATCGCGTGCACGAGCGCGGTGAGGTGGGCGCAGCCGCGGGCGCGACCGAAGCGTTCGTTGACCGCGCGGCTGAACCCCTGGACGACCGACACGCCGACGAGCTGCTGCAGCGGCGCGAGCGCATCGGTGCAGAGCGTGTAGGGGCGCGCGTCCATCGTCGCCGCCACGGCGGTGATGACCAGGTCGGGATGGCGCACCCGCAGGGTCACCCGCATGTCGTGGATCACGGGCTCGGACGGCACGCCGAACCAGTCGTCCGGCTCGGGTCGCTCGTCGGTCAGGTGGCCGGTGACGTCCAGCTCGGTGTCGCCGACCTTCACGGCCTCCATGCGGATGGACCGGACGTGAATCGGGATGGTCGTGTCGCTCATGAGGGGCGCGTCTCCTCCAGCACCGCCAGCATCGCGTCGTGGATCCGGCCGTTGCTGGCGACGACGGTCGGCGCGTCGAGGTCGATCGGCCCGCCGGTGAGGCTGGTCAGCCGCCCGCCGGCTTCCTCCACCATGAGGCCGGCGGCCGCCACGTCCCACGCCCCCAGGCGCAGCTCCCAGTAGCCGTCGAAGCGTCCCGCCGCCACCCAGGCCAGGTACAGCACCGCCGAGCCGAGGCGTCGCACGCCGCGCGCGCGCAGGGCGAAGGCGGCGAACTGCGCGAGGTTGTTGTCGCCCGTCACGCGGATGTCGTAGGGGAAGCCGGTGGCGAGCAGGCTCGCGTCCAGGGTGTCGGCGGACGACACCGCCAGCCGCGCCTCGTTGCGGAAGGCGCCGGCGCCCCGCTCGGCGACGTAGAGATCGCCGTGGCTCGGATCGTAGACGACGCCCAGCTGGACACGGCCGGCGACCTCGAGCGCGATGGACACCGCGTAGAGGGGCAGCCCGTGGGCGTAGTTGGTGGTGCCGTCGAGCGGGTCGATGATCCAGCGCCGGCCGGTGGTGCCGGGCTGGGCGCCGCGCTCCTCGGCCAGGATCGCGTCGCCGGGAAAGGCGGCGAGCAGGCGGTCCACGATGAGCGCCTCGGCGCGGGCGTCCATCTCGGTGACGAGGTTGGTGGGGTGGCCCTTGTAGACGATGCGGCGCGGGCCGGCGAGCTCGTCGCGAAGGAGGTCGCCGGCGGCGCGCGCCACCTCGACCGCGACGCGACGTTCCTCACGCATGCCGCGACGCAGAGTACCACAGCGAGCGGTGGTAGCATGGATCGCTGTGAGCGCGATGCGTATCCTGATCGTCGGCGCCGGCGGCGTCGGCGGATTCTTCGGCGCCAAGCTGGCGCGGGCCGGCGTCCCGGTGACGTTCCTGGCGCGTGGCGCGCACCTGGAGGCGATGCGGCGCGACGGTCTGCGCGTGCGCTCGGCGGTCGACGGCGAGTCCGTCGTGAAGGTCGAGGCGGTGGCGGACGTCACCGGGCTGCCGGTGGCTGACGCCGTCCTCTTCTGCGTGAAGTCGTTCGACACCGAGACGGCGGCGGCGGCCATCCGGCCGGTGGTCGGCCCCGACACCGCGGTCGTCTCGCTGCAGAACGGCGTGGACAACGAGGAGACGATCGACCGGGTGCTCGGTCCCGGCCACGCCGTCGGCGGGGTCGCCTACGTCTTCGCCACCATCGAGTCGCCCGGCGTCATCGCCCATCGCTTTGCCGGCCACGTGGTGTTCGGCGAGCTCGACGGCCGCCCGCGCCCGCGGCTCGAACGGCTGCGCGAGGCCTTCGTCGCGGCCGGCGTGCGGGCGGAGGTGGCGCCCGACATCCGCCGCGCGCTCTGGCACAAGTACGTGATGATCAGCGCCCAGGCGGGCACGACCGCGCTCGTCCGCGCGCCGATCGGCGTCATCCGCACGGTGCCGGAGACGTGGCGGCTGTATCGCCTGATCGTCGAGGAGCTGGCCGCCCTGGCGCGCGCGAGCGGCGTGGACCTCGGGGCCGACGTCGTCGAATCGGTCGTCAAGGCGATCGAGGGGGTGGCGCCCGACGCGTCGTCCTCGCTGCATCACGACCTCGCCCAGGGGCGACCCCTCGAGCTCGAGGCGCTGCACGGCCACGCGGTCCGACTGGGCGAGCGGCTGGGGGTGCCGACGCCGATGGTGTTCGCCGTCTACGCCGCCCTGAAGCCCCACCTCGCCGGCCGGCCGCAGCCATAGGGCCGCCCCGCTGACGCCCGCCCGCGAGATCTGGCGCGCCGCCGCGCGCTACCGCGCCCGCTATGTGCTGGGGCTCGGCTGCCTCGTCGTCGGCACCAGCCTCTCGCTGCTCATTCCGTGGACGGTCAAGCACGCCATCGACGCGCTCCAGGCGGAGGGCGCGGCGGCGCCGCTCGCTGACTACGTCGGCCTGATCATCCTGTGCGCGCTCGGCAACGGCGTGGCGCGCCTCGGCTCCCGCTTCGCGATCGCCGGCGCCTCCCAGCACGTCGGCGCCGACCTGCTCGACCGGCTCTACGCGGCCGTGCAGACGTTTCCGCCCGCCCTCTTCGCGCGCTTCGGCACCGGCGAGCTCATGGCGCGCGCGACCAGCGACGTCAGCGCCGTCCGCTCGTTGACGGGGTTCGGCGCGATCGCGGCGGCCTCGACCGGGCTGGCCTTCGTCGGCGCGCTCGCTGCGATGGTCGCGGTGGACCCCTGGCTGACCCTGTGGGCGATGGCGCCCTCACCCGCGCTGGTGCTGCTGATCCGCCGCTACAACGCGCTGGTGAGCGAGCGCACGCACGCGGTGCAGCTGCGGCTGGACGACCTCTCGACCCTCGTGCAGGAGCGGCTCGCCGGCATGGGCGTCGTGCGCGCCTACACGCTGGAGCCTCGGGCCACCGCCGAGTTCGCCGAGGTCAACGGCGCCCTGCGCGACGCCAGCGCCGAGCTCGCCCGCACGCAGGCGCACTTCACGCCGCTCATGGGGCTCGTCACCGGCCTCGGCACGCTCGTCGTCCTGTGGGCGGGGGGGACCGCGGTCGCCTCCGGCCGCCTCTCGCTCGGCGCCCTCGTGGCGTTCACCGGCTATCTCGCGTACCTGGCGTGGCCGACGGTGGCGCTGGGGTTCACGCTGGCGCTGACCCGGCGCGGCCTCGTCTCGATGGAGCGCATCCAGCACGTGCTCGCCGTCGCGCGCCCGGCGCCGGCGGGACCGGCCGACGGCGGCTCCGCGCTGGAGCCGTCGATCCGCTTCGCCGGGCTGACCTTCGCCTACAAGGGACGGCCGCCCGTCCTCGCGGACGTGAGCTTCGAGGTCCGCCCCGGCGAGCTGGTGGCGGTGGTGGGGCCGACCGGCAGCGGCAAGTCCACGCTGGGGCTCGTGCTGGCGCGCTTGTGGGAGCCGCCGCCCGCCATGGTCTTCGTCGGCGGCCGCGACGTCACCACGCTGCCGCTCGGTCGTCTCCGCGCGGCCCTGGCGTGGGTGCCCCAGGACGCTTTCCTCTTCTCGCGCGCGCTGGCGGACAACGTGGCGCTGGGGCGCGAGGGCGTCGGCCAGGCCGACGTGCGCCGGGCGGCCGCGCGCGCCGGGATCGCCGAGGAGATCGCCGCGTTCCCGCGCGGCTGGGACACCGTGGTGGGCGAGCGCGGCCTCACGCTCTCCGGCGGCCAGCGCCAGCGGGTGGCGCTCGCCCGCGCGCTGGCGGGGGCGCCGCCGATCCTCGTGCTCGACGACGTCTTCGCCAGCGTGGACACCGCCAAGGAGGGCGAGATCCTGACCGGCCTGCGCGGCGCCGCGCCGACGATCTTGTTGATGACGCACCGGCTGCGCGCGGCTCAGTCCGCCGACCGGATCGTCGTGCTGGACGAGGGGCGGGTGGTGGAGACCGGCACGCACGCGGTGCTGCTGGCGGCCGACGGCCTCTACGCGCGGCTGTGGCGGCGGCAGCGGCTGGAGGAGGAGATCGCGCGTGCCTGACGCGCCACTCGATCAGGAGCACGACGACGTCCTCGGCCGGGCATTCGACCGGCGGCTGGCCGCACGGCTGTGGCAGGCCGCGCGCGCGCACCACCGGCTGGTGGGCGGCTCGATCGCGCTGTTCCCGCTGATCACGCTGATGGAGCTGGCCCAGCCGTACCTGCTCAAGATCGCCATCGACGACCACATCCTGCGCGCCGATTGGACAGGGCTGACCGCCGTCGCGATCCTCTACGCCGCCGCGCTCGGCATCCTCTATGTCCTGCGGCTGCTCGAGGCGTTCCTCATGGCGCTAACGGGGCAGCGGGTGATCCACGACCTGCGCGCGCGGCTGTTCGAGCACCTCCTCCGGCTGGAGGCCGGCTTCTTCGATCGCACGCCGGTGGGGCGGCTGATGACGCGCGTGCTGAGCGACGTGGAGGCGGTGAGCGAGGCGTTCACCAGCGGCCTCTTCGCGGTGGTGGCCGACGTCGTCACGCTGGCCGGCGTGGTGGCCATCATGCTCTGGATGGACTGGCGGCTGGCGCTGGTGACGTTCGCGATCGTGCCGGTGCTCTTCGCGGTGGCCGGCTACTTCCGCATCCGCGCCCGCGACGCCTACCGGGAGGTGCGCCGGCGGCTGGCCCGCCTCAACGCATTCTTACAAGAGTCCATCCAGGGGATGGCGGTGGTCCAGCTCTTCACCCGCGAGGCCCACGAGCGGGCCGAGTTCCGGCGCCGCAACGAGGACTACCGCGCCGGGCAGTTCGTCTCGACCCGCTTCGAGGCGACGCTCTACGCGGCGGTGGAGGCGCTCGGCTCGATCGCCCTCGCCCTGCTGGTCTGGTACGGCGGCCGCCGCATCCTCGACGACGCGCTGACGTTCGGCGCGCTGGTCGCCTTCATCCAGTACACGAGCCGCTTCTTCCTGCCGATCCGCGACCTCGGCGCCAAGTACACCGTGATGCAGGCGGCGATGGCCTCGGCCGAGCGCATCTTCGGGCTGCTCGACCGCCCGCCCGCGATCGTGTCGCCGTCGACGCCGCGCGCGCCGGCCGCGCCCGCCGCCGGCCGGGTCGCGTTCGAGCACGTCTGGTTCGCCTACGAAGACGAGCGCTGGGTGCTGGCCGACTGCGCCCTCGCGGTGGCGCCGGGCGAGCACGTCGCGCTGGTCGGGACCACCGGCGAGGGCAAGTCCACCTGCGTGCGGCTGCTCAACCGCACGTGGGACGTCGGGCGGGGCCGCGTCCTGGTGGACGGCGTGGACGTGCGCGAGTGGGACCTCGGGCGGCTGCGCCGCCACGTCGGCGTGATCTTCCAGGACGCCGTGCTGTTCACCGGCACGGTGGAGGCCAACCTGACCCTCGACGGCGCCGGCGGCCGCGCCGCGATCGAGCGCGCGCTGGCGAGCGCCGGCGCGGCGGCGCTGGTGCAGCGTCTGCCGCACGGCCTGGCCACGCCGCTCGTCGAGCGGGCGGCGAACCTCTCGCACGGCGAGCGCCAGCTGTTGGCCATCGCGCGGGCGCTCGTGTACAATCCCGCAATCCTCGTGCTCGACGAGGCGACCTCGAGCGTCGATCCCGAGTCCGAGCGGATGATCCGGGAGGCGATGGCGCGGCTCATGGCCGGGCGCACGACGATCACGATCGCCCACCGGCTGTCGACCATCCACGATGCCGACCGGATCCTCGTGCTCCATCGCGGGCGCATCCACGAGGAGGGCACGCACGCCGCGCTGCTGCGCGGCGGGGGTCTCTACGCGCGCCTGCACGAGCTGGGCGCGGGCGCCGCGCTCGCGTGAGCCCCGGGCGGGGCGGGCCGGCGCGGCCGGCGGCGGGCCCGTGGGCGTTCCGCCGGACGGTGTACGCGATCGTGCGGCGGGTGCCGGCCGGCCAGGTCGTGACCTACGGGCAGGTGGCGGCGCTGGCCGGCCGACACCGCGCGGCCCGCGCGGTCGGCGGGGCGATGCGCGCCTGTCCCGACGGCGTGCCGTGGCATCGCGTGGTGAACGCGCAGGGGGCCATCAGCCGGCGCCGCCGGGAGAGCGGGATGCTCACGCAGCGCATCCGCCTCGAGCAGGAGGGCGTGCGACTGCGCCGCGGCCGCGTGCCCCTGGCCACGCACCGGTGGCAGCCGCGAAAGTAGTGAACGGTCTTCGGGCTCCACGCGAATGGGGGGGAGATGGGGGGGCCGGGACGGCCCCCCCATCGCTGACAATGCGGCTCGCGCTGAACCTCAGCTACTCCGGCTCGGGCGTCGCCCTCGACATGGCCAAGATCCTCGAGGCCGAGCGGCTCGGCTACGCCTCGGTGTGGACGGCCGAGGCGTACGGCTCCGACGCGGTGACACCGGCGGCGTGGATCGCCGCCCGCACCGAGCGGATCCACGTGGGCACCGCCATCATGCAGATCCCCGCCCGCACGCCGGCGATGACCGCCATGACCGCGATGACGCTCGACGCGCTGTCGGGCGGGCGGTTCCGGCTCGGGCTCGGGGTGTCGGGCCCGCAGGTGGTGGAGGGGTGGCACGGCCAGCCGTTCGGCAAGCCGCTGGCCCGCACCCGCGAGTACGTGGAGGTGGTGCGCGCCATTCTCCGGCGGGAGAAGCCGGTCGAGTTCCGCGGCGACTACTACCAGATTCCCTACGCCGGGGCCGACGCCACCGGCCTCGGCAAGCCGCTGCGCTCGATCCTCCACGGGCGCGCCGACCTGCCGATCTACCTCGCCGCCGTCGGGCCGAAGAACGTCGCGCTCGCCGCCGAGATCGCCGACGGCTGGATCCCCGTCTTCTTCTCGCCGCGGCGGGCGGCGATGTTCTGCGAGTGGCTGGCGGCGGGGTCCGCCGCGCGCGGGGGCGCCCGTCCCGGCTTCGACGTGATGCCGATGGTCTCGGTCGTCGTGGGCGACGACGTGGCGGCGTGCCGGGCGGTGGTGAAGCCGCGCGTCGCGCTCTACGTCGGCGGCATGGGTGCGCGCGGCCGCAACTTCTACAACGACATCGCGCGCCGCTACGGCTACGAGGATGCGGCCGCGCGCATCCAGGAGCTGTTCCTCGGCGGCCGCCGCGACGAGGCCGTCGCCGCGGTGCCCGACGCGCTGGTGGACGAGGTCGCGCTGTGCGGGCCGCGCGAGCGGATTCGCGAGCAGCTCGCGGAGTGGACGGCCTCCGGCGTCACGACGCTGATGGTCGCGGGGGACCTGGCCGCCGTGCGCACGATGGCCGAGCTGGCGTCGTAGGGGGACAAGGAGACCGTCCGTCATGCGATTAACAGACAGGGTCGCGATCGTCACGGGGGCGGGGTCGGGCATCGGCGCGGCCACCGCGCTGGCCATGGCCGCCGAGGGGGCGCGGGTGCTGGTGGTGGACCTCAACGAGGCGGGCGTGACGAAGACCGTCGCCC
Source organism: Methylomirabilia bacterium (assembly GCA_041497115.1). GTDB lineage: Bacteria > Methylomirabilota > Methylomirabilia > Rokubacteriales > CSP1-6 > AR5. Next base: position 19,627 of record JBGQFW010000008.1, read on the forward strand.
AGATCGAGAAGGCGGGCGGCCTCGCGGCGGGGGCGCGCGCCGACGTGGCGCGCGCGGCCGACAACCAGTCCGTCGTCGAGCAGGCGGTGGCCCGCTGGGGGCGGCTCGACGTCTTCTACGCCAACGCCGGCGTGCCGCAGTGGAAGGCCGACATCGAGGACGTGGAGGAGAAGGTCTTCGACCAGATCTTCGCCGTCAACGTCAAGGGCGTCTGGCTCGGCGCCAAGTACGCGCTGCCGGTGATGAAGAAGCAGCGGCGCGGGGTCTATCTCATCACCGCCTCGACGTCGGCGATCCGGCCGCGGCCGGGCGGGCAGACCTACGCCGCGTCCAAGGGCGCGGTCGTCACGCTGACCAAGGCGCTGGCGCTGGAGGCCGCGCCCCACGGCGTGCGCGTCGTCGCGATCGCGCCGGTGGCGACCCACACGCCGATGCTGCCGACGTTCATGAACAAGGTCGAGGTGGACGAGGAAGGGCTCAAGGCCTACATCGCCACCGTGCCGATGGGGCGGCTCAACGAGCCGAAGGACATCGCCGCGACCGCGGTGTTCCTCGCCTCCGACGACGCCGCCATGATCACCGGCACCTGCATAGAAGTGGACGGCGGACGATGCATCTGACGGCGACCGGCGGGCGGCGGAGGCTCGGCGCAGCCGCCCCGACGGCAAATACGATGGACGGCGGACGCTGCATATGAAGCGGCACGCATGAAGATCATTCCGCTCGCGGCCGACTCGCTGGGCGTCCGCTCGATGGCGACGTACGTGGAGGCGGGGCAGACCGGCCTCCTGCTCGATCCCGGCGCCACGCTGGCCCCGTTCCGCTACGGCCTGCCGCCGGCCGACGTCGAGTGGGAGGCGCTGCGGCGCGCCAACGACCGGATCTCGGCGTACGCCGCCCGCGCGCGCTACGTGTTCGTGAGCCACTATCACGAGGATCACTTCCGCTCCGACCCGGCGTCGTACGCCGGCCGGACCGTGCTGGTGAAGGACCCGCGCCGGATGGTGAGCGGGCTGCAGCTGCGACGGGCCCACGCGCTGTGGACGGCGCTCGACGGGCCGGCGCGGGTCCAGGCGGCCGACGGCATGCGCTTCAGCACGCCCGACCTCGAGCTCTGCGTGTCGCCGCCACTGCCGCACGGGATCGAGGGGACGACGCTCGGCTACGTGGTCGCGCTGATCGTGGTGGACCACCACGAGCACGAGCGGTTCGTCTTCGCCTCCGACGTGCAGGGGCCGCTGTCGGCGGTGGCGGCGGCCTGGCTCATCCAGGCCCGACCCACCGTGCTCTACCTCTCGGGCCCGCCGTCCTACATGGAGCGCGAGGTGGGGGCGGTCGCGATCGAGCGCGCCATCGACAATCTCCAACGCGTCCTCGATACGACCGGCTGCCGGGTGATCATGGACCACCACGCCGTGCGCGATCCGCGATTCTCCTCGCGCTTCGCGCGGCTGTGGGAGACGGGCCGGGTGGTGACGGCCGCCGCCCACCTCGGCCTCGAGGCGCAGATGCTCGAGGCCCGGCGGGACCGGCTGTGGTCGGGCGTGCGCAAGCCGCCGGCCCGGGTGGCGCCCGCCGCGCGTGCTACGATGGTCCGCGCGACCCGCAAATCAGCGAAAGGGGGAACCTCCGAGTGAGCACCACGGAAAAGACGCTGAACGTGGGCGACTCCGCGCCCGACTTCACGGTGAAGACGATCGGGCTCAAGGACGTCAGCCTGCACGACTACAAGGGCAAAAACGTCGTCCTGCTGTTCTACCCGCTGGACTGGACGCCGGGCTGAAGCACCTGCATGCCCGCCTTCGACAAGCGCATCGGCGACTTCGAGGCGGCCAATACCCAGGTGCTGGGTATCTCGACGGACAGCCCGTTCAGCCACGAGAACTGGGCGAAGTCGGTCGGCATCAGCCACTATCCGCTCCTCTCCGACGTGCAGCGCACCGTCGCCAAGGACTACGGCGTCTACTGGCCGGACTGGAACGCCAACAGCCGGGCGACGTTCGTCATGGACAAGACCGGCAAGGTCCGCTTCATCGAGCGCTACGGCAAGGGCCAGCTCCCGGACCCCGACAAGATCCTCGCCGAGGTCAAGAAGCTCTAGCGGTAAAGGCTCTCGCGCTCACGCCATGTACGGTTGGGCGGTGTTGCAACGCCCGTGCTTATGAACAAAGAGGGGGGCCCGCTGGGCCCCCCTCTTTACTCCCCCATCGCGCGAGGACGACGACGGCGACAGTCTCCCTGGGGCCGCACCGCGTTCCGGAGCTATTTTTCTTTCTCCCACAGCATCGTCCCCGTCGTGAGCGCCACGCCGGCGAGGACGAGCAGGACTCCCAGGAGCTCGCCCGCGCCGACGGGCTCGTTGAGGAGGGCGGCCGCCAGGGCGATCCCGACGATGGGCGTGAGGTTCATGAAGACGGCGGCGCGGCTGGCGCCGACGCGCTCGACGGCGCGGTACCACCAGATGTGGGCGACCGCGCCGAAGATCGCCTGGTACAGGACCACCGCCCACGCCCGGGTGGAGGTCAGCACGGGGCGCGGCAGCAGGGGCGCGGTGAGCGCGGCTTCCACGACGAGGACGGCGGTGCCGGCGAGGTAGGCGGCGGTCGTCGTCAGCGCGGGGGAGTGCGCGGTGACGATCCGCTTGCCGTAGAGCGTGTACGTGGTCCACGCGACGAGGCCGATCATGGTGATGAAATCGCCCGCGCGCAGATCCTCGGCACGCAGCGTCCACAGCCGCCCGCCGGTGACGACGACGAGCACGCCGAGCGCCGACACCGCGACGCCGGCCTGCTGGCGGCGGCGCAGCCGCTCGCCGAGGTAGGCGCGCGCGCCGAGCGCGACGAGCACCGGCGTGGCGGCCTGTAATATGGCCGCGTTCGCGGCGGTCGTGTAGGCGTAGCCGATGTACGAGAGCTGCATGGACAGCACCAGCCCGCACACCCCGAGGACGACGAACGCACGGATGCTGCCGGGACCGAGGCCGCGGATGGTCTCGGCCCCCGAGCGGAGCAGCAGCAGCACCAGGAACGCCGAGGCGATGACGGCGCGGACGGCGCTGAGGAAGACCGGCGAGAAATCCTCCACCGCGAGCTTGCCGGTGGCCGGGAACGTGCCCCACAGCGTCGCGATCAGCAGCAGCGCCGCGTACGCGCGGGTTTGACTGAGTCGGGGCACCTGCCTATGATAGCCCGCGCCGCCGCCGGCGAGCGTTCCATGGCCGATCACGTCCTCGAAGCCCGCGTGTGGCTCGCCCGCCCGCGCCCCGACGTGTTCGCGTTCTTCGCCGACCCGCGCAACCTCTCGCGCGTCACGCCCCCGGCCGTGCACCTGCGCCTGCTCACCCCGGCGACCGCGCTGGCGGCGGGCGCGGTGCTCGACTTCCGCCTGCGCTGGCTCGGCGTGCCGCTGCGGTGGCGCACGTACGTGCGCGAGTACGATCCGCCCCACCGGTTCGTGGACGTGCAGGTGCGCGGGCCGTGGGCGCGCTGGGAGCACCGCCATCTCTTCCTCGAGGAGGGCGGCGGCACCTGGGTGGAGGACCGCGTGACGTATCGGCTGCCGCTCGGCGCGCTCGGGCGGCTCGCCCACGCGGCGCTCGTGCATCGCCAGCTCCGCGCGTCGTGGGCCTATCGGCAGGCGCGGCTGGGCGAGCTGCTGACGCGCCCGGAAGCGGCGGCCGGGTGAGACGGGCGGCGGGCGACGAGCTCGGCGCCCACATGTCCGTCGCCGGCGGCCTGCACCTGGCGCTCGAGCGCGGACACGCGCTCGGCTGCGGCGCCGTGCAGATCTTCGTCCGCAACCAGCGGCAGTGGGCGGCGCGGCCGCTCGACGCCGACGAAGTGCGCGCCTTCCGCGCCGCGCGGCGGGCCACTGCGATCCGTGACGTGTTCGCCCACGCCAGCTACCTGGTCAATCTCGCCGCCCCCGCGCCGGCGGCATGGCGCCGGGCGGTGGACGCGTTCACCGACGAGCTGGAGCGCGCCGAGGCACTGGGACTCGACTGCGTCGTCATCCACCCCGGCTCGCACCTGGGCGCCGGGGTGGAGGCCGGGCTGGACCGCGTGGCGGCGGCGGTGCGGGAGTCGCTGCGGCGCACGCGCGGCTGTCGCGTGCGGATCGCGCTGGAGAACACCGCGGGGGGCGGCGGGACGCTCGGCCGCACCTTCGCCGAGCTGGGCGCGCTGCTGGCGCGGGCGGGGAGGCCGCGGCGGCTGGGAGTCTGCCTGGACACCTGCCACCTCTTCGCGGCGGGCTACGACGTCCGCACTGCCGCCGGCTACGACGCCGCGATGGCGGAGTGCGCGGCGGTGGTCGGGGTCGAGCGCGTGCTGGCCTTCCACCTCAACGACGCGCGGGCGCCCCTCGGCTCCGGTCTGGACCGTCACGAGCACATCGGCCGGGGCGGCCTGGGGCTGCGCCCGTTCGCGCTGCTGCTCCACGACCGGCGGTTCCGGGGCGTCCCCAAGGTGCTCGAGACACCGAAGGAGCCCGAGCCGGCTGCCGACCGCCGGAATCTGGCCACGCTGCGGCGGCTGCGCGCCGGGGCTAGCGGGCGGAGGTGACGCCCACCCGGCGGCAGAGCGGCCGCACCGGGCAGGTGGAGCAGCGCGGGGAGATCGGCGCGCAGACGTTCTGGCCGAAGGCGACCAGCAAGTCGTTGTAGCCGATCCAGTAGCGGCGGGGCAGCGTGGCCCGCAGCGCCATCTCGGTCTCCTCGGGAGCGCGGGTGCGCACGTACCCGAGGCGATTGGAGATCCGGTGCACGTGCGTGTCCACGCAGATCCCGAGCTTGTCGTACCCCATCGTCACCACGAGGTTGGCCGTCTTGCGGCCGACGCCGTCGAGCGTGAGCAGATCGTCGATGGTATCGGGCACCCGGCCCTCGAAGCGGTCGAGTAGCGCGCGGCAGATGCCGACGATCTGGCGCGCCTTGGTGCGATAGAAGCCGACCGGGTAGATGAGCCGGGCGATCCGCGGGGCCGGCAGCCGGACCATCGTGGCGGGGGCGTCGGCGACAGCGAAGAGCCGCGCGGCGGCCGCGGCGGTGGTGGCGTCCTGGGTGCGTAGCGACAGGATGCAGGCGATGAGGACGCGGAAGGGGTCGCCGGTGGTGTCGGCGATCTCCGCCAGCGCGGTCGGATTCCACGCCGGCCGCGTGCGACGCAGCCGGCGGATCACCGCGGCGATGTCTACTTGCCCTTGATGGACTCGAGCAGCTCGCGGGCGCGTGGCAGGTCCTTGACGGTCCAGTCGGCGATGTTGTTCGGCTGCTTGTCGTCGATCACCAGCTGCAGCTCGCGGCGGGCGTCGGCGTAGTGGCCGGTGGCGATGAGCACGCGACCGAGATCCACGCGGGCGACCGTGAAGTGCGGGTCGATCGCCAGGGCCCGCCGGAACTGCTGCCGGGCCTTGTCCTTGTCGCCGCCGAAGAGGCCGGGGACCTCGAGGAAGACGTTGCCCGACAGGGCGAGGGCGCGGAGGTTGCGGGGATCGAGGGCCAGCGTGGCGTCCACCTCCTCGCGCACCGTCGGCAGCAGGAACAGCGAGCGCATGATTCCCTTGGTCACTCCCCAGCGGCCGGTGTTGATCCCGTACCAGACGTGCGCCTCGGGGTCCTTCGGCGCCAGCTCGACGGCGCGCCGGCCGATCTCGCGTCCCTTGTCGTAGGCGGCCAGCTTCTCGTCGGCGGTGGTCGCCCGCACGTCGCCGATGAGGAAGTAGACGTAGGACAGCGTGATCATCGTGTCCACCCGGCGCTCGGTGGCGAGCGCCTTCTCCAGCAGATCGCGGGCGCGATCGATCGTCGCCGGGTCCTCGTGGTAGCGCGCGACCAGCGCGCGCGCCGTCTCGGCGGGCGTCTGGGCGGCGGCGGCGAAGGGGACGAGCACGAGCGCGAGGGTGAGCGCGAGGACCGGGCGCGGCATCGGGGCCACTCTACGGGGGTGGGCCCTGTCCGTCAACGCGCGGCGTTTGACACCCCGGCGGCCGTCACCGATGCTCGGCGGCGTGGTCGCGCTCGGCGTGCAGACCTGGTCCACCGACCTCGCGGCGGTGCAGCGCTACTGGCGCGCCGCCGACGATCTCGGCTACGCGCGCGTCACCTACGGCGACGGCCTGTGGGACTTCACGCACGACGGCTGGACGATGCTGGGCGCGCTGGCCGGCGCGACGCGCCGGGCGCGCATCGGTCCCGCCGTGACGTACGCGTTCGACCCGGCCGCCCATCACCCGTCGTGGCTCGCCAAGCGCGCCGTCACCGTCGATCACCTCTCGGGCGGGCGCCTCGACCTGCGCCTCGGGATCGGCGCCGGCGATGCGGCCACGCGGGCGGCGTGGGAGCGCCACGGCATCCGCTACCCATCCGGCGCCGAGCGCGTGGCCGCCGTCGAGGAAGCGCTGGCGATCGTGCGCGCGCTCTGGCGCGGCGAGGCGGTGGCGGCCAAGGGGCCGGTGTTCCGTGTCCACGGCGCCCGGCTGGCGCCGGTGCCGGTGCAGCAGCCGGGGCCGCCGGTGTGGATCGCCGCGATGAAGCCGCGCGCGCTTGCGCTGGCCGCCCGCGCGGCCGACGGCTGGGAGGCGTCGTACGTGAGCCCGGCCGCGCTCGCGACGCTGGGAGAGCGGCTGGACGCGCTGCTCGACGCGGCCGGGCGGAGGCGGGACGCCGTGCGCCGCTCGGTGGAGGTGGACGTCATCCTGGCGGAGTCGCCCGCCGAGCGCGAGGCGTGGACGCGCCGCTTCTGCGCCGAGCGGCGTCTCGGGCGCGACGACCGGCTGCTCGACACGGCCCTCGTCGGCGACGTGGAGACCATCCTCGCGCGCATCGCGGACTACGCGGCGGCCGGCGCCACCGACCTGATGCTGGGCTTCGCCGATTTCCCCGCCACCGGCATGCTCGAGCGGCTGGGCCGCGCGCTGCCACGGGCGGCGGCGCTCACGCCGGCGCGCCGCCGGGAGCGCTGAGGTCGAGGAGCGCGCGCAGCCGGTCGGCGACCGCCGCCGGCGGCTCCTGCGCGAGCGACTCCGCCGCGGCCAGCAGCAGCCACGCCAGCGTGGGCACATCGGTGGTGGGCGCGGCGGCACGCGGCGCCCGCGCGGCGATCTCCTCGACGGCCAGCCGCACCTGCTCGCGCGCCCACGCGACCGCCAGGATCGCCGTCTTGTCCCCGCGGCTCGCCAGCCGGGCCCGCGCCAGGGCGCGCGGTAACGCGGCGTCGGGGGCGTGGGCGTCGGCCAGCGTGCGGACCGCCGCGGCAAGCCCGGCGGCGCGCGGCAGCGCCGCGAGCTGGCGGGCGAGGGCCAGCAGGCGCGTCTCGGCCTCGCTGGGTCGGGGGGCGCGGGTGACGACGCGTGCGCGGCGCCGCCGCGCCGGCGCGGATCGGGCGCGGGCCATCGGGCGCTTACTCGTAGCGCAACGCTTCGATCGGATCGAGCCGGGCCGCCTTGCGGGCGGGGTAGAAGCCGAAGAAGATCCCGACCGCGCCGGCGAAGCCGAAGGCGACCGCGATGGCCTCGGGCGCGACCAGCGTGCGCCACGCGGCGAAGTAGCTGAGCGCCTCGGCGCCGCCGAGGCCCGCCGCGACGCCGACGAGGCCGCCGATCAGCGACAGGGTGACGGCCTCGATCAGGAACTGGCCGAGGATGTCGCGGCCGCGAGCGCCCACCGCCATCCGGAGCCCGATCTCGCGCGTGCGCTCGGTCACCGAGACCAGCATGATGTTCATGATCCCGATGCCGCCCACGAGCAGCGACACCGAGGCGATGGCCCCGAGCAGGTAGGTCATCACCTTGGAGGACTCCTCCTGCGTCTGTAGAACCTCGGAGAGGTTGCGCACCCAGAAGTCGTCGTCCTGGTAGGGCTGCAGGCGGTGGCGCTGGCGCAGCAGCTCGCGGATCTGCGTCTGCGCCTCGGCCATGTCCTCGTCGGGGCGGATCTTGATCGAGATGGAGCCGACCGCGCGGGGATTGGAGTGGCTCTTGCCGAGGACCTTCTTCTTGGCGGTCGACATGGGGATCAGGACGATGTCGTCCTGGTCCTGGCCCCAGGAGTTCTGGCCCTTGCGGTCGAGGAGCCCGATCACGGTGAAGGGAACCTTCTTGATCCGGACGATCTCGCCGAGCGGGCTGGCGTCGCCGAAGAGGTTGACGGAGGTCGTCTGGCCGAGCAGCGCGACCTTGGTGGCGCCGTCGTGGTCCTCGGCGCCGATCGGGCGCCCGTCGATGACCGTCCAGTCGCGCGCCTCGAAGTAGTCGGGCGTGATGCCCTGGACCGCGGTGGACCAGTTGAGGTTGCCGAAGACGACCTGGGTGGTGCCGCGCACCATCGGCGCCGAGACCTGGACGGCGGGGATCTCGCGGGCGATGGCGGTCGAGTCGTCCTCGGTGATCGTCAGCTGCGAGCCGGTGCCCATGCGGATGCCGCTCGAGGTGACCGAGCCCGACAGCACGATGATGAGGTTCGAGCCCAGGCTCTGGATCTGCTCGGCCACGCGGGCCTGGGCGCCGGCCCCGACCGCCACCATCGTGATGACGGCGGCCACGCCGATGATGATGCCGAGCATGGTGAGCGCGCTGCGCAGCTTGTTGACGCGCAGCGAGCGCAGCGCGATCCGGATCGCCTGCAGCGCCATCATGCCACGGCCTCCTCGTCGGCCGGCAGCGCGGCGAGCGCGGCGGCGGCGTCCTGGGGCGCGCCGCGGCGCTCGTCGCTGAGCAGGCGGCCGTCACGGAAGAGCATGACGCGGCCGGCGTACGTCGCGATGTCCAGCTCGTGCGTGACCAGCACGATGGTCAGCCCCTGCCGGTTCAGCCGCTGCAGCAGCGCCAGGATCTCGACGCTGGTGCGGGTGTCGAGGTTCCCGGTGGGCTCGTCGGCGAGGATCACGGCGGGGTCGTTGACCAGCGAGCGCGCGATGGCGACGCGCTGTTGCTGGCCGCCGGAGAGCTGGCTCGGGTGATGGTGCTCGCGGTCGGCGAGCCCCACCGCGGCCAGCCGCTCGCGCGCCCGGCGGCGGCGCTCGCGGGCGGGCAGGCCGGCGTAGAGCAGCGGCAGCTCGACGTTTTCGAGCGCGGTGGTGCGAGGGAGCAGGTTGAACATCTGGAACACGAAGCCGATCTTGGCGTTGCGCATCCGGGCCAGCTCGTCGCGGGTCAGGCCGGCCACGTCGCGGCCGTCCAGCCAGTAGCGGCCGCCGGTGGGCGTGTCGAGGCAGCCGAGCAGGTTCATGAACGTGGACTTGCCCGAGCCGGAGGGGCCCATGACGGCGACGAACTCGCCCGGCTCGATCGACACCGACACGTCCCGCAGCGCGTGCACGACGTGCGGGCCCAGCACGTAGTTCTTCACGATGCCCTCGGTGACGATGATGGCCGGAGCGCTCACGACCGGCGCCTCACAGCCGCAGGCGCGGCCCCGAGGTCGCGCCGCTGCCGCCCGCCTTGCCCGCGCCCCCGGTGCCGATCACGATCTCCTGCCCTTCCTTGAGGTCGCCCCTCAGGACCTCGGTGTTGCCGCCGTCGCTGATGCCGAGGGTGAGGGTGACCGGCTTGAGGCGGTCGCCCTCGAGAATCCAGACGCGACCCGGCGTGCCGCCGCGCGTCTCGCCGCCGCGGCCCCCGCCGCCCGTCATCTCGTCGTACGTCACGCGCTGCTCGGCGGTGAGGATCTCGTGGATCCGCCCGCGCGATGCCTCGCGGATGCGCTGACCGCGCTGCTGCCGCTCCGCCTCGGGCAGCCCCTGCAGCCCCGTCATCTGCTGGCGGGTGTCCGCGAGGATCGCGTCGAGCTTGCGCTGCTGCTCGTCGTTGAGGCCGAGGCCCTTGGTGAGACGCTCGCGCAGCTGCTCGCCGCCCGGACGGCCGCCGCCCGCGCCCTGGCCCGGACCGCCGCCCGCCGCCGGCCCCGCCGCGCCGGGAGTCGCCGGGCCGCTCTCGGCCCCGGGGGGACGGAAGCGCAGCGCCGCGTTCGGGATCTTCAGCACGCTCGGCTTCTCGGAGACGATCATCTTCACGTTGGCCGTCATCCCGGGCAGCAGCCGCCCGCCCGGGTTGTCCACGGCGACGACCACGGTGTAGGTGACGACGTTCTGAATGACCAGCGCCGCCTTGCGGATCTGGTTCACCCGGCCGGAGAAATTCTGGCCGGGGAACGCGTCCACCGTGAAGGTGGCGCGGTCCTCGAGGCGGATGCGCCCGATGTCGGCCTCGTCCACGCTGACCTCCACCTGCATCTTGGTGAGGTCCTGCGCGATCGTGAAGAGGATCGGCGCCTGCAGGCTGGCCGCCACCGTCTGTCCCACGTCGACGTTGCGCGAGACGACGACGCCGTCCACCGGCGCCCGGATCGTCGTGTAGTCGAGGTTGGTCTGCGTCTGGCTGAGGGCGGCCTTCTTCTGGTCGACCTGGGCCCGCGCGGACTTCAGGCCGGCCTCCTGGACGCGCAGCTGGGCCTCCGACGCCTGGATGGCCGCCGCCAGAGCCTTCTCGTTGGCCCGCGACGCATCCGACTGGGCCACCGCCTGGTCGTGGTTGGCGTCGGCGGTGTCGCGGTCGGCCTGGGCCACGAGCTCGCGCCGGAACAGCTCCCGGCTGCGCTCGGCGATGCGCTTGGCGTCCGCCGTCGCGGCGTCGGCCTTGGCGGTCTGGGCCTTGCCCTGCGCGAGGGCGGCGCGCGCGCTCTCCACGTCGGCGCGCGCCTTCTCGACGGTCGCGGTCTGGTTCAGCACGGCGGCGCGGGCCGTCTCGAGGTCGGCCTTGGCCTGGTTGACCTGCGCCTCGAACAGCTGCGGATCGATCCGGGCGATGATCTGCCCCCGCTTGACGACCGAGTTGAAGTCCACCAGGAGGTCCTTGATCTGCCCGGAGACCTGGCTGCCGACCTGCACGATGATGACCGCGTTGAGGTTGCCCGTCGAGGAGACCGCCGCGGTGATGGGCCCGCGCTCGACCCGGGCCGTCCGGTACTTCGGGGCGTTGCCCCGGCTCTGGGCGTAGAAGTAGCCCCAGACGCCCAGCCCGACCAGCGCCGCCACGACCACGAGGGAGACGATGCGTTTCATCACGAGGTCAGACGTGCCTCGGCCGCCGTATATTTGAAGCGCTACCGCTGGCCGAGCGCGCGCTCCAGGCGGACGACGTTGATGCGGTAGTCCGAGAGCGCCTGGGCCTCGGTACTCTGCGCCTGGGTGAGGGCCAGCTGGGCGTCGGTCAACTCTAAGATTGTGCCGACGCCGGCGTCGAACCGGCCCTGGGCCAGGCGGAAGTTCTCCTGGGCGGAGGCGACGGCGACCTGGGCCGCCTGGATGCGCTGATCGGCCTCGTCCACGTTCATCTCGGCCTGCGCGACGTCGCGGGAGATGTTCAGCTCGCTCGCCTTCTTGCGCGCGATGGCGCCCTCCACGTTGGCCTTGGCCTCGCGGAAGCGCGCGATGCGGTTGCCGCCGTCGAAGATGGTCCACGAGAGCTGGAGCGCCGCCTCCCAGATCTGGTTGAAATCGGCGCGGCCCTGGGCGGTGTTGAAGTCGGCCCGGTTGGCCCCGATGAATCCGGTGCCCACGATGTCGGGGAAGAAGTCGCGGATGGCACGCCGCGCCTGGGCCTCCGCCTGGCTGACGACGAGATTGGCCTGCCGTTGCTCCGGCCGCTGCGCCAGCGCCTTGGCGACGAGCTGGCTGCGGTCGATGGTCATGGGCTGGTAGACGAGGTTGTCCTGTACCTCGGTCGGCGTGTCGGCGGGAATGCCCATCGCGGTGTTGAGGGCGACCCGGGCCAGGCGCTCGGCGTTGCGCGCCTGGATGAGCGCCACTTGCGCGTTGGCCACGTCGACCTGGGAGCGCACGACGTCCGACTTGGGCCGGGTCCCGACCTCGAAGAAGCCCTGGGAGGAGCGCAGGTTGAGCCGGGCCCGGTCCAGCGCCTGGTCCTGGACGCGGATGAGGCGCCGGGCGAAGTTCATGTTGGTGAACGCTTCCTTCACCGTCTGCGTCACCAGCTGCCGCTGCAGCTCCACGTTCTCCTGCGCCTGCTCGGCCAGGCGGCGCGCGACATCGGTGGAGGCAAACGTCTTGCCGAAGTCGAAGAGGACCTGGGAGCCTGAGATCCGGCCAACGGTGTTCTGGGTGAAGGTGGTGACGGGCGCGGGAACGTCGGTACCCGTCGTCGTCTTGCCGGCAAAGGAGCCCCGGTCCCACTGCCCCGACCACGTCCCGGTGATCTGCGGAAGCAGGGGCGCGATGGCCTGGTCCACCCGAAACGCGGCGGCGCGGTAGTCGAACAGCGTGGCCTGGATCGAGGGTTGCACCTCGAGCGCGATGCCCACCGCCTCTTCCTGGCTCAGCGCCCGGCCCATCACGCGGGCCATCGCCGAGCGGTCGCCGGGCCCGGTCGGGTTCGGCGACGACCCGGCGGCGGGCGCCGGGGAGGTCGTGAGCGGGGCCGTCATTGCGGGCGGCGCGGGAGTGACCGGCGTAGTCAAGGGCGTGGTCGGCGTCGGCGTGGCCGGAGGCGTGACCGGCGCCGGCACGGGGGTCGGGGTCTGCGGCGGCATCTGGGCCTGAGCGGCGGCACCGGGGAGCAGGCACAGCACGAGAACGACCGAGGCCCGAACCATCCGCATGCAGCGTCTCCTTTTCCGAATACCGCGCGTGCGGTGAGCGTCCCGAACGCGATCTGCGGGTGAGAATACCACGCGATTTCGCAGATCCCCGGCGCCGGCCCTCCCGACGCACCGCGGCAAAGCGTCGCTGCGTGACAGACGGAGCGCACGGAACCCGCATTCAGAGCGGGTCCCGCGGCCTCTTCAATGGTGCACAGGCGGTGGATGGGCGGGGGACGGCGGTGGACACCTTTTTTCTTGACGGCCGCTAGATCGTGGGTGGTAGGATCGCGCTCACCACAACATCTAGGAGGTGGCGCATGCTGTCTGAGATTCGCCCGCCGAAGGTAGGTCAATGGACCGAGCCCGCCCTGCGCGTCCTCCGGGAGCGGTACCTCCTGCGTGACGGGCGCGGGGAGGTGATCGAGACACCCGAGGAGATGTGCTGGAGGGTGGCGCAGTCCATTGCCGCGGGCGAGGCGCGCTACGGCCGGAGCCCGGCCGCCGTGCGCGAGGTGGCCGAGGCCTTCTACGACATGATGGTGGACGGGTTCTTCATCCCGAACTCGCCCACGCTCATGAACGCCGGTAAGGGCAACGGCCTGCAGTACTCGGCCTGCTACGTGCTGCCGGTGGGCGACTCGATGGAGGAGATCTTCGACTCCGTCAAGGCGGCCGCCATCATCCACAAGTCGGGCGGGGGCACCGGCTTCGCGTTCTCCCGCCTGCGCCCCAAGGACGACCTCGTCGCCTCCACCGGCGGCCGGGCCTCGGGGCCGGTCTCCTTCCTGCGCGTCTTCAACAGCGCGACGGAGGCGGTCAAGCAGGGGGGCACGCGGCGGGGGGCCAACATGGGCATCCTGCGCGTCGATCACCCGGACATCCTGGAGTTCATCGACTGCAAGCTCGACGGCGGGATCACCAACTTCAACATCTCGGTGGCGGTCACCGACGTGTTCATGGACGCCCTCGCCCGCGGCGAGGACTACGACCTGGTCAACCCGCACAACGGCGACGTGACCCAGCGGCTGAGCGCCCGCGAGGTCTTCGAGCGCATGGTGCGGGCGGCGTGGCGCTCCGGCGACCCCGGCATGGTGTTCCTCGACCGGATCAACGCCAGCCCGGCCAACCCCACGCCGGAGATCGGCACCGTCGAGGCCACCAACCCGTGCGTGACCGGCGACACGCTGATCTACACCGCTCGCGGTCTCTGCCGGGCGGACCACCTGGCCGCCGGGAGGGAAGGCGTCGACGTGCTGCTCGACTCGCGGTTCGATGCCGGTGACTGGGGCCCGGCGTCGACCGTGTTCTCGGTGGGTGAGAAACCGGCTTTCCGGCTCACGACCACCGAGGGCTATGAGCTGCGCCTCACCGCCGATCATCGGGTCATGACGGCGCGCGGCTGGCGGCGAGCCAGCGAGCTGCAGCCCGGCGACCTGCTGCATATCGTCAACCGCAAGGGCGGATTCGGCGAAGGTGGCTCGGCCGAAGAGGGTCGCATCCTGGGGTGGCTGATCGGCGACGGGCACATCCGTCCCGACAAGGGCGTGATCCTCCGCTTCTACGGCGACGAGAAGCGCGAGCTCGCGCCGGCCTTCGCCGACGACATGAACGCCGTGCTCGGGTCGCGTCCGGGCGAGCGCTACCATATCGGCACGGTCGCGGTGAAGGGCCGTGACGAGGCCGCGGTCAGCTCGGTGCGGATGGCGCAGCGCCTCGTCGAGCGATATGGCATGACGCAGGAGAGCAAGCTCGCCGGCGTTCCCGCCGGGGTGCTGGGGGGCTCGGAGGCGTTGCAGCGTGGCTTCCTCCAGGCCCTCTTCACCGCCGACGGCCACATCGCCGGCGCACCGGACCACGGCGTCTCCGTCCGGCTGACGTCAGTGTCGCTGCCGCTGCTCAAAGACGTTCAGCGCTTGCTGCTCAACTTCGGCATCGCGTCTCGGCTGTATGTCGATCGCCACCCGGCCCGTACGGCGACGCTTCCGGACGGTCGAGGTGCCAGCGCGTCGTACGCCTGCCAGGCCGATCACGATCTCGTCGTCGCCCGCGAGAGCGTCGCGACGTTTGCGAGTGAGGTGGGCTTCCTGGCCGCGTCCAAGCAGCGCCGGCTCATGGACGCGCTGGGCGCCTACAGCCGCGGCCCCTATCGGGAGCCGTTCGTGGCCCGTTTCGAGGCGCTGGTGCCGGACGGCATCGAAGAGGTCTTCGACCTGAAGGAGCCGTTCACCCACAGCTTCGTCGCGAACGGCATCGTCGTGCACAACTGCGGAGAGCAGCCGTTGCTGCCCAACGAGGCGTGCAACCTCGGCTCCCTCAACGTGTCGAAGTTCGCCCGGCAGGGCGAGGACGGCGGCGACTGGGCGATCGACTGGGACGAGATGGAGCGGGTGGTGCGGCTGGCGGTGCGATTCCTCGACGACGTCATCGAGATGAACCCGTATCCGCTGCCGCAGATCGACGAGACGGTGAAGTCCAACCGCCGCATCGGGCTGGGCATCATGGGGTGGGCCGACCTGCTGTTCATCATGGGCATCCCCTACGACAGCCCCGACGCCATCACGCTGGCCGAGCGGCTCATGTCGTTCGTGAAGGAGAAGTCGCACGACCAGTGCGGCAAGCTGGCCGAGGAGCGCGGGCCGTTCCCCAACTGGAGCCACTCGATCTACCGGGAGGTGCGCCCGATGCGCAACTCCACGGTGACGACGATCGCGCCGACCGGCACGATCTCGATGATCGCCGGCTGCTCGTCGGGGATCGAGCCGATCTTCGCCCTGGCCTTCCAGCACCGGGTCAAGCAGTCCGACGGCGAGCGGGTGCTGACGTTCGTCAACGAGACCTTCGAGCAGATCGCCAAGGCGCGCGGCCTCTACTCCGAGGCCCTCAAGGACGAGATCGCCAAGCGCGGCTCGCTGCACGGCATCCCCGGCGTCCCCGAGGAGGCCGCGCGCGTGTTCAAGACCTCGCACGAGATCGGCTTCGAGTGGCACGTGCGCCACCAGGCGGCCTTCCAGCGCTACACCGACAACGGCGTGAGCAAGACCATCAACCTGCCCAACGACGCCAGCGAGGAGGACGTGGCGGCCGCCTACAAGCTGGCGTGGGAGCTCGGCTGCCTGGGCATCACGGTCTTCCGCGACGGCTGCAAGGGCGAGCAGGTGCTGCACGTCGGCCTCAAGGACAAGACCGCGGCGCCGGTCGTCGGGCCGTCGGTCGTCAAGCCGCGGCCGCACAGCCTCTCGGGGCGGACCTATCGCAGCGAGACGCCCATCGGCACCGCGTTCATCACGGTCAACGAGACCGAGGAACCTGAGCCCTTCGAGGTGTTCGTGCAGGTCGGCAAGGGCGGCTCGGATACCATGGCCGTCGCCGAGGCGCTGGGGCGGCTGATTTCGCTCACGCTGAGGCTACCTTCGCCGATGTCGCCTCAGCGGCGGCTCGAGGAGGTCATCAGTCAGCTCTCGCGCATCGGCGGGGCCCAGCCGCTGGGCTTCGGCAAGGGCAAGGTGCTCTCGCTGCCCGACGCCCTCGCGCGCACGCTGGCCGAGCACACGGGCCAGATCAAGCCCGTGTCGGAGGGGCCGCCGGCGGCCCGCGCCACCGAGCAGCGGCGCATCGGCGACCTCTGCAAGGAGTGCGGTCAGGCGACGTTCGTCTACGAGGAGGGGTGCAAGAAGTGCCTCTCCTGCGGGTACAACGAGTGCTGAGGCTCCTGTTCCGGCGCATCAAGCTCGTCCGCGCGGCGCGCCAACGGCGCCGGCGCCGCTCCCGCCCAAGACGGTAGCCCGGGCAGGGGGGCGGCGGTCGCGCCCCCCTGCCCAGGACAATCGGGTAGAATCGCGCCCGTGTTCTCCGGTGGGTCGTACGACGAGGTCGCGCGCTGGCTCCGCAACTTCCTCATCTCGCACGCCAAGCGTGAGCAGCCCCGGGTGCAGGTCGTGCTGGACGACGACGACGCGCTCGCGGGGCGTGGCTATCGCGCGCGCCTGCGGCTCGGCGAGCGGGTGAGCGAGCCGATCGAGCTCGACTACCACGAGGTCGCCGACAAGCGCGGCGCCCTCGCCTGGTGCGCCGCGCTCGCCGCCCGCACGCGCACCGTCGCGCGCGCCCTCGCCGCCGGGAGCGCGGCCGACGCCCGCGCCCGCTAGCTCCCGCGCGCCCCGCTGGCTGGCGGCGGGGGACGTCAACGGCTTCCTCGGTCTGGCCCTCGACAACACCACCAACCTCGTCATCCTCTCCAGCCTGCTGATCGGCGTCTTCGGCTTCCCGGCCGGGCTCGTGCTGGGGCGGATGCTGCCGGGCACCGCGCTGGGTGTGCTGGTGGGCGATCTCGCGTACACCGCGATGGCCGTGCGGCTCATGCGGCGTACCGGGCGCACCGACGTCACCGCGATGCCCTTCGGCATCGACACGCCGACGCTCTTCGCGATGGTGTTCGGCGTGCTCGGGCCGGTGAAGCTGGCCACCGGCGACCCGGTGCTCGCGTGGAAGGTCGGCATGGCCGTCACCCTGGCGATCGGGATCGTCAAGTGCGGGCTGTCCTTCGCCGGCGACTGGGTGCGCCGCGTGGTGCCGCGCGCCGCGCTGCTCGGCTCGATCGCCGGCGTGGCGATCCTCCTGATCGCGTTCCTGCCGATGCTCAAGGTCCTGCGCGACCCGCTGGTGGGGCTCGTCGCGCTGTTCGTGCTGCTGCTGGCCCTGCTGGGCGGGGTGCGGATGCCGCTCGGCGTGCCGGGCGCCTTCGCCGCCGTCGCGGCGGGCGCCGGCGTGTACTGGCTGCGCGCGGCGCTCGGCGGCGCCGGCCACCCGCCGCCCGCGGCCGGCGCGGCGCTGGCACTGGCGCTGCCGTGGCCGACCCTCGGCTGGCTCTCGGCGCTGGACGACGCCCTGCCCTATCTCTCGATCGCGCTGCCGTTCGCCCTCGTCACGATCATCGGCGGCATCGACAACACCGAGAGCGCGGCGGCGGCGGGCGACGAGTACCGGGCGCGGGACATCCTGCTCACCGAGGCGCTCGCCACGGTGCTGACCGGCCTCTGCGGCGGCGTCGTCCAGAACACCCCGTACATCGGCCACCCCGCCTACAAGGCGATGGGCGCCCGCGCCGGCTACACGCTGGTGACCGGGCTGGTCATCGGCGTCGGGGCGGCGGTCGGCGCACTCGGTGCGCTGGTCGGAGTGTTGCCGGAGGCCGCGGTGGCGCCGATCCTGATCTTCATCGGGCTCGAGATCACCGCCCAGGCGTTCCTCGCCTCGCCGCCCCGCCACGGCCCGGCCGTCGCGCTGGCGTTCGTGCCGGTTGCGGCGGCGGTCGTGCTCATCGAGCTGGGAGGGATCCTGTCGGCGCTGGGCCGGTCGGCGGCGGATCTCACCGGGGAGGCGGCCGCCACCTATGGTGCGCTGCTCGTGCTCGGCAACGGCTTCATCCTCACCGCCGTGCTCTGGGGCTCGGCCCTGGTCTTCGTCATCGAGCGGCGGGCGCCGGCGGCGGCGCTGGTGTTCGTCCTGACCAGCCTCGCCACGCTGTGCGGCCTCGTGCACTCGCCGCTGCCGAGCGGCGCCGTGTTCTGGCCGTGGTCGGCCTCGGCGCCGCTGACGGTGGCCGCCCCCCTGGCGGGGGCCTACGGCGCCCTCGCCGGCCTCGTGCTGCTGACGGCGGGGCGCGCGCGAACGCGTTAAGATCGCAGGGAGGAGAAGCCCATGAACATTGCCGGCATCCTGGCCACGAAAGGCGACAAGGTCGTCACCATTCGGGGAGAGCAGACGATCCGGGAGGCGCTCGGCGTGCTCGCCCAGCACAACATCGGCGCGCTCATCGTCGTGGACGCCGGCATGCGGCCGGTCGGCATCCTATCCGAGCGCGACATCGTCCGGGCGGCCGCCAAGAGCGAGGGGATCTTCCCGCTGCCGGTGAGCCAGCTCATGACGCGCGACGTGACGGTGGGCTCGCCGCACGACGATCTGAAGGCGGTCGCCGCCACGATGCTCCAGCGACGGTTCCGCCACCTGCCGGTGGTGGACGGCGGCAAGCTGGTCGGTATGGTGTCGCTCGGCGACGTCGTCAAGGCCCAGCGCGACCTCTACCAGGGCGAGGTGGACACGCTGCAGACGATCGTCATGGAGGGCGGCCACTGATGACGGCTCCCGGCACCGCCGAGCACCCGCTCCGGGTGGCGATCGTCGGTGCCGGGCCGGCCGGATTCTACGCGGCCGAGCACCTCCTGCGGCGGCCCGATCTCGTGATCGACGTGGACCTGTTCGACCGGCTGCCCACGCCCTACGGGCTGGTGCGGGCCGGCGTCGCCCCCGATCACCAGAAGATCAAGGCGGTCGCCGCGACGTTCGACCGCACCGCCGCCCACGAGCGCTTCCGCTTCTTCGGCGGCGTCGAGCTGGGCAAACACGTGAGCGTCGAGGACCTGCGCGCGCACTACCATCAGATCGTCTACACCACCGGCGCCCAGACGGACCGCCGCATGGGCATTCCGGGCGAGGACCTGCCGGGCAGCCATCCCGCCACCGAGTTCGTCGCCTGGTACAACGGCCATCCCGACTATCGCGACTGCCAGTTCGACCTCACCCAGGAGCGCGTCGCCGTCGTCGGCGTCGGCAACGTCGCGGTGGACGTGGCCCGCATCCTCTGCCGCACGCCGGCCGAGCTCGAGCAGACGGATATCGCCGCCCACGCGCTCGACGCCCTGCGGGGCAGCCGCGTGCGCAAGGTCTACCTGCTCGGCCGGCGGGGTGCCGCCCAGGCGGCGTTCACCAACCCCGAGGTGAAGGAGCTCGGCGATCTGGCCGGCGCCGACGTCGTGGTCGTTCCCGAGGAGGTCGAGCTCGACCCGCTCAGTCGCGAGGGGCTCGAGAAGAGCGGCGACCGGGCGGGTTTCAAGAAAGTGGAGATCCTCGGCTCGTACGCGACGCGCCCGCCGGCCGGCAAGCCCCGCCAGCTGGTGCTGCGCTTCCTCGTCTCGCCGGTGGCCCTCGTCGCCAACGCGGCGGGCGCCGTCGGCGGCATCCGCCTCGTGCACAACCGCCTCGTCGCCTCGGCGATCGGCGCCATCCAGCCCCAGCCGACGGACCGGTTCGAGGAGCTGGCGGTGGGCTTGGTGTTCCGCTCGGTCGGCTACCGCGGCGTGCCGCTGCCCGGCGTGCCGTTCGACGACAAGTGGGGTGTCGTCCTGAACGAGAAGGGACGCGTCCTCGACCCCGACAGCAAGCAGCCGCGCGCCGGCGAGTACACGGCCGGCTGGATCAAGCGCGGCCCCAGCGGCGTCATCGGCACCAACAAGCCGGACGCGCTGGAGACCGTGACCGCGATGGTCGAGGACGTCGCCGCCGGCCGCACGCTGGCGCCCGCCGAGCCCGACCCGGCGAGCGTCGAGCGGCTGCTGCGCCAGCGCCAGTCGCACGTCGTGGGCTACGCCGACTGGCTGCGCCTGAACGCGCTGGAGCTCGAGCGGGGCCGGGCGGTGGGCCGGCCCCGGGTCAAGTTCACGCGGGTCGACGAGATGCTCGCCGCGCTCGGGAACCGCGCCGACGGCTGACGCGATTTCTCCCGTGCGGGGCGTCGTGCGGGGGAATAACGCTTGACCCGTTTCGTCTCGCGAGTGTTAAATGGGCGCACCGTTTTGTGAATCGCATCACGAAGTGCCGGGAGGAGGCGCCATGAACGCCTGTCTGAGGTCGCTCACCGTCGCCGCCGCCGCCGCCGCCCTCGTCGCGGGCGCGGGCACGATGGCCGCGTGGGCGCAGGGTGAATGGAAGGCGCCGGCGGACGCGAAGAACACGAAGAACCCGCTGGCAGACAAGAAGGCCGACAAGGCCGTGCTGGCCGAGGGCAAGAAGCTGGCGGAGACCAACTGCGCGTCCTGCCACGGGCCGTGGGGCACGGGCAACGGGCCCGCCGCCGTGGCGCTGCCGCCGCCCAAGCCGGCCGACTGGACCTCGGCAAAGGTCGCCGCCGAGGCCGACGGCGAGATCTTCTGGAAGATCAGCAACGGGCGGGGCGCCATGCCCCCCTGGAAGCACCTGCCGGACGCCCAGCGCTGGCAGCTCGTGAACTACATCCGCTCGCTGCAGAAGAAGTAGCGAGGCCGGCGCCATCCTCGACGCCCCGCCGGCGGTTGCCGGCGGGGCGTTCGCGTATTCCGACTCCATGCGCCTGGCCACGATCGATCTCGGCACCAACACCGTGCGCCTGCTCGTCGCCGACGTCACCGACCCCGGGCGGTGGCGCGTGGTGGACGCCGACCAGCGGGTGACCCGTCTGGGCGAGGGGCTGGCGGCCAGCGGTCGCCTGGGCGAGGTGCCCGCGCAGCGCACGGCGGCGGCCGTCACCGAGTACGTCGGTCGCGCCCGGCGCGCCGGCGTCGAACGGCTCCAGATCGTCGCCACCAGCGCGGTGCGCGAGGCGGCCAACGGCCGCGACTTCGTCGCCGCGCTCGAGCGGGCCACCGGCGAGCGCGTGACGGTGGTGAGCGGCGAGGAGGAGGCGGCCCTCACGCTGGCCGGCGTCCTCGCCGGGGTGGGCGCGGGGCCGCCGGGCGGCGCGACGCTCGTGTTCGACATCGGCGGGGGCAGCACCGAGTTCATCCTCGCGCGCGGCGGGCGTGCGGTCGCGGCGGTGAGCCTGCGCCTCGGCGTGGTCGACCTCACCGAGCGCCATCCGTTTCCCGGGCCAGTCGCCGCCGACCGCTATCGCGCGCTGCACGCCGAGATCGCCGCACGGCTGGCGGCGGAGGTGCCGGCGGCGATTCGGACCGCCGCCGTCGATCGTCTCGTCGGCACCGCCGGCACCGCCACGACGCTGGCCGCGCTCGATCTCGGCCTGACGGCCTACGACCCCCCACGCGTGCAGGGCCACGTGCTCACCCGCGGCGCGGTGGAGGCGCAGCTCGCGCGGCTGGGCGCGCTGACCGTCGTCGAGCGGGCGGCGCTGCCGTGCCTGGAGCGGGGGCGCGCCGATCTCATCGTGCCGGGCACGGCCATCGTGCTGGCGACGCTGGACCTGGTGCGTCGCGACAGGCTCGTCGTCAGCGACTGGGGGCTGCGCGAGGGGATCCTGGCGCGCCTCGGCGAATTGACAGGGTAGGGGCCGGCGTCTATCCTAGGTCGTCAAGATGGATGAGATCGCGGTACTCGTGCTGAACGCGACGTACGAGCCGCTGCATTTCACCAACGCTCGCCGGGCCGTGACGCTGCTGCTCGCCGGAAAAGCGGAGGCCGTCGAGGCCTCGCCCCGCGTGATCCGCTCGCCGTCGCGCGCCTTCGCGCTGCCGGCGGTGATCCGGCTGGCCATCTTCATCCGCAAGCCGTTCCTGGACCGGGTCGCGTTCAACAAGAAGAACATCCTGCGCCGCGACGGCTACGCCTGCCAGTACTGCAACCGCCGCGGCGAGCGGCTGACCGTCGATCACGTGCTGCCGCGCTCGCGCGGCGGCGACACGAGCTGGACCAACGTGGTCGCCGCCTGCCTGCGCTGCAATCTCAAGAAGGGCAACCGCCTGCTCGACGAGTCGGGGATGCGGCTGCTCCGCGAGCCGGTCCATCCGAAGTTCGTCTTCTCCACGCACCTGCTGAGGCACCCGCACGCGCACTCGCTGCTGGACTCGTGGCGGAAGTACCTCGTCGCGGTCCCGACGCTCTCGTAGCGACTACTCCGGTGTTCCGCCTGTCGTCGGAGTATTCGCCCCGCGGCGACCAGCCGCAGGCGATCGCCGACCTCACCCGCTTCGTGACCGCCGGCCACCGCCACGCCGTGCTGCGCGGGGTGACCGGGTCGGGCAAGACGTTCACGATGGCCAACCTGATCGCCAGCGTGGACCGGCCGACGCTGGTGCTGTCGCCCAACAAGACGCTGGCCGCCCAGCTGTTCAGCGAGTTCAAGGCGTTCTTCCCGGACAACGCCGTCGAGTACTTCGTCTCCTACTACGACTACTACCAGCCCGAGGCGTACATCCCCCAGTCGGACACGTACATCGAGAAGGACGCGCTGATCAACGACGAGATCGACCGCATGCGCCACTCGGCCACCCGGTCGCTGCTGGAGCGGCGCGACGTGGTCGTGGTGGCGTCGGTCTCCTGCATCTACGGCATCGGCGCGCCCGAGACGTACCGCGAGATGCACCTGGCCCTGCGGCGGGGGCAGGAGATCGACCGCGACGCGATCATCCGGCGGCTGATCGCCGTGCAGTACGAGCGCAACGACTACGATTTCCACCGCGGGACGTTTCGCGTGCGCGGCGACATCGTGGAGATCTTCCCGGCCAGCGAGGACGCGGTGGCGCTGCGGATCGAGCTGTTCGGCGACGTGATCGACACGATCCACCGCCTCGACCCCCTCAAGGGCCAGGTGCTGGAGGGGCTCGACGAGGTCCACATCTACCCGGCCAGCCACTACGTGACGCCCGCCGAGCAGCTCGACCGCGCGCTGGGGACGATCCAGGAGGAGCTGGGCGAGCGGCTGGCGTTCCTCCGCCAGCGCAACCGGCTGCTCGAGGCGCAGCGGCTGGAGCAACGGACCCTGTTCGACATGGAGATGCTGCGCGAGCTGGGGTACTGCCACGGCATCGAGAACTACTCGCGCCACCTCACCGGGCGGCGGCCCGGCGAGCCGCCGCCGGTGCTCATCGAGTACCTGCCGGCCGACGCGCTGATCATCATCGACGAGAGCCACGTGGCGGTCCCGCAGGTGCGCGGCATGTACTACGGCGACCGCTCGCGCAAGGAGGCGCTCGTCGAGTACGGCTTCCGGCTGCCCTCGGCGTTCGACAACCGGCCGCTGACGTTCGAGGAGTTCGAGCGGCTGACCGGCCAGACCGTGTACCTGTCGGCCACGCCGAGCGCCTGGGAGCTCGGCGTGGCCGGCGAGGCGGTCGCCGAGCAGGTCATCCGCCCCACCGGCCTCATGGATCCCGTGATCACCGTGCGCCCGGCGGGCGACCAGGTGGACGACCTCCTGCACGAGATCCGCGCCCGCGCCGAGCGCGAGGAGCGGGTGCTGGTGACGACGCTGACCAAGCGGATGGCCGAGGACCTCACCGAGTACTACCAGCAGCTCGGCCTGCGCGTGCGCTACCTGCACTCCGACATCGACACGCTGGATCGCGTGGCGCTGATCCGAGATCTGCGCCTGGCCAAGTTCGACGCGCTGATCGGGATCAACCTGCTGCGCGAGGGGCTCGACATCCCCGAGGTCTCGCTGGTCGCCATCCTCGACGCCGACAAGGAAGGGTACCTGCGCTCGTCGACGTCGCTCATCCAGACCGCCGGCCGCGCCGCGCGCAACGTCAACGGCGAGGTCATCATGTACGCCGACAAGGTGACCGACTCGATGGCCCAGGCGCTGCGCGAGACCGAGCGGCGCCGCGAGATCCAGGGCCGCTACAACGCCGAGCACGGGATCACGCCCGAGTCGATCCGCTCGTCCATCCGCGAGCTCCTCCAGACGGTGTACGAGCGGGACTACTACACGGTGGAGGTGGAGGCGCCCGCCGCGGAGGCGTTCGCCTCGCCCGCCGATCTCGCCAAGCGCGTCGCCGAGCTGGAAGCGGCCATGCGCGACGCCGCCCGCCGGCTGGACTTCGAGCAGGCCGCCGAGCTCCGCGACCGCGTCCGCGCGCTCAAGCGCCAGCAGGTGACGTAGGGTGGCGCTCGACGACAAGCTGGCGAGGGTGCCCGACCGGCCCGGCGTCTACCTCTACCGGGACGCCAAGGCGCAGGTCATCTACGTCGGCAAGGCGGCCTCGCTGAAGAGCCGCGTGCGCTCTTACTTCCAGGAGTCGCGGCCGCACGACCCCAAGACCGACGCGCTGGTGCGGCAGATCGCCGACCTCGAGTACATCGTGACCGACAACGAGCTCGAGGCGCTGATGCTGGAGGCGAACCTGGTGCGCAAGCACCGGCCGCGCTACAACATCATCCTCCGCGACGACAAGCACTACCCGTTCCTCAAGCTCACCACCAACGAGGAGTTCCCGCGGCTGCTGGTGGCCCGCCGCGTCCAGCGCGACGGCGCGACGTACTACGGCCCCTTCTATCCGGCCACCGCGATGCGGGAGACGCTGCGTCTCACGCGCCAGCTCTTCCCGCTGCGGACGTGCTCGATCACGATCGACGGGCGGCTGGAGCGGCCGTGCATCCAGTACGCGATCCACCGCTGCAACGCCCCCTGTACGGGGTGGGAGACGCGCGAGGGGTACGGGCGCACCGTGCGCGAGGCGGCGCGCTTCCTCGAGGGCAAGGACGAGGACCTGCTGCGCCGCCTGACCGAGGAGATGGAGACGGCCGCCGCCGAGGAGAAGTTCGAGCGGGCGGCCGTGCTGCGCAACCAGATCCAGTCGCTGAACAAGGTCCTCGAGCGCCAGAAGATCATCTCCACCGACGAGGTGGACCAGGACGTGGTCGGCGTCGTGCGCCAGGGCGACGACGCGTGCGTCGAGCTGTTCTTCGTGCGCAAGGGGCGGCTGGTCGGCCAGGAGGCGTTCTTCTTCGACCGGGTCGCCGGCTGGAGCGACGGCGAGATCCTCTCCGCCTTCGTCCGCCAGTTCTACGGCAAGGCGGTGGCGCCGGCCCCCGAGCTGCTGCTGTCCGACGAGATCCCCGACGCCGCGCTCGTCGGGGAGTGGCTGTCGGGGCTGGCCGGCCGCCGCGTGGCGCTGACGGCGCCGCAGCGGGGCGGCCGGCGCGAGTTCGTCGCGATGGCCGAGGCCAACGCGGCGATCGCGCTCCAGAACCGGTTGCTGTCGCGCGACGACCGCCAGCAGTACGTGCTGGAGGAGCTGCAGCGGGCGCTCAACCTGCCCGGCGCACCCAACCGCATCGAGGGGTACGACATCTCCAACATCCAGGGGACCGAGCAGGTGGGCTCGATGGTGGTGTGGGAGAACGGCGGGATGAAGAAGGACGACTACAAGCGCTTCCGCATCCGGACCGTCGCCGGGGCGGACGACTTCGCGTCGCTGCGCGAGGTGCTGAGCCGCCGCTTCGGGCGGGCGCTCGAGCAGGGGACCGCGCTGCCCGACCTGGTCCTGATCGACGGCGGCCGCGGCCAGCTCAACGTGGGCCTCTCGGTGCTGCAGGAGCTGGGGCTCGACTGGGTCCCGGTCGCCTCGCTGGCCAAGCAACAGGAGGAGGTGTACGTCGGGGACAGCCTGCAGCCGCTGGCGCTCGATCCGACCTCGCCCGCGCTGCACACGCTGCAGAAGATCCGCGACGAGGCGCACCGGTTCGCGATCTCGTACCACAAGAAGCTCCGCAGCCGGCGGACGATCCAGTCCGTGCTCGACGCCATCCCCGGCGTGGGCCCCACCATCCGGACGAGCCTGCTCAAGACGCTCGGCTCGGCCCGGCGCGTGCGGGACGCCTCGGTGGCCGACCTGGCGGCGGTCCCGAAGGTGACCCCCAAGCTGGCCCAGCGGATCCACGAGCACTTCCATCCGCCACCGGGGACCGTCCCCGCCGACCCCGAGACCGGGGCGGCAGACGGCCGGGAACCTGCGCGGCGGTCCGGTGGTTAGCGGACAAAGCGCCGATCCGTGGAGTTCATCCTGGCGCGCAAAGGTGGTGACACTCGCATGAAGAAGGCAATCGTAGCGATGGCCGTGGCGGTGACTCTGGCGTTCACCAGCGGCATGGCGATGGCCAGCTCGTGCCCCAAGCTGATCAAGCAGGGGCGTGACGCGGCCGCCACGATGAAGGCGGACGACCCGAAGGTCAAGGGTGCGGTCGCGAAGCTGGACGAGGCCCAGAAGCTGCACGACGGCGGCAAGCACAAGGAGTCGATGGAGAAGGCCAACGAGGCCCTGACCGAGCTCGGCATCAAGAAGTAGGGTCCACTGAACGGGGGCGGCGGGCGGGCCCGGCCCGACCCGTCGCCCCTCGTTTCTTGCCGGTCCACCGCAAGTCTGGTTAGAATCAACGCTCATCATGTCGTCGGACCGCTACCCCTTCCCCGCGATCGAGGCCAAGTGGCAGGCCCTCTGGGACGAGCGCAAGCAATTCCGCGTCACCGAGGACCCGGGCCGGCCGAAGTTCTACTGCCTGGAGATGTTCCCGTACCCCTCGGGCCGCATCCACATGGGCCACGTGCGGGTCTACGCGATCGGCGACGTGCTCGCCCGTTACAAGTGGATGCGCGGCTTCAACGTGCTCCACCCGATGGGGTGGGACGCCTTCGGCATGCCCGCGGAGAACGCCGCCATCGAGCACGGCGTGCACCCGGCGGTGTGGACCTACGAGAACATCGACTACATGCGCTCGCAGCTCCGGAAGATGGGGATCTCCTACGACTGGGACCGCGAGGTCACCACCTGCGATCCCGCGTACTACCGGTGGGAGCAGCTCGTCTTCATCCGGATGCTCGAGCGCGGCCTCGCCTATCGACGGCGCTCGACCGTCAACTGGTGTCCGTCCTGCCAGACCGTGCTCGCCAACGAGCAGGTGGAGGCCGGACGCTGCTGGCGGTGCGACTCCGAGGTCACCAAGCGGGATATCGAAGGCTGGTTCTTCAAGATCACCGAGTACGCCGAGGAGCTGCTGGCGTGGTGCGACCGGCTGCCGGGCTGGCCCGAGCGCGTCATGACCATGCAGCGCAACTGGATCGGCAAGAGCGAGGGGGCCGAGTTCGACCTGCCGGTGGTCGGCCACCCGGAGCTCCGGATTCGCGTGTTCACCACGCGGCCCGACACCGCCTTCGGGATGACCTACGCGGTGGTGGCGCCGGAGCATCCGCTCGTCGACGCGCTGGTCACCGATCCCGCCGAGCGCGCGGTCGTGGAGACGTTCCGCGCCGAGGTGGCGCGACAGTCGGACGTCGAGCGCACCGCCGAGGACCGCCCCAAGCGCGGGCTCCGGCTCGGCGCCCGGGTCGTCAACCCGTTCAACGGCGCGGCGATCCCGCTCTTCATCGCCGACTACGTGCTGATGACGTACGGCACCGGCGCCATCATGGCGGTGCCCGGCGAGGACCAGCGCGACTGGGACTTCGCCCGCCGGCACGCCCTGCCGATCATCGAGACGGTGAAGCGCCCCGCCGACTGGACCGGCGAGGCGTACACCGGCGACGGCGTGAAGATCAACTCCGGCTTCCTCGACGGCCTCACGATCCCCGAGGCCAAGCGCCGGGCGATCGACTGGCTGGTCGAGCGCGGCCTTGGCACCGCCAAGGTGAACTACCGGCTGCGCGACTGGGGAATCAGCCGGCAGCGCTACTGGGGGGCGCCGATCCCGGTCGTCTACTGCGAGGCGTGCGGCATGGTGCCGGAGAAGGAGGAGAACCTGCCGGTCGTGCTGCCGCGCGACGTGCAGCTCTCCGGCAAGGGCGGCTCGCCGCTCGCCGAGGTCGCCTCCTTCGTCAACACCGCGTGCCCGCGCTGCGGCGGCAAGGCCCGCCGCGAGACCGACACGATGGACACGTTCGTGGAGTCCTCGTGGTACTTCCTGCGCTACTGCTCGCCGCGATACGAAAACGGGATGTTCGAGCGCGCCGCCGCCGACTACTGGATGCCCGTCGATCAGTACATCGGCGGGATCGAGCACGCCGTTCTTCATCTTCTCTATGCGCGGTTTTATACCAAGGTCCTGCGCGACCTCGGCCTCACCAAGGTGGACGAGCCGTTCATGGCGCTGCTGAGCCAGGGGATGGTCATCAAGGACGGCGCCAAGATGTCGAAGTCGAAGGGCAACGTCGTCTCCGACGACTTCATTCGCGAGAAGTACGGCGCCGACACCGGGCGCCTGTTCGAGCTCTTCGCCGCACCGCCCGAGAAGGACCTGGAGTGGAACGACCAGGGCATCGAGGGGGCCTCGCGCTTCCTCAATCGCGTGTGGCGCTTCGTGCTCGGCCACCTCGACGAGCTCGGCGCCGGCGGGGGTCGCGCCCGGCCCGGCGTGGCGCCGGCGAGCGCCCACGGGCGGGCGTTCCGGCGGGCGATCCACGAGACGATCGCTCGCGTCACCGACGACCTCGAGCGCGACTTCCACTTCAACACCGCGATCGCCGCCATCATGGAGCTCGTCAACGCGCTCTACGCCTTCGACGCCGAGCCGGCGGACCGGACCGGGGCGGCCGAGCGGACGGCGCTCCTGCGGGAGGCGGTGGAGACGGTCGTCCTGGTGCTCGGCCCCTTCTGCCCGCACGTCTGCGAGGAGCTGTGGGAGCGGCTCGGCCACACCGAGAGCGTCTTCCGCCAGCGCTGGCCCGAGGCCGACCCCGCCGCGCTCAAGCGTGACGAGGTCACCGTGGTGGTGCAGGTGGACGGCAAGGTGCGCAGCCGGCTCACGATCGAGGTCGACGCCGCCGAGGACCGCGTGCAGGGGCTGGCCCTCGCCGACGACAAGGTCCAGCCGTGGCTGCGCGACCGCGCGGTCGAGCGGGTGGTCGTGGTCCCCAACCGGCTGGTCAACGTCGTGACCCGCTCGTGAGGGCGGCCGCCCTCGCGCTGGCGGCGGCCCTGCTGCTGGGCGGCTGCGGCTACACCGTCGGCGGCACCCTGCCCTCGGACATCAAGACGGTCGCGGTGCCGATCTTCAAGAACCGCACCCGCGAGCCGGCGGTGGAGAGCCTGATCACCCGGGCGGTGGTGGAGGCCTTCTCGACCAACGGCCGGCTGCGCGTGGTGGGCACCGGTGCCGCCGACGCCGTCCTCGACGGCGAGATCACCGGCTACAGCGTCAACTCGATCGCCTTCGACCGCGACGCCAACGTGAGCCTCTACCGGCTCATCGTGACCGTCAACCTCCGGCTGCGCGACGTCAAGCGCAACACCGTGCTCTTCCACCAGAACGACGTGCGCGAGCAGTCCGACTTCCGCGTGCAGAGCGCGGTGTCGGTGACGATCTCGCGCGAGGAGACCGCGCTGCGCACGGCGGCGACGGACATCGGGCGCGCCATCGTGGCGCTCACCGTCAGCCGGTTCTGAGGGGCGGCCGGGGGCCGTCCCGTGGAGTACGCCGCCTTCCTCCAGGCCGCCGAGCGGGGCCAGCCCCCGCCGCTCGTGCTGCTGCACGGTCCCGACGAGCAGCTGCTCGATGACGCCGTCGGCCTGGTGATCCGCGGCCTCTTCGCTGACGCCTCCGAGGTCGCGCTGGGCCGCGAAGTCTTGCAAGCCGACGAGGCCTCGGTGGAGACGGTGACGCGCTCGGCGATGACCCTGCCGTTCATGACCGGCCGCCGCCTGGTCGTGGTGCGCCGCGCCCAGGCGCTCGCCGCCCGGGGAGCGGATGCGCTGACCGCGTACGCGCGCGATCCCAATCCGGCGACGTGCCTGCTGCTGGTGGCCGACGAGTCGCTGGCCGCGTCGGGGCGCGAGCGCCGCGCCGACCACTGGCTGCTGGGCGCCCTGCCGCCCGCCGTGGTGGTCGCGCTGCCGGTGCGCAAGGGGCGCGCGCTCGAGGAGTGGCTGCGGCAGCGCGCGGCGGCCGAGGGGCTCGTCGTCACCGAGGAGGCGGCGAAGCTGCTCGTGCAGTGGGTGGGCGAGGACGGCGCCCGGCTGCTGGGCGAGGCGCGCAAGGCGGCCCTCGCCGGCGGCCCCGAGCACCGCAAGGTCGGGGTCAACGAGGTCACCGCCGTCGTGGGCGAGCACCGCATGAGCGAGGTGTTCGACCTCACGCGGGCGGTGGAGCGCCGCGACACCGCGCTGGCCCTGCGCACGCTCGATCGGCTGCTGGCGACCGAGGAGCCGCTGTTGCTGCTCACGCTGCTGACGCGCAACGTGCGGGTGGCGCTGATCGTGCGCGATCTCGCTGCCGCCGGCCAGTCAGCCGATCAGATCGCGCGCGCCGTGCGCCCCACGCCGCTGCCGGTCGTGGAGGCGATCATGGCACGGGTGGCCGGCGCCGCCGGCGCGCCGCTGGCCCGCCACCTGGCGCGGTGCTGGGAGGCGGAGCGGCGCTGCAAGTCGAGCGGGCTGCCGCGCGCGGAGCTCACCGCGCTGGTCGCGGACCTGTGCGCAACGAGGTGAGCCGCCGCCTGCGCCTGGCGCTCGGACTCGCGCTCGCGCTGGCCGTGCCGCCGGCGGTGGCCTCCGCCGCCCAGGGATGCGCCGACTGCCTGGAGGCCGGCGCCGCCCGCGTTCCGCTGCGGATCCCCGCCGGCGCCCCGCTGGCCGGCTACGGCAGCCTCGCCCGCCGCTTGCTGATCCCCGACGTTCTCGGGCGCCATCCGCACGCCTTCTGGTTCCGTCCCGCCGAGGGGGCGCGCGACCAGCTCGCCGCGCGGGCCCTCGTGCTCGAGTCGGCGGGGACGCGGGTGGCCTGGGTGGCGATCGACCTGCTCGCGGTGGACCGCGCGTTCACGACCGACGCCGGACGGCGGCTGGCCGCCGCCGGCGTGCGCCCCGCCACCCTCGTGATCTCGGCGTCGCACACCCATTCGGGCCCCGGCGCCTTCGTGGACTCCGCCGCGCTCGGCTGGCTCGCCCTCGACCGGCTCGACCGCGCCGTGCGCGACGCGCTGCTGGACAGCGTCGTCGCCGCCGTGCGCCGGGCCGACGCCGCCCGGCGGCCGGCGCGGGTGGCGGTGGGCAGCACGACCGCGCCGCCCGTCACGGTCAGTCGCCTGCACCAGCCGCTCGACGCGGAGATCGTCGTCCTGCGCGTGACGGCGGCCGACGGCGCGCCGCTGGCGCTGGTGTGGAACTACGCGATCCACGGCACGATGCTGAGCGCGCAAGACCTGCGCCTCTCCGCCGACGTCATGGGCGACGCCTCCACGGCCCTCGAGCGCGCGCTGGCCGTGCCCGCGCTCTTCGTCAACGGCGCCGCCGGCGACGTGAGCCCCGCCCACCACGGCGACCGCGCCGCCCACGACATCGGCGGCGAGCTGGCCGCCGCGGTGCGGCGCGGCTGGACGGCCGCGACGCCGGTCACCCGGCCGACGGTCAGCGTCGCCGTGCGGGGCGTCGCGTTGCCCGAGCCGCGGCTGCCGGTGACGAGCTGCGTGCGCGGCTGGGCGCCGCGGGGGCTGGACGTCCCGCTCGGGTCGGTCTTCCCACGCGAGACGACGCTGACGGCGGTGGCGGTCGGGGACGCCGCGTGGGTGACGATCCCCGGCGAGCTGCAGACGAAGCTCGGGCTGGCGATCAAGCAGGGGGCGCGGTCACGCTTCCCGCACGCGATGGTGGCCGGCTACTCGAACGACTACCTCGGCTACCTCCTCACCGCGGCGGACTACGCGCGGCCGTCGTACGTGGCGTGCTCGAGCCTCTACGGGCCGCACGCCGGCGAGTGCCTGGCCGCCGCCGCCGGCGGCCTGCTGGCCGGCCTCGGCCGGGGCGAGCGGCCGCCGGGCGCACGGGTGGCGTGCGATCGGGACGCGGGCGGGGGATGAGCGGCCGGGCGGCCCGCTCGGGCGAGCTACCGCGCGGCGGCCAGGCGGCGGGCGAGCGCCGACTTCTTGCGGGCGGCGGTGTTCCGGTGGACCACGCCCTTGCTGACGGCGCGGTCGAGCGAGCGGATCGCCTCGGCGATGCTCGCGCCCATCTCGGCCCCCTCGATCGTGCGGGCGATCTTCACGGCCGAGCGGACCTGCGAGCGGATGGAGCGATTGCGCACGCGCTGCCGCTCGTTCTGACGGATCCGCTTCTTGGCCGACCTCGTGTTCGCCACCAGGTGACTCCTTCCCTCGGGTCGTGCAGTGTGGGTCGCCGGCGCGGACAGCGCGCGACGGACCGCGATGCATCATGCCGGATCGGCGGGGGGTTTTCAAGGTGAGCTCGCACGAGCGGCAGGTGGTCGGAGCGCTGGGGTCCATCGGCGGCGCCACGCTGGCCAGCCGCGTGCTGGGGTTCGCGCGCGACATGGTCGTCGCCCTCGCGTTCGGGGCGGGGCCGGTCACCGACGC
The DNA here is from genome assembly GCA_041497115.1 of Methylomirabilia bacterium. GTDB lineage: Bacteria > Methylomirabilota > Methylomirabilia > Rokubacteriales > CSP1-6 > AR5. The sequence continues at coordinate 52,059 of JBGQFW010000008.1, forward strand.
CTTCTTCGTGGCCTTCCGCATCCCGAGCATCCTGCGGCGGCTGCTGGCCGAGGGCGCGCTATCCACCGCGGTGATTCCCGTCTTCACCGAGTACGCCGTGAACCAGCCGCGGGCGGAGCTGGTCCGCATGCTGCGCGCGGTGCTGGGGGCCGCCCTCGTGGTGCTCGGCGCCGTCACCGTCCTCGGCGTGCTCGCCGCGCCGTGGGTCCTCGCCGTGATCGCGCCCGGCTTCACCGATCCCGGGCAGAGCGCGCTCGCCGTCCTCCTCACGCGCGTCATGTTCCCGTACCTCGTGCTGGTCGGTCTCGCCGCGTTCGCGATGGGCGTGCTGAACTCGCAGGGGCGGTTCTTCGCGGCCGCGCTCGGGCCGGCCGTGCTCAACGTGGGCATGATCGCGGCGGTGCTGGCGCTGGCGCGGCGGGTCGAGCCGCCCATCATGTCGCTGGCGATCGGCGTGCTCGTCGGCGGGGTCGGCCAGCTGCTCGTGCAGGTGCCGGGGCTCCGGCGCCTCGGCCTGCTCGCCTCCCCGTCGCGAGAGCTCGACCATCCGGCCCTCGGCCGCGTGGCGCGGCTGCTGCTGCCGGCGGTGTTCGGGCTGGCGGCGGTGCAGGTGATGGTCTTCGTCAACACCCTGCTCGCCTCGCTGCTGCCGGGCGGCTCGATCTCGTTCCTCTACTACGCCGACCGGGTGATGGAGTTCCCGCTCGGCGTCTTCGGCATCGCGCTGGCGTCCGCCTCGCTCCCGTCGATGTCGCGCCAGGCCGCCGCCGGCGACACGCGCGGCGTCGCCGTCACCCTCAATTTCGCGCTGCGGCTCGCCGTGTACGTCTCGCTGCCGTCCACGGTGGGACTGGTGATCCTGAGCGCGCCGATCACCCGGGTGCTGTTCGAGCGGGGCCGCTTCGGCCCCGAGGCGACCGCGGCCACCGCCGCCGCCCTCGTCTGGTACGCCGCCGGGCTCGTCGGCTTCGCGGGCGCCCGCATCGCGGCCCAGGCCTTCTACGCCATCGCCGAGCCGGCCACGGCGGTGCGGCTCGGCGTCCTGGCGATCCTCGCCAACCTCGCCGCCGCGTTCGCGCTGATGCCGCCCCTCGGCCACGCCGGGCTGGCCGCCGCCTCGTCGCTCGGCGCCTACGTGAACCTGTTCGGCCTGCTGTGGGCGGCGCGCCTGCGCTTCGGCCCGCTGGGCGGCCGTGCGCTGCTGGCGTCCACGGTGCGCACGGCGCTGGCCTGCCTGCCGCTGGCGGTGTGGTGCCTGCTGGCGCTCGACGTCCAGCAGCGGCTCGACCTGCACACGACGGCCCGGGGGGCGACCTGGCTCGCGGTGACGACGGCGGTGGGGGCAGTCGCGTTCTGGGCCACGAGCGCGCTGCTGGGCTCGCCGGAGCGCGTCGCGCTCCTTGGCCTGATGCGCCGGCGGCGCCCGCGCGCCGCGTGAGCGGCCGGCGCGATTTGTCGCCGCCGGGGGCGCCGTGCTAATATCCGCCGTGCACTCCTCGTACCCCGCCCGCTCGGTTTCCGCCACACGGCTTTCGCCACCGGGGTCCCGATAACCGCTGATGCACGCGGTCGCCGAGTATCTCGGGGCCCTCCAGAGCGAGCGCGGAGCGTCCCGAAATACCCTGGCGGCCTACCGCCGCGATCTCGACGACTACCTGCGCTTCCTCGACGGCCGCCGCCTGGCCCCCGGCGGCGCGACGGCCGACGACGTCGTCACCTGGATCGAGCGGCTGCGCGGGCGCGGCCTGGCGCCGGCCAGCGTGGCCCGCCGGCTCTCCGCGGTGCGCGGCTTCTATCGTCACCTCCTGCGCGAGGGGGCGGTGCGGCGCGATCCCACCGAGCACCTCGACGCGCCGCGCGCCGCCCGCCGGCTGCCGCGCGCCCTCTCGCGCGACTCGGCCAGCGCGCTGGTCGAGGCGCCCGACGTGCGGCGCCCCGCCGGGATGCGCGACCGCGCGATCCTCGAGCTGCTCTACGCCACCGGCATGCGCGCCTCCGAGTGCCTGGGGCTGCGCCTCGAGGACCTGAACCTCTCCGCCGGCTACGTCGTGTGCACCGGCAAGGGCGGCAAGCAGCGGCTGGTCCCGGTCGGCGCCGTCGCGCTCGAATGGACGCGCCGCTACCTGCGCGAGACCCGGCCGCGCGACACGCGGCGGCACGACTCGGGCCGGCTCTTCGTCAATCCGCGCGGCGGCGCGCTCTCGCGCCAGTCGCTCTGGGCGCTGGTGCGGCGGGCGGCGGCGGCCGCCGGCCTCCGGCACCGGGTGTCGCCGCACGTGCTGCGCCACTCGTTCGCCAGCCACCTGCTGGAGGGCGGCGCCGATCTGCGCTCGGTGCAGACCATGCTGGGTCACGCCGACATCTCGACGACGCAGATCTACACCCACTTGCCGACGTCCGCGCTGACGCGGATGTACCGGCGCTTCCACCCGCGGGCGTGATGATGGCCCGGCGCGCCCGCGTCTATCCTCAGGTGATGCCGACCGCGGCCGATCTGGTGGACGGCGCGGTGGTGGTGGCGCCGGCGGCGCTCGCCGCGGGCGACGCGCTGCGGCTGGCCCGGCGCCGCGGCGTCGAGGTGGTGCGGGCGGGGACCGTCGGGTGGGCGCTCCGCGAGGATCTGGCGCGCGCCGAGAGCCTCGGCGTCGGCGATCTGGCGGTCCGTCGGCTGACCCGTCCGCTGCCCGTCGTCGCCGCACGCGCGGGCGAGATCGCCGTCCGCCGCCATCTCGCGGCGGGCGCGCCGGCGGTGGTCGTCATGGCCGGCCGCGCCCCGCTCGGCGTCGTGCGGCGGGCGCCGGCGCCCGCGCCGATCTCGATGCAGGCGCGGTTCGAGCGCTGGCTCGACGCCGACAGCCGGATGCTGCTCGCCACCGCCGGCCGGCTGGCGGCCGCCCACGGCGCCCGCGCCTGGGTGGTGGGCGGCCTGGTGCGCGACGCCTGGCTCGGGCGCGCGCCCGCGCGCCACGACCTCGACGTCGTGGTCGAGGGCGACGCGCTGGCGGTGGCGCGGGCGCTGGCCGATACGCTGCACGGCACGCTGGTCGAGCACGAGCGGTTCCTCACCGCGTCGGTGACCCTCGCCCACGGGCGCCGGGTCGATCTCGTGACCGCGCGCTCCGAGCGATACGACGGCGAGGGCGCGCTCCCGCGCGTGATGCCCGCGGGCATCGCGCAGGACCTGCGACGGCGCGACTTCACCGTCAACGCGATGGCGGTCGAGCTCGCCTCGGGCGCCTTCACCCTCCTCGACCCGCTGGGCGGCGCCGCCGACGTCGCGCGGCGCACGCTGCGGGTCCTGCACCCGCTGTCGTTCGTCGAGGACCCCACGCGGATCTTCCGGGCCGCCCGGTACGGGGCGCGGCTGGGCTTCGCGCTCGACGCGTGGACCGCGCGCTGTCGCGCGCTCGCGCTGGAGCTGGCGCCCTACGCCGAGCTGTCGCCGGCGCGCGTGGTCGGCGAGCTCGATCGGATCCTGGCCGACGCCGAGCCCGGCCGCGCGCTGGCGGCGCTGGCCCGGGCGGGGGCGTTCCGGCTGCTGGACCGGCGCCACCGCGCCACGCGCGGGCTCGTCACCCGGCTGCAAACGCTGCCCGCCACGCTGGCGTGGGCGCGCGGCCGCGGGCTGGTGGCGGCGGGCGCCGAGCTGGTGGCCGCGGCGCTCATTGCGGACCAGCCGCGCGACGTCGCGACGGCCGCGCTGCGCCGACTCGGCCGCGGCGGCGCGCCGCTCGAGCGCGTGCGCGAGGCGGTCGACGGCGCCGGGGCGCTGGCCGGGCGGCTGCAGGCCGCCGGCCGGCCGAGCGAGCTGGCGCGCGTCGCACGCGCGGCGGGGCCGACCGCGCTGGCCTGGCTCCACCTGGCCGGCGGCGCGCGCGCGCGGGCCCGGCTCGCGCGGCTGCCCGCGCCGGGCGCCGGCCGGCCCGCGCTGGACGGCGGCGCCGTGATCGCGCTCGGCGTCGCGCAGGGGCCGGACGTCGCCGGCGTGCTGGGCGCGCTGCGCGACGCGCGGCTCGACGGCGAAATCCGGGACCGGCAGGGGGAAATCGACTACGTTAGAACGTGGCTTCCGAACCGAAAAAAGGAGGGATGACTTGGGCCCGAAATTCATCTTCGTGACCGGCGGCGTCGTCTCCTCGCTGGGCAAGGGGCTGGCGGCGGCCTCCCTGGGCGCGCTGCTCGAGGCGCGGGGCTATCGCGTGGCCCTGCAGAAGATGGACCCGTACATCAACGTGGACGCGGGGACGATGAGCCCCTACCAGCACGGCGAGGTCTTCGTCACCGACGACGGCGGCGAGACGGACCTCGACCTCGGCCACTACGAGCGGTTCACCTCGGTCCGGGCGACGCGCGACCACAACATCACGACCGGCAAGGTGTACTTCTCGGTCATCCAGAAGGAGCGCCGGGGCGACTACCTCGGGCGGACCGTGCAGGTCATCCCCCACATCACCGACGAGATCAAGACCTCGATCCGCAAGGTCGCCCGCGACACCGACATCGTCATCGTCGAGGTCGGCGGCACCGTCGGCGACATCGAGGGGCTGCCGTTCCTGGAGGCGATCCGCCAGCTCAAGAAGGACGTCGGCAAGGACAACGTGCTCTACGTGCACCTCACGCTGGTGCCCTTCATGCAGGCCGCCGCCGAGCTCAAGACCAAGGCCACGCAGCACTCGGTCAAGGAATTGCGCGGCATCGGCATCCAGCCCGATATCCTGCTGTGCCGCACCGACCGCTACCTGCCGCCCGGCATCAAGTCGAAGATCGCGCTCTTCTGCGACGTCGAGGAGGACGCGGTCATCACGGCCAAGGACGTGGAGACCGTCTACGAGGTGCCCCTGGTGTTCCATCGCGAGGGGCTCGACGAGATCGTGCTCAAGCTGCTCAGCCTGGAGGCGCGGCCGATCGACCTCTCGCGCTGGGAGGACGTGGTGCGGCGGGTGAAGTTCCCCCGGACGACCACCCGCGTCGCGGTGGTCGGCAAGTACGTCGAGCTCAAGGACTCCTACAAGAGCCTCATCGAGGCGCTCGCCCACGGCGGCATCGCCAACGATGCCGGGGTGGAGATCGCGTGGGTGGACGCCGAGCACATCGAGCGCGACGGCGCCGCCGCCCACTTCACCGGCGTCCACGGCATCCTGGTGCCGGGCGGCTTCGGCGACCGCGGGATCGAGGGCAAGATCGAGGCGGTGCGCTACGCCCGCGAGCAGGGGATCCCCTACTTCGGCATCTGCCTGGGCATGCAGTGCGCGGTGATCGAGTACGCCCGCAACGTGTGCGGGCTGGCGGCGGCCAACTCCTCGGAGTTCGCGCCGGGGGCGCCGAACCTGGTGGTGGACCTGCTGCCCGAGCAGCGGCACCTTGCCGACAAGGGCGGCACCATGCGGCTGGGCCTCTACCCCATCCTCCTCAGCGAGGGCACGCGGGCCTCGCGCCTGTACGGGCAGGGGATCATCCAGGAGCGTCACCGCCACCGGTACGAGGTGAACAACGACTTCCTGCCCAAGCTCGAGAAGAACGGCCTCCGGGTGTCGGGGCTGTGGGCCGAGAAGCAGCTGGTCGAGATCATCGAGCTGCCCGAGCACCCGTACTTCGTCGCCAGCCAGTTCCATCCCGAGTTCCGCTCGCGGCCGTGGGATCCCCACCCGCTGTTCGCCGGCTTCGTGCGGGCCGCCCTCGACCACGCCACGGGGACATGACGGCGACCCGCGCCGTCCGCGTCGGGCCGCTCACGATCGGCGGCGGGGCGCCGCTGGTGTTGATCGGCGGGCCGTGCGCGATCGAGGACGAGCGGCACGCGCTCATGACCGCCGAGCGGCTCGCCGCGATCGCCGCCGACCGGCGCGTGCCGTTCATCTACAAGTCGTCCTACGACAAGGCCAACCGCTCGTCGGTCAACAGCTATCGGGGGCCCGGGCTCCTCGAGGGGCTGCGGATCTTGAAGAAGGTCCGCGACACCCTGCGGCTGCCGGTCCTGTCCGACGTCCACCAGGTCTCGGAGGTGGATCCGGCCGCCGAGGTCCTCGACGTGCTGCAGATCCCCGCGTTTCTCTGCCGCCAGACGGACCTCCTCCTCGCCGCCGCCGCCACCGGCAAGCCGGTGAACGTCAAGAAGGGGCAGTTCCTCGCCCCCCGCGACATGAAGAACGTGGTCGACAAGCTGCTCTCCAAGGGCAACGAGTCGATCCTGCTCACCGAGCGCGGCGCCTCGTTCGGCTACAACAACCTCGTGGTGGATTTCCGCGGCCTCGAGCTGATGCGCGAGCTCGGCTATCCGGTCGTGTTCGACGCCACCCACTCGGTGCAGCTGCCGGGCGGGGCCGGCGACCGCTCGGGCGGCGAGCGCCGCTACGTGCAGGGGCTGGCGCGGGCGGCGGTGGCGTTCGGCGTGGACGCGCTCTTCATGGAGATGCACGAGGACCCCGACCGCACGCTCGCCGACGGCCGTCCGCTCTCCGACGGCCCCAACATGCTGCGCATCGACGACCTGCCGCGGCTGCTCGATCAGCTGCTGGCGATCCGCGCGGGGCTCGGCACGGGATGAGCCCGACGCCGCGCCGCGACCTCCGCCGCCTGGCCGAGCGCGTCCTGCGCATCGAGGCCGAGGCGATCCTGGGGCTGGTGGCGAAGGTGGACGAGCGCTTCGAGCGCGCGGTGGAGCTGCTCCACCGCTGCGCGGGCCGCGTGATCGTCACCGGGATGGGGAAGTCCGGCCTCGTCGGCCGCAAGATCGCCGCCACGCTGGCCTCCACCGGCACGCCGGCGTTCTTCCTCCACCCGGCCGAGGGGGTGCACGGCGACATCGGGATGGTGGCCCGCACCGACGTCGTCATCGCGCTGTCGAACTCCGGCGAGACGGACGAGATGCTGGCGATCCTGCCCGCCCTCAAGCGCCTGGGCGTGCCGATCGTCCTGCTCACCGGCCACCCCAAGTCCACGCTGGCCCGCCAGTGCGAGGTCGTCCTCGACGTGAGCGTCGCGGAGGAGGCGTGCCCCATGAACCTGGCGCCGACCTCCTCCACCACGGCGGCGCTGGCGATGGGCGATGCGCTCGCCATGGCGCTGCTCGACCTGCGCGGCCTCCGCCCCGAGGACTACGCGGCGCTGCACCCGCGCGGCACGCTCGGCTGGCGCGCGCTGTTCCGCGTGGCCGACCTGATGCACGGCGGCGACACGATCCCGATGGTGGGCGCCGACGCCACGCTCCACGCCGCGGTGGAGGAGATGACGCGCGAGCGGGCGCGCTCGGCCGCCGCCGGCGAGGCGCCCCACGCCTGCGGCATGACGACCGTGGTGGACCGGGACGGCCGGCTGGTCGGCGTGATCACCGACGGCGATCTGCGCCGCCTGCACCTGCGCGGCGGTCCCTTCGACGCGCTACTGGCGGGGGACGTCGCCACGCGCGCGCCCCTGACGATCGGCGCCGACGACCTCGCGGCCAAGGCGCTCGAGATGATGGAAGGCAGGATCACGAGCCTCGTCGTCGTGGACGACGCCCAGCGGCCCCGCGGTGTCATCCACATGCACGATATCCTTCGCGCGAAGATCGTTTAGGCGCTTTTCGCTTCGCCGCCGTCCAGCGGCGTGGTAGGCTGGTATCGAATTTGCACGGGACTGTCAATGCGTACCCTGGCACGCGTGATTCTCGTCGTCGTCGCGGTCTTCGTGGTGGGCGTGACCACGACGCTCGTCGTCCGCAGCCGGTCCGCCCGGGTCGAGCCGACCGGCCCGGCGCCCTCGACCGCCGATCTGCAGATCAAGCAGGTGGACCTCGAGGAGGAGGGGGAGGGGGTACGCTGGCGGCTCAAGGCCGACCAGGCCCTCATGTACGACGAGGCCGGCTACACCGACCTCCGCAAGCTGACCGCCATCATCTACCAGCGCGATCGCACGTGGACGATCGTGGGCGACGAGGGGCGGCTCGAGCGCGCGACCAACAACGTCGAGGTGCGGAAGAACGTGGTGGTCGTCTCCGACGACGGCCTGCAGCTGGAGACGACGATCCTGTACTGGAATGCCGCGAACAAGCGCCTCTGGACCGATGCGCCGGTGACCCTGTCCAAGGCCGGATCGGTGGTGCTCGGGACCTCGCTGGACGTGCTGATGACGGAGGAGGCGACCACCGTGGGCGGCCGCGTGCGGGCGACGTTCGTGACAGGCAAGGGCCGGTGAGGCGCCGGGTGGCCGCCCTCACGCTCGCCGCGTTGACGATGGCCGGGACGGCCGCCGCCCAGCCGCGCCCGGCGGCGCCGCCCGCCGCCGGGGGCAGGCCGGCCGCCGGCGACAAGCCGGCCGCCGGCAAGACCGCCAAGGACGATCGCAACCAGCCCGTCACCGTCGACTCCGACAAGATGGAGCGCTTCGGCAAGGAGGGGCTGGTCATCTTCACCGGCAAGGTGGTCTCGCGGTACAACAACAACGTGCAGTACGCCGACCGCATGGAGGTCTATCTCGACGAGAAGGGCGACAAGATCTTGAGAACGGTGTCCACCGGCAACGTGCGCCTCATCACCAGCGATTGCCGCACCGGCACCGCGCGGCGCGCCGAGTATTACGACCTCGAGCAGCGGATCGTGCTGATCGGCAACGCCCGCGTGTGGCAGGAGGACAACGTCGTCAGCGGCGAGACCATCACGATCTACATCTCCCAGGACCGCTCGGTGGTGGAGGCCGGAAAGCAGGAGCGCGTGAAGAGCATCTTCTACCAGCAAGCCACGAGCCCCGACGGCGCGACGGCCAAGAAGCCGGCCGCGCCGTGCGCCAACTGACGGCATGGAAGGCCTCGTCGCCCAGGGGCTGCAGAAGTGGTTCAAGCACCGCAAGGTGGTGGACAACGTCTCGCTCGACATCCATCGCGGCGAGGTGGTGGGATTGCTGGGGCCCAACGGGGCGGGCAAGACGACGTCCTTCTATATGATGGTCGGCTTGCTGGCGACGGAGGGCGGACGTATCTTCCTGGAGGGGCAGGAGATCACCTCGCTGCCCATGTACCAGCGCTGCCGCCTGGGCGTGGGGTATCTGCCGCAGGAGTCGTCGGTGTTCAGGAAACTGACGGTGGAAGAGAACCTGCTGGCGATTCTCGAGACGCTCGACCTGACCGCCACCGCCCGGCGGCAGCGGGCGCGCGAGCTGCTGGCCGAGCTCGATCTGACGGCGCTGGCGCCGTACCCGGCCTACACGCTGTCGGGCGGCGAGCGCCGCCGACTGGAGATCACCCGGGCGCTGGTCACCAACCCCCAGTACCTGCTCCTCGACGAGCCGTTCACCGGCATCGACCCGATCGCCATCGCCGACATCCAGGAGATCATCGCGCGCCTGCGCGATCGCGGCATCGGCATCCTGATCACCGACCACAACGTCCGCGAGACGCTGGCCATCACGGACCGCGCGTACATCCTGTACGACGGCAAGATCCTCGTCTCCGGCACCGCCAGCGAGATCGCCAACAATCCGATCGCCCGGGAGATCTATCTCGGGGAGAAGTTCGCCCTGTGAGGCGCCTCACCGGAGACGGGACGTAGCCATGGCGATGGAAGCGCGACTCTCGCTCCGGCAGAGCCAGCGGGTCGTCATGACCCCGCTGCTGCAGCAGGCCATCCAGCTCCTCCAGCTCTCCACGCTGGAGCTGCAGGAGGTCGTGCAGAAGGAGCTGCTGGAGAACCCGCTCCTGGAGGAGGTCGCGCCGGAGACGGACACCGCGCCGGACGCCGCCGCCACGCCGGAGGCGCCCGCCACGCCGGCGGCGACGGAGCCGCCCCCGGTGGAGACGCCGCCCACCGCCGAGCGGCAGACCGACGACCTGCCGTTCGACCTCAACGCGATGTTCGACGACCACGGGGGCGAGGAGCGCTCGCTGGTCGCCCAGGAGGAGCGGGAGGATCTGCCGTTCGAGAACCTCGTGCGCTCGGTGTCGTCGCTCACCGACCATCTCGACGAGCAGCTGCGCTTCGCCACCGAGGAGCCGCTGGCCCGCCGCGTCGGCACCGAGATCATCGGCAACCTCGACGAGGACGGGTATCTCAGAGCCGAGGTGGCCGAGATCGCCCAGCGCTGCGCGACCACGGTGGAGGAGGTCGAGAAGGTCCTCGCCCTCGTGCAGTCGTTCGACCCGACCGGCGTGGCGGCCCGCACCATCCAGGAGTGCCTGCTCATCCAGCTCCGCAGCGACCCCAATCCCGACCCGGTGTCGGTGGAGATCGTCCAGGACCACTTCGACGAGCTCAGCCGCCGCCGCTACCCGGACATCGCCCGGGCGCTGAAGCAGCCCCTCGACCGCGTGATGGAGTCGGTCGAGGAGATCATGGGGCTCGAGCCCAAGCCGGGCCGGCGCTTCGGCGGCGGTGACTCGCGCTACATCGCGCCCGACGTGGTCGTCCACAAGATGGGCAGCGACTACGTGGTCGTCCTCAACGAGGACGGCATCCCGCGGCTACGCGTCAACTCGCTGTACCGCTCGCTCCTGCGCGGCTCGGGCGACGACGCCCGCGCCTACGTCGAGCAGAAGCTCCGCTCGGCGGTGTGGCTGATCAAGTCGGTGGACCAGCGGCAGCGCACGCTGCGCAAGGTCACCCAGTCCATCGTGAAGTTCCAGCGCGACTTCCTCGACAAGGGGCTGCCGTATCTGCGACCGCTGTCCCTGCGCGACGTCGGCGAGGACATCGGGATGCACGAGTCCACGATCAGTCGAGTGACCACGAACAAATATGTCGAGACCCCTCAGGGATTGTTCGAGCTGAAGTTCTTCTTTCATAGCGGGATCGCGTCCGGCGACGGGGAGATGGTCTCCTCCGTCTCGGTCAAGAAGATGATCCAGGATCTGCTGGCCAACGAGGACGCCACCAAGCCGCTCAGCGACCAGGAGGTGGCCCAGGTCCTCAAGGGCCGCGGCCTCACCATCGCGCGGCGCACGGTCGCCAAGTATCGCGAGGAGCTGGGCATCCTGCCGTCCCACCAGCGACGGCTGGCGCCGAAGCGGCGGTGAGCGGCCCCGGCGCCGACGTGGCCTGACGCACGTGGCCGAGCCGATCAGCTTCGTCGTGATCACCGGGCTCAGCGGCGCCGGCAAGAGCTTCGCGATCAAGTGCTTCGAGGACATGGGGTTCTTCTGCGTGGACAACCTGCCGACCACGCTGATTCCCACCTTCGCCGACCTCGTCGCCCGCTCCACCCACACGATCGACCGGGTGGCGCTCGGCGTGGACGTGCGCGAGGGCGAGTACCTCACGCACCTGCTCGACACGCTCGGCGAGCTGCGCCAGCGCGGCCACGCGGTACAGGTGCTGTTTCTGGAGGCGAGCGAGGAGGCGCTGGTGCGCCGCTACCGCGAGACGCGCCGCCGCCACCCGCTGGCGCCCGACGGCAACGTGGTGGACGGTATCCGCGCCGAGCGCAAGGCGCTCTCCACCATGCGCGAGGTCGCCGACCGGATCGTGGACACCTCCGCGCTCACCGTCCACCAGCTCAAGGAGCTGCTGCTGGAGACGTACGTGGCGCCGCGCCGGCGACCGGGGCTGGCCATCTCGCTGGTATCGTTCGGCTTCAAGCACGGGGTGCCCTTCGACGCCGATCTCGTCTTCGACGTCCGCTTCCTGCCCAACCCGCACTTCGTCGAGAGCCTGCGACCGCTCGACGGTCGTGACACGCGCGTGCGCGAGTTCATCCTCGCGCACGACGAGAGCCGGGAGCTCCTGCGGCGCCTGGAGGACTTCCTCGGCTTCGTGCTGCCCGCCTACCAGCGGGAGGGCAAGGCCTATCTCACGGTGGCGGTCGGCTGCACCGGAGGCCGCCACCGCTCGGTGGCGCTGATCGAAGAGCTGAAGGCGTTCGTGGGCCGCCTGGGCCTGGACACCACCGTGGTGCACCGGGACATGGATCGCGAGTGAGCCAGGCGCCGCTGCAACTCTGCTTCGGCATCCACAACCACCAGCCGATCGGGAACTTCGACGGAGTCCTGCGCGAGACCACCGAGCTCGCGTATCACCCGTTCTTCACGCGGCTGCGGGCGCGGCCCGAGGTCCGGATGACCGTGCACTGCACGGGCAGCCTGCTCGAGTGGCTGCGCGCCAACGCCCGCCCAACCTTCGACCTGCTCGGCGAGATCGTCAGCAGCGGCCAGGTGGAGCTCCTCACCGGCGGCTTCTATGAGCCGATCCTCGCCATCCTGCCCGACGCCGACAAGCGGGGCCAGATCGAGCGGCTCAGCGACTTCCTGCGCTCGCAGTTCGGCGTGCGCCCGCGCGGCATGTGGCTGGCCGAGCGGGTGTGGGAGCCGCACCTGGTGCGCGCGCTGCGCGACGCCGGCGTCGAGTACGTGCTGGTGGACGACCGCCACTTCGCCCTCGCCGGCCTCGAGCCCGACGACCTCGGCGGGTACTACCTGACGGAGGATCAGGGCGCCACGCTCGGGGTGTTCCCGATCAACCAGCGGCTGCGCCAGCTGATCCCGTTCGCCGAGGTGGAGAAGTCGCTCGCGTACCTGGATGCGCAGCGCGGGCGGGTGGCGGCGATCACGGTGGTGGACGATGGCGAGAAGCTGGGCGCGTGGCCGGGCACCCACCGGCTCGTCTACCAGGAAGGGTGGCTCGACCGGTTCTTCGACCGCGTGCTCGCCGCGCCGTGGCTGCGGCTGGTGACCCTCGCCGACGTCGTGGACGCCCTGCCGCCGAGCGGGCGCATCTACCTGCCGACCTCGTCGTACCAGGAGATGGGCGAGTGGGCGCTGCCCGCCGAGGCCGGCCGCGCGCTCGAGGAGGCCAAGCGCGAGCTGGGGCCGCTCGAGGGCGGCGCCCGCCTCGCCGGCCTGCTGCGCGGTGGCTTCTGGCGCAACTTCCTCGTGAAGTACCCGGAGGTCGGCGAGATCTACTGGAAGATGCAGCGGCTGTCCGCCGCGATCGTGCGCGCGCTCGCCGAGCGCCCCGGCGACGCCGCGCTCCTGCAAGCGCGCGAGGCGCTCTGGCGCGGCCAGGCCAACGACGCCTACTGGCACGGCGTCTTCGGCGGCTGCTACTTGCCCCACCTGCGCCGCGCCGTGAAGAGCGCGCTCCTCGAAGCGGAGGCGCGCCTGGTGGCGGCGGGCGGCGCGCCGGCCACCGCCCTCACGGTGGCCGACGTCAACGGCGATGGCCGGGCCGAGGTCGTCGTGCGCACGCCCGCGCTGGCGGTGACGCTGATGCCCGAGCAGGGGGGCGCCCTCACGGAGATCGGCGCGCTCGGCCGCCGTCACGACCTCGCCGACGTGCTCGCCCGCCGCCCCGAGGCGTACCACGCGCGCATCGGGGAGCCCCAGGGGGCCGCGGGCGCCACGCGCTCGATTCACGACGCGGCGCCCGAGAAGGAGCCGGGGCTGGCGCGACTGCTCGTCTACGACCGGTTCCGCCGCGCCTCGCTCCTCGACGGCCTCTTCGCCGCCGAGGGCGACCTCGACGCCGTCGAGCCGTGGCCGGCGAGCCGGCTCGCGCTGGGGACGGCCCGGTTCGAGTCGGCGGTGCGTCAGGCGGGCGGGGAGGTCGAGATCGTTCTCCGTCACCGCGCCGAGGGCGATCCCGCCCTCGCGGTGGACAAGCGGGTGACCGTGCGCGACGCGGAGATCGCGGCGCGCTATCGGCTGACCGCGCCCGCCGGCGGCACGCTGAGCGGGCGCTGGGCGGTGCAGTGGAACCTGGCGCTCAGCGCCGGCGCCGCGTTCGGCCGGTACCTGACGCTGCCGGAGCGCCCCTCGCTCGGCAGCGCGGGGCGCGTGCGCGGGCCGGGCGAGGTGACGCTGGTGGACGAATGGCTCGGGCTCGAGGCGCGGCTGGCGTGGAGCGCCGGCGCCGAGCTGGCGTGGGGGCCGGTGGAGACCGTGTCGGTCTCCGAGGGCGGCTTCGAGCGGCTGTACCAGGGGCTGGCGCTCCTGCTGGCGTGGCCCCTGGCGGCCGCGACGCGCGAGGTGTGGACGACGCTGACGGTGGTGGAGCGATGAGCCTCGACGACCGGCGGGCGATCGAGCGCGTGGACGGTCACGACACGCGACGCGTGCTCGCCGATTTCCCGCTGCAGTGCCGGCGCGCCCGCGCGCTCGCCGTGCCGCCGGCAATCGCCGGGGGAGGGCGGCCCCGCCTGATCGTGGTGGCGGGCATGGGAGGCTCGGCGTCGGGCGGCGATCTCCTGGCGGCGTGCGCCGCCGAGACGCTGGACATCCCGGTGCTCGTCCACCGTAGCTACGGGCTGCCCGCCGCCGCCGGCCGCGACACACTGCTCCTGGCGGTCTCCTACTCCGGCGAGACCGTCGAGGTCCTCTCGGCGGTGGACGCCGCCCTCGCGCGCGGCGTGCCCGTCGTGGCCGTCACCGCCGGCGGCGCCCTCGGCGCGCGGGCGGACCGCCTCGGCCTGCCGCGGGTGACGCTGCCGGCGGGGCTCATGCCGCGCATGGCGCTCGGCTATCTCGTCTTCCCGGTGCTCGCCGTCCTCGCCGGCTGCGGCGCGCCGGTGGCGACGGCGCGGGAAGTCGACGAGGCGCTCGAGGTCCTGGCGGCGCAGGCCGAGGAGCTCGGTCCCGACCGGCCCGCCGACGACAACGCGGCCAAGCGGCTGGCCCACGCCATCGGCGATCGCCTGCCCGCCGTCTACGGCGGCCCGCTCACCGCGGCCGCCGCCTACCGGTGGAAGACCGATCTCGAGGAGAACGCGAAGGTGCTGGCGGTGGCCGGCGCCGTCCCCGAGATGAACCACAACGAGATCGAGGCGTGGGGCGGCCCCGCCGCGCGCCAGCGCCACGTCGTCCTGCTGCGCGACGAGGGCGAGCCGCCCGAGATCGCGCGCCGCTTCGCGCTCATGCGCGAGATGCTCGGCCCCGCCGCCGGCGGCGTGAGCGAGACGTGGGCCCGCGGCGGCGGCCGGCTGGCCCGCCTGCTCTCGCTCGCCTACATGAGCCTGTGGGTGAGCTTCTACCTCGCCATGCTGCGCGGCGTGGACCCGTGGCCGGTGCCGATGCTCGAGGAGGTCAAGCGCCGCCTGGGCGCCTGACGGCGCGCCGACGCGGGCGCTCGCCTTGAGACGCCGCGCTGCGTCGTGCTAGAGTGACGCGATTTCGATCCTTCATGGAGGGAACCGATGGCGCGGGATGAGTATTTGTTCACGTCGGAGTCGGTGACGGAGGGTCACCCCGACAAGATCGCCGATCAGATCTCCGACGCGGTGCTGGACTCGGTCCTCGCACAGGACCCGGTCGGGCGCGTGGCGTGCGAGACGCTGCTCACGACGGGCCTCGTCGTGGTGGCCGGCGAGATCACGACCTCCTGCTACGTGGACATCCCGCGGGTGGCCCGCGAGACGATCAAGGAGATCGGCTACACGCGCGCCAAGTTCGGCTTCGATTTCGAGACGTGTGGCGTCATCACCGCCATCGACGAGCAATCGTCGGACATCGCGATGGGCGTGGACAAGCTCGGGGCCGGCGACCAGGGGCTGATGTTCGGCTACGCGTGCACCGAGACACCCGAGCTGATGCCGCTGCCGATCATGATGGCGCACAAGCTCGTGGCGCGGCTGAGCGAGCGGCGCAAGTCCGGCGCGCTGGGCTACCTGCGCCCCGACGGCAAGTCCCAGGTGAGCGTCCGCTACGTGGACGGCAAGGCGCGCTCGGTGGAGACGGTGGTGATCTCCACCCAGCACGGCGCCGAGATCGGCGCCGCCCGCATCCGCGAGGACGTCATCGAGCAGGTGATCAAGCCGACGGTGCCCGCCGAGCTCATCGACTACGACACGTGCGTGCTCCACGTGAACCCGACCGGGCGCTTCGTCACCGGCGGCCCGATGGGGGACACCGGCCTCACCGGGCGCAAGATCATCGTGGACACCTACGGCGGCTCCTGCCCGCACGGGGGCGGCGCGTTCTCGGGGAAGGACCCGACGAAGGTGGACCGCTCGGCCTGCTACATGGCCCGCCACGTCGCGAAGAACATCGTGGCGGCCGGGCTCGCCGAGCGCGCGCTGCTGCAGGTCGCCTACGCGATCGGCGTCGCCGATCCCGTGTCGATCATGGTGGAGACGTACGGGACCGGCAAGGTCCCCAACAGCGTCCTGGAGCGCGTGGTGCGGCGTCACTTCGACTTCACGCCGCTCGGCATCATCAAGTACCTGGACCTCCGCCGCCCGATCTACCGGAAGACCGCGGCCTACGGCCACTTCGGTCGCCCCGATCCCGACTTCGCGTGGGAGCGGACCGACCGCGTGAAGGACCTGCGCAGCGAAGTCTGACCCGGAGGGGGACTCCGTCCCCCTTCCGGCGGTCGTCGCACGCCTGGCGGGGTGCTCCTCCCTGCCTCCCCCTGGGGCAGGGTTGCGCCGGCGGAGCCGGCGCTCGGAATGTGAACGATAGTGGATGGCGGTGAAGATGGGAAAGGATGAGCGAGGGCGATGATTGAACATGACGTGAAGAGCCTCGGGCTGGCGGCCGAGGGACGGTTGAAGATCGAGTGGGCGGAGCAGTCGATGCCGGTGCTGCGCCAGGTGCGCGAGCGGTTCGCGCGCGAGCAGCCGCTCAAGGGGCTGCGCCTCGGGGCCTGCCTGCACGTCACCACCGAGACGGCGGTCCTGATGCTCACGCTCAAGGCGGGCGGCGCCCAGGTGGCGCTGTGCGCGTCCAACCCGTTGTCGACCCAGGACGACACCGCCGCCGCGCTCGTGCGGGAGTACGAGATCCCGGTCTTCGCCCAGAAGGGCGAGGACAACGCGACGTACTACCGCCACCTCGGCCAGGTGCTCGCCACGCGGCCCCAGGTCACGATGGACGACGGCGCCGACCTGATCTCGCAGCTCCACGGCGAGGGGCACGGGCGGGACCTCGTCGGCGACGTCATCGGCGGCACCGAGGAGACGACGACCGGCGTCATCCGGCTGCGGGCGATGGAGAAGGAAGGCGTGCTGGCGTTCCCCGTCATCGCGGTCAACGACGCCGACACCAAGCACCTGTTCGACAACCGCTACGGCACCGGCCAGTCCACGGTGGACGGGATCCTGCGCGCGACGAACATCCTGCTGGCGGGGCGGACGGTGGTGGTGGCCGGCTACGGCATGTGCGGCCGCGGCGTCGCGGCGCGGGCCAAGGGCATGGGCTCCCACGTGATCGTCACCGAGGTGGAGCCGATGCGTGCCCTGGAGGCGGTGATGGACGGCTTCCCGGTGATGCCGATGGCCAAGGCCGCCGAGGCGGGCGACGTCTTCGTGACCGTCACCGGCAACACCGCGGTGATCCGCGGCGAGCACTTCGCGCGGATGAAGGACGGCGCGATCCTCGCCAACTCCGGCCACTTCAACGTCGAGATCGACCTGGAGGCGCTGGCCGCGCAGGCGCAGAGCCGCCGCCGGGTGCGGCCGTTCGTGGAGGAGTTCGTGCTGCCCTCGGGCCGGCGCATCTACGTGCTCGGCGAGGGGCGGCTGATCAATCTGACTGCCGCCGAGGGGCATCCGGCCGCCGTCATGGACATGAGCTTCGCCAACCAGGCGCTCTCGGCGGAGTTCATGGTGAAGAAGGGGCGCACGCTCGAGCGGCGGGTGTACGTGGTGCCGCGCGAGATCGATCTCGAGATCGCGCGGCTCAAGCTGCTCTCGATGGGGGTGGCCATCGACGAGCTGACGTCGGCGCAGTCGTCGTACTTGGCCTCCTGGCGCCACGGCACGTAGTCGGGGGCGGCGCCCAGCGCGACGGATGAGACGCCTGCAGCCGATCGTCCTGCTCGTCGTCGGCCTCCTGCTCCTCGGCGCGGTCGCCCAGCTCGTGCCGTTCTACACCGACCTGCTCTGGTTCGGTGAGGTCGGCTACACCACCGTCTTCTGGACCACCCTGTCGCTGCAGGGGAGCCTCTTCACCGCGGTCACCGTGGCCGTGCTCGTCTTCCTGTGGGCGAACCTCAGCTTCGCGACCCGCACCGCCGCCCCCGACGTGCTGTGGGAGCTCGAGGACCAGCTGGGGCTGCCGGGGCGGGTGGTGATCGAGCCGCTGATCCGCCGCTTCCTGCCGATCGTGCTGTCGGTGATCGCGATCATCAGCGGGCTGCGGGCCACCGCGCACTGGGAGACGGTGCTGGGCTACGCCAACGCGCAGCCGTTCGCCGCCGCCGACCCGGTGTTCGGCCGCGAGCTGGGGTTCTTCGTGTTCACGCTGCCGCTGTGGCAGCTCGTGCACGGCTGGGCGCTGACGCTCGTGGCCGGGACCATGCTGCTCACGCTCGCGCTCTGCGTGCTGCAGCGCAGCCTCGTGCTCACCACGCGCGGGCCGCGGCTGGCCTCCGGCGCCCGCACGCACCTGCTCGTGCTGGGGGCCGCGCTGCTGGCGCTCAAGGCCGTCGGCTTCTGGCTCGACCGCTTCGAGATCGTCTTCTCCCCGCGCGGGGTCGTCTTCGGCGCCTCCTACACCGACGTCAACGCGACGCTGCCCGTCCTCGGCGCCCTCACGCTGCTCGCCGCGCTCGCCGCCGGCGCCTGTGTGCTGCAGATCGGCCGGCCGGGACTGCGCGTGGTGGGCGGCGGCCTCGGCCTGGTGGTGGTGGTCTGGGTGCTGGGGCTCGGCGTGTACCCGGCGCTGCTGCAGCGCTTCCGGGTGTCGCCCAACGAGCTCGCCGCCGAGCGGCCGTTCATCGAGCACAACATCCGGATGACCCGCCAGGCCTACGGGCTCGACCGCATCGAGGAGAAGGAGTTTCCCGCCGACGACAACCTCGACGCGCGCGCGCTGTCGCGCAACGAGGCGACCATCAAGAACATCCGGCTGTGGGACTACCGGCCGCTGCTCCGCACCTTCGGCCAGCTGCAGGAGATCCGCACCTACTACAAGTTCGTGGACGTGGACAACGACCGCTACCTGATCAACGGCGAGTACCGGCAGCTCATGCTCTCGCCCCGCGAGCTCTCCTACCAGCACCTGCAGGGCGGGCGGAACTGGATCAACGAGCACCTCACGTACACGCACGGCTACGGCGTGGTGGTGGGGCCGGTGACGCGCATCACCGCC
Organism: Methylomirabilia bacterium; assembly: GCA_041497115.1. Taxonomy (GTDB): domain Bacteria; phylum Methylomirabilota; class Methylomirabilia; order Rokubacteriales; family CSP1-6; genus AR5. The sequence goes on from JBGQFW010000008.1 coordinate 71,047, forward strand.
GAGGGGCTGCCGGAGTTCTTCGTCAAGGACATCCCGCCACACTCGAGCGACGGCTTCCCGGCGATCACGCGACCGGAGATCTACTACGGCGAGATCGCCAACGAGTACGTGCTGCTGCGCACGCGCTCGCAGGAGCTCGACTATCCGCGCGGCGACCAGAACGTCTACACCCGCTACCAGGGACGGGGCGGTGTCCCGATCAGCTCGTGGCTGCGGCGGCTGGCCTTCGCCGCCCGCTTCGCCCACCTCGACGGCCTCAAGATCGTGCTGTCCGACGACATCGCGCCCGACAGCCGCATCCTCATGTACCGCACGGTGGTCCCGCGCGTGCAGCGGATCGCGCCGTTCTTCTCGTTCGACCGCGACCCCTACCTGGTCATCACCGACGACGGCCGCCTGGTGTGGATGCTCGACGGCTACACCACGACCGACCGCTACCCGTACTCTGATCCCGTGCGCGGGATGGGCAACTACATCCGCAACTCGGTGAAAGTCACGGTGGACGCGTACCACGGCACCGTGACGTTCTACCTCGCCGATCCGACCGACCCGATCGTGCGCACCTACGCGCGCGCCTTCCCGGGGCTGCTGCAGCCGCTGGACCGGATGCCGGCCGACCTGCAGCGGCACATTCGCTACCCCGAGGACTTCTTCGCGATCCAGGCGCGCAAGTACGCGACGTACCACATGCTCGACCCGCAGGTGTTCTACAACCGCGAAGATCTCTGGGCGGTGCCGCGGCGGACGGTGGACGGCCGCGAGCGCGAGATGGAGCCGTACTACACGATCATGCGGCTGCCGGGTGAGACGAAGGAGGAGTTCATCCTCCTGACGCTGTTCAATCCGAGCCGGCGCGACAACATGATCGGCTGGCTGGCCGCCCGCTCCGACCAGCCGGGGTACGGCCGCCTCATCGCCTACTACTTCCCCAAGCAGAAGCTCGTCTACGGGCCCCGCCAGATCGATGCCCGCATCGACCAGGACCCGGTGATCTCGCAGCAGCTCTCGCTGTGGAACCAGCGCGGCTCCACCGTGATCCGCGGCTCGCTGCTGGCCATCCCGCTCGAGCAGTCGCTGGTCTACGTGCAGCCGCTCTACCTGGCCGCCGCCGAGCAGGGGGCGCTGCCCGAGCTGCGCCGGGTGATCGTGGCCCACGGCAATCAGATCGCCATGGAGCCGACGCTGGAGGCCTCGCTCTCGCGCATCTTCGGCGGCCGCATCGCGCCGGCGCCGTCCGCGACCGCCGGCGGCGCGGCGCCGCCGACCGCGGCGTCGAGCGCCGGCGAGCGCGCCGCCGCCCAGCGGGCGTGGGAGGCGTGGACGCGCGCGCAGGAGGCGCTGCGGCGCGGGGACTGGGCGGCGTACGGCGCCGAGCAAAAGCGCCTCGAAGACACGCTGCGCGCGCTCACCGAGTCGCGTCGATAGCAGTCACCCTGGCGTCGCGGGGAGCGGCCCCGGGGGTCCCCGACCACGAGCGTTGCGCCCGGCCGGGCGCTGACGCGATTCCCTCGATCGGCGGATTCCACGAATTGTTCGTGGGAAACGGGTCGGCGGAGGGCGGTCAGGTGCGGGAGCGGAGGAGGAGGGCGGTGCCGAGGCCGAGGAAGATGACGTTGGCGGTCCACGCAGCCATCAGCGGGGGGAGGAGATCGGCGCGGGCAAACGCCAGGGCGACGTAGTGGATGACGAAGTACCCGGCCATGATCGCGATCGCCAGCCCCACGCCGAACAGGCGGCCGCCGCGCGGCGACTGCAGCGAGAAGGGGATGGCCACCAGCACCATCACGAGGTTCATGAGCGGGAACGAGAGCTTCGAGTAGAGGTCCACGACGTACTTCTTGGCCTGGAACCCGGTGGCCTCCAGCCGCGCGATGTAGTCGCGCAGCTCGCGATAGCTCATCGCCCCCGTCTGCTTCTGGATCTTCGTGAAGTTCTCGATGTCCTCCTGCAGGTCGAGCGCGGTGAGGACGAAGGGCACCGTCTGCACCTCGCCGTGGGGACCGATCTCGCGGTACGCGCCGTCGCTCAGCTCCCACCCCTCGGGGCTCCAGTGCGCGCGCCGGGCGTCGAGCCGGTTGAGCAGGCGGAAGGACTTCTGCTCGACCTCGAGCACGGTCACGCCGTACATGTCGCGGGCGGCGGGGTTCAGGAGCTCGACGCGGTAGAAGCGGCTGTCGGCGGTCCGCAGCCACAGCCGCTCGCGCGTCTGCAGGTGGCGCGGGAGCTGGCCGCGGATCTTCACCTGCTCCACCTCGTCGCCCAGCTCGTTCAGCCGCGGGAGCACCAGCTCCTGGAAGAGGCCGGAGGCGAGCGTCACCGCGAGGGCCATGAGCAGCACCGGCGCGGCGACGCGATAGAGGCTCACCCCGGCCGCCTTCATGGCGGTCAGCTCGTGGTAGCGCGTCAGCGCGAGGAACAGGAAGATCGTCGCCACCAGCATGACGACCGGCAGCCCCTGGTGCAGCGAGGCCGGCACACGGTAGGCGAAATACTCGAAGATGTAGATGAGCGGCGGCTTGATGCGCAGGAAGCGCTCCATCGTCTGGAACAGCTCGCCCACGATCGACAGCACCGCCGCCACCGTCAGCCCGATGGCGATGAAGACCAGCTCCTCGCGGACCAGGTAGCGGTCGAGGATGTGGGTCGACTCGCGGCCGCCCACCGTCGTGCGCTGCGCGTCGCGGCGCCCCTGCGGGAGCGCCCGGCCGGCGGCCGACGCCGCGCGCCACAGCCAGCGCAGGCGCGGCGCCCGCCACTCGCGGGTGGTGGCGACCAGCAGCGTGCCGCCGACCGTCGCGAAGAGGATGTTGGGGGCCCAGACGGCCAGCCACGCCGGCAGCCGGAGCCGGAGGGCGGAGCCCTCCAGCGAGGTGAGCACGAGATAGTAGGCGACGAGGATCACGAGGCTGGCGACCAGCGCGATCGACCGCCCGCCGCGGTGCGACCGCACCGCCAGCGGGAACGCCACGAGCGCGAACACCAGGGCGGCGACCGGGAAGGCGAACCGCTTGTGCCACTCGACGAGGAACGGGGCCTGCCCGAAGTCGTCGCCCCGCAGCTCGTCGATCCGCGCGACCAGGGCCCCCAGCGGGAGATCCTTCTCGGGCTTCTCCACGCGCGGGGCCGAGCGCAGCGGCGAGTCCACCGACAGGCTCATGTCGTAGATGCTGAAATTGGTCAGCCGGTACCGGGCGGCGCTGGCGGCGCCGCCCGACGGCGTGGGAATCGCCGGAGGCCCGGCGGCGGCGGGGACCGCCGGCGCCGCCCGCAGGACGTCCGCCTCGCTGACCGCGCCGTTGATCATCCGCAGCGTGATCCGGCGGTTCGCCTCGTCGGTGAGCAGGCGTCCCTCCCGGGAGGTGATGATCCGCGAGATCTTGGGGTCGCGCTCGTCGGAGACGAGCAGCCCGCGCAGCGCCACCTGCGAGGCGCTGACCTCCTCCACATAGATGATGACGTCGCCGAACGTGGCGTTGAACACGCGCTCGGCCAGGCCGCTCGCCGCGCGGGCCTGGACGATCTTGAAGAGCTGGCGCTGGAACTCCTCGTTGGCGAGCGGATTGATGACCAGGGTGAGGGCCGCCGTCAGCCCCATCACGACCAGCGCCGCGGCGAGCACCGGCCGGAACAGGCGCAGCGTGCTGATGCCGGCCGCCTTGCAGGCGATGATCTCGAGGTCGCCGGCGAGGCGGCCGCCCGCCAGCAGCACGGCGACCAGCAGCGCCATCGGCAGGGTGTGCGCCAGGAACGACGGCAGCATGAACACCAGGAGCTGCACCACGAGGTGGAACGGCACGCCCTTGGTGATGACCAGCTCGGTCAGCTGGTAGATGCGGTCGATGACCAGAAAGAAGGTGAAGAGCGCGCCGCCGAAGAGGAAGGGGGAGACGAGCTCGCGGATGACGTAGCGGTCGAGAACCGGCACCGCTGGCGACTTCACGCGTCTGTTGTACCATAGCCCGATGCCGGGCACGTCGTGGCGGGCGCTGGCGATCGGGCTCCTCACTCTCGCCGCCGTCGCGCCCGCCGCGGGCGCCGACCGCGCGGATCGCCTGGACCGCTTCCGGGAGCTGGCGACCGGCCGGCTCGGGCTCGCCCAACTCGCGGAGAGCGACGCGCCGGCCGAGACCTACCGCGACCTCTACGCGCTGCTCGACGACGAGATCGTCGAGAACCTCCTCACCGGCGGCCCCTTCGCCTCGTGGGAGTTTCTTCAAGACAGGCTGGACACCTTCGCCGACGCCTGGGGCGGCGCCACCCTCACGCTCGTGCGCGTCGGCGCCGTCCTCGTCGGCGCCTTCACGCTGGACGAGGCCGCCGGCGCCAGCAGCGTGCGCGTCTACGGCCGCGTCCGCGGCGAGCCGGCGCTGCTGACCGCCTTCCATCACGAGGGACGACCCGG
>JBGQFW010000009.1:0-73683 GCA_041497115.1 Methylomirabilia bacterium
CGGCTCGGCTCGGCGCTGGCGCGGCGCGGGATCGGCCGCGGCGACACGGTGGCGATCATGGCCCCCAACGTCCCCGCCATGCTGGAGGCGCACTACGGGGTGCCGCTGACCGGCGCCGTGCTCAACCCGCTCAACTATCGTCTCGACGCCCGCACGATCGCCTTCATCCTGCAGCACGGCGAGGCCAGGGCGCTGATCACCGACCGCGAATTCTCGGCGACGATCGCCGAGGCGCTGACCCTGCTCGGCCGCGAGATCCTCGTCGTCGACGTCGATGACCCGCTCGACGCGGGCGGCCGGCTCGTCGGTGAGGTCGAGTACGAGGCGTTCCTGGGCGAGGGCGACCCCGCGTGGGCCGGCGAGGGGCCGGCCGACGAGTGGCAGGCGATCTGCCTGCTCTACACGTCGGGGACGACCGGCGATCCCAAGGGCGTCGTCTACCACCACCGCGGCGCCTACCTCAACGCCCTCGGCAACGCGCTCACGTTCGGACTCTCCCCGCGCACGGTCTATCTGTGGACGCTGCCGATGTTCCACTGCAGCGGCTGGACGTACACGTGGGCGGTCACCGCGGTCGGCGGCACCCACGTGTGCCTGCGCCGCGTGGATCCCGCGCTCATCTTCCCGGCCATCCAGCGCCACGGCGTCACCCACATGTGCGGGGCGCCGATCGTGATGACGATGCTGATCCACGCCCCCGACGCCGTGAAGGCGCGCGTCGCGCACACCGTGGAGATGGCCACCGGCGGCGCCGCCCCGCCCTCCACGGTGATCAGCGCCATGGAGGCCATGGGCTTCCGCGTCACGCACCTCTACGGCCTCACCGAGTCGTACGGGCCGGCCACCTTCTGCGCCTGGCAGGACGACTGGCGCGCGTTGCCGCTGGCCGAGCGGGCCTCGCAGATGGCGCGGCAGGGCGTGACCTACCCCACGCTGGAGGCGATGATGGTCGCCGATCCGGAGACGATGCAGCCCGTCCCCCGCGACGGCCGCACGATGGGCGAGATCATGCTGCGCGGCAACACCGTCATGAAGGGCTATCTCAAGAATCCGGGCGCCACCGGCGCCGGCTTCCGTGGCGGCTGGTTCCACACGGGCGACCTGGCGGTCTGGCACCCCGACGGCTACGTCGAGATCAAGGACCGCTCCAAGGACATCATCATCTCGGGGGGCGAGAACATCTCGTCGCTGGAGGTGGAGGAGCAGCTCTACCGCCATCCGGCGGTGATGGAGGCGGCGGTGGTCGCGCGCCCCGACGCCACCTGGGGCGAGACGCCGTGCGCGTTCGTCACCCTCAAGCCGGGGGCGGTGGCCACCGCCGAGGAGCTCATCGGATTCCTGCGCGAGCACCTCGCCCACTTCAAGGTGCCGCGCCACGTCGTGTTCGGCGCGCTGCCCAAGACCTCCACCGGCAAGATCCAGAAGTTCGTGCTGCGCGAGCAGGCCAGGGAGGTGCGCTGATGCTGGGGACGCTCGACCGCTGGTTTCACCTGCAGGAGCGCGGCACCGACGTCGGCACCGAGGTGCGCGCGGGGCTGACCACGTTCATGGTGATGGCCTACATCATCTTCGTGAATCCGATCATCCTCGGCTACGTCGGCGTGCCGGGGCTCGACGGCAAGGGGCTGCCGTTCGCCGCCACGCTGACCGTCACCTGTCTCACCGCCGGCGTGCTGTCCATCGCGATGGGGCTGTTCACCAACTATCCCCTCGCGCTCGCGCCCGGCATGGGGCTCAACGCGGTGGTGGCCTTCGAGCTGGTGGCCGGCCGCGGGCTCAGCTGGCCGCAGGCGATGACGATCGTCTTCCTAGAGGGGGTGGTCATCACCATCCTCGTGCTCACGCGCTTCCGGGAGGCGATGCTGGAGGCGGTGCCGCTCGGGCTCAAGCGCGCCATCGGCGTGGGCATCGGCCTCTTCATCGCGTTCATCGGCTTCTTCACCGCCGGGTTCGTGGTGAAGCCCGCCGCCAGCGCGCTGCCGGTCGGGCTGGCGCCGCTCGCCGGCCTGCCGATGGCCGTCTTCCTCGTCGGCTTCGTGCTCACGGCATGGTGGATGGCCCGCCGCGTGCGCGGCGCGCTGCTGCTCGGCATCGTCACCACCACCGTGATCGCGGTCGCGCTGAACGGGCTGGTGGCGGGCTGGAAGGGCTTCGCCACTCCGGGCGCCGCCCAGCTGCCCGCCGCCCTCGTGCAGGCGCCGGACTTCTCCACGTTCGGTCGCCTGGACTTCAGCGTGGCGGGGCGGCTGGGGCTGCTCACGACGGTGCTGGTCACGTTCTCGATCATGCTGAGCGACTTCTTCGACACGATGGGCACCATCATCGGCGTCGGCGGCAAGGGCGGCTTCCTCGACCGCGACGGGCGGCTGCCGCGCGCCGGCCGTGTGCTGCTGGTGGACTCGCTCGGCGCCGTGCTCGGCGGCCTCGCCAACAGCAGCAGCAACACGACCTACATCGAGAGCGCGGCCGGTGTCACCGAGGGCGGGCGCACCGGCCTCGGCGTGGTGGTGGCGGGCGGTCTGTTCCTGGTGGCGATGTGGCTGTCGCCGCTGGCCAGCGTGATCCCCGCCCAGGCCACCGCGCCCGCGCTCATCATCGTGGGCTTCTACATGATGAGCGTGGTCCGCGACATCGCCTGGGACGACTACGAGGAATCCATTCCGGCGTTCGTGACGATGCTGGTGATGCCGTTCACCTGGTCCATCACCAACGGCATCGGCGCGGGCTTCGTCACCTACGTCGCCATCAAGCTCCTGAGCGGCGGTGGCCGCCGGGTGCACTGGATGCTCTACCTGGCCGCCGCCGCCTTCCTGCTCTACTTCGCCGTCCCGTTCCTCGAGCGCCGCCTCGGCTAGCCCGGGGGTCGGCGCGGCTCAGGCGGCGGCCGGCAACGCCCGCACGCCGAGGGCCAGGCACCGACGGTCGCAGAGGACGGCCGCCGCCCCGCCGAGCGCCGTGCAACGCGTCACGTCCACGTAGCGGAGCGTCCAGTCGTCCTGCGCCAGCTCGGCGGTGACCGTGCGGTCCAGGAGCGGGCAGTGAACGGCGGCCGACACGAGCCGGCGCCGCCGGGGGAACGCGACGAGCACGCCGACCACGAGCGCCACCGTGACCGCCACCAGCGCGGCGCCGAGCAGTCCACCCTCCACCACCGTCAGGCTGAACATCGGGGTGTCCTCCCGCCCGGGAGATGATTCACGCCCGATGCCAGGTGTAGGCGCGGCGCCGAACGCGGCGAACGCACCATCGCGCTGGGCCATTCGGGGGGCGCCGCTCGCGCCGCGCGGGGCGATCGCTTGAGTCAGCGTCGCCCCAGTGAGGCCCGGCAACCCCGCCGCGGCCGCAGACGCTCGCCCAGGGCGGGTGCCGGTGGCGCGTCGGTCGTCGGCCTCAAACGGCCGTCGATGCGGCGAAACCCGATGACGGGCTCCGTCCAGCTTCGGATCCGCCGGCCGTGGCACGGACGTTGCGAATTCCAGCGTCGACGGTGCCCGGGTGAGGCGCATGCCGGGTCCGGGAGAACGGAGGGACGATGGCCGCACCGCTGCGCGTCTACTGGGAGCTGACCCGCGCATGCGACCTCGCGTGCCGCCACTGCCGGGCCACCGCCCAGCCGGCGCGCGCCCCCGACGAGCTGACGACCGCGGAGTGCTTCGACGTCCTGCGCGACCTCGCGGACGCGGGCGCGCCGTCGCCGCACGTGATCTTCACCGGCGGCGATCCGCTCAAGCGGCCCGATCTCCTCGACCTGGTGCGGGAGGGAGTGCGGCTGGGGCTGGGCGTGTCGGTGGCGCCCAGCGCCACGCTGGGGCTCACGCGGGACACCGTGCGCGCGCTGAAGGAGGCGGGGGTGGAGGCGATGTCGCTCAGCCTCGACAGCGCCGGCGCGGCCCGCCACGACGCGATCCGCGGCGTGCTGGGGTGCTTCGGCTGGACGCTGGTCGCGGCCCAGCGCATCGTGGCCGCCGGCATCCCCCTGCAGATCAACACGCTCGTCACCGCGGAGACCGCCGGCGAGCTCGAGGCGATCGGCGACCTCGTCGCGCAGCTCGGCGCCGCGCGCTGGAGCCTGTTCTTCCTGATCCCCGTCGGGCGCGGGCGCGTGCTGACGCCGCTCTCGCCGGCCGAGGCGGAGACGACGCTCGGCTGGGCGGCGCGGCAGGCCGGCCGCTGGCCGTTCGTGCTCACCACGACCGAGGCCCCGCACTTCCGGCGCATCGTCGTCCAGCAGCTGCGGGCGGCCGGCCGGAGCGGGGCGGAGATCAGGCGCGCGCCGGTGGCCCGCGGCTTCGGCGTGCGGGACGGCAGCGGGATCATGTTCATCGCCGCCAACGGCGACGTGACGCCGTCGGGGTTCCTGCCGCTCGTGGTCGGCAACGTGCGCCGCACGGGCGCGGTGAGACTCTATCGCGACGATCTCGTGTTCCAGGCGCTGCGGGAGCCGGCGCGCTTCCGGGGTCGCTGCGGCGCGTGCAGCTATCACGGGATCTGCGGCGGCTCGCGGGCGCGCGCGTGGGCGGCGACCGGGGACGTGCTGGGCGAGGATCCGCTCTGTGCGTGGACGCCGGACCCCGCCGGGGTGGAGGAGGAGAGCCCATGAGCGACGACCGCCTCACGGTCCTCGACAACCGGACCGGCATGTCCTACGACGTTCCGATCGCCCAGGGCGCGATCCGCGCGATGGACCTGCGCCGCATCCGGACCGGCCCCGACGACTTCGGGCTGATGTCCTACGACCCCGCCTTCGTCAACACCGCCTCCACGCGGAGCGCGATCACCTTCATCGACGGTGACCGCGGCGTCCTGTGGTATCGCGGCTATCCGATCGAGCAGCTGGCCGAGCACGCGACGTTCCTCGAGGTCGCCTACCTCCTCGTCTACGGCGAGCTGCCGACGGCGCGCGCGCTGGAGACGTGGGCCTGGCAGATCACCCACCACACCTGGGTGCACGAGAACGTCAAGAAGTTCATGGACGGCTTCCACCACGACGCGCACACGATGAGCATGCTGATCTCGGCGGTGGCGGCGCTGTCCACCTTCTACCCCGATGCCCGCATCAACCACGACCCCGGTCATCAAGATCTGCAGATCTACCGGCTCATCGCCAAGATGCCGACGCTGGCCGCGTTCGCCCACCGGCACCGGCTCGGCCAGCCGTACGTGTACCCGGACAACGACCTCGGCTACACCGGCAACCTCCTCGGCATGCTGTTCAAGACGACCGAGCTGAAGTACAAGCCGGAGCCGGCGCTGGTGCGCGCGCTGGAGGTCCTCTTCATCCTGCACGCCGACCACGAGCAGAACTGCTCGACCAATGCCATGCGCAGCGTCGCGTCGTCGGGCGTGGACCCGTACTCGGCGGTGGCGGCGGCCGCCGCCGCCCTCTACGGGCCGCTGCACGGGGGCGCCAACGAGGCGGTCCTCCGGATGCTGCGCGAGATCGGCTCGACGTCGCGCATTCCCGAGTTCATCGGCCGCGTGAAGAGCGGCCAGGCCCGGCTCATGGGCTTCGGCCACCGGGTCTACAAGAACTACGACCCCCGCGCCCGGATCATCAAGCGCATGGCCGACGAGGTGTTCGCGGTGACCCGGCCGAGCCCGCTGCTGCCGGTGGCGCTCGAGCTCGAGCGCATCGCGCTGCAGGACGAGTACTTCGTCAGCCGCAAGCTCTACCCCAACGTGGACTTCTACTCCGGGCTGATCTACGAGGCGCTCGGCCTGCCGGTCGAGATGTTCCCCGTGCTCTTCGCGATCCCGCGCACGGCCGGGTGGCTGGCGCAGTGGAAGGAGAGCCTGGGCGACCCCGAGCAGAAGATCGCCCGGCCGCGCCAGGTCTACACCGGGCCGGGCCGGCGCGAGGTCGTGCCGCTGGCGCGGCGATAGCCGGCGGTCCGACCTTGCGCGCGACGCGGCGCGCTGCGTCGTAAGTCCCTGTCATACCGGCCGATTTGCTTGACAGGCCGGATCGCCTTGCGTACACTCGCGCCACTCATTCGCCCCCCGATGCAGGGAGTCAGATGACCTCGATTGAGTCGGGACCAGACACGTTCCCCAAGCTCGTGCGCGCGAACGCCGAGCGCTGGCCGGACAAGGTCGCCATCCGCGAGAAGGACCTCGGCATCTGGCAGGCCCACACCTGGCGCGACTACTTCGAGCGGACCCGCCGCATCGCGCTGGGGCTGGCCTCGCTCGGCTTCGCGCGCGGCGACAAGACCGCCATCGTCGGGGACAACCGGCCCGAGCTCTACTGGGCGGTCGCCGCCACCCAGGCGCTGGGCGGCATCCCGGTGCCGCTCTACCAGGACTCGATCGAGAAGGAGCTGGCCTACATCGTGAGCCACGCCCAGGCGCGGTTCGCGGTGGTCGAGGACCAGGAGCAGGTGGACAAGCTCCTGCACGTCAGGGCGCAGTGCCCGCTCCTCGAGTACGTGATCTACGACGACACGCGCGGCATGCGCGTCTACTCCGAGCCCGGCTTGATGTCGCTCGCCGAGCTCGAGGAGCGCGGCGACAAGCTCGCGCTCGCCCAGCCCGACGCCTTCGACACCGCCCTCGCCCGGGGCGCGGCCGACGACGTCGCGATCATCTGCTACACGTCGGGGACGACCGGCAGCCCCAAGGGCGCCATGCTCACCCATCGCAACATGATCGTGATGGGGCGCAACGCCATCGAGCGCGAGGGGCTGCGGCACGACGAGGAGGTGCTGGCCTACCTGCCGATGGCGTGGGTGGGCGACCACATCTTCTCGTACGCCCAGTCCATCCTCACCGGCTTCACCGTCAACTGCCCGGAGAGCGGGGCGACCGTGCTGCACGATCTCAAGGAGATCGGGCCGACCTACTTCTTCGCCCCGCCCCGCATCTGGGAGAACCTCCTGACCACCGTGATGATCCGCATCGAGGACGCCGCCCGCCCCAAGCGCGCCCTCGTGCGCTTCTTCCTCGGCGTGGCCCAGGGGCGCGAGCGCGCCCGGCTGGCCGGCCGGACGCCGGTGTGGTGGCGTCGCCTCCTCGCGCGGCTCGTCGCGCTGGTGGGACGGCTGCTGGTGACCGGCCCGCTGCGCGACAATCTGGGGCTGCGGCGGATCCGGGTCGCCTACACGGCGGGCGAGGCGATCGGCCCCGAGATCTTCGTGTTCTTCCGCGCGCTCGGCGTCAACGTCAAGCAGCTCTACGGCATGACCGAGTCGAGCGCGCTGGTGGCGATCCAGAGGGACGGCGACGTGCGCCTGGACACGGTGGGCACGCCGCTGCCGGGCGTCGAGATCCGCATCTCCGAGCAGGGCGAGGTGCTCTACCGGAGCCCCGGGGTGTTCGTGGGCTACTACCGCAACCCCGAGGCGACGGCGCAGACGCTGGTCGACGGCTGGGTGCGCTCGGGAGACGCCGGTTTCCTGGACGCCGCCGGCCACCTGAAGATCATCGACCGGGCCAAGGACGTCAGCCGGCTGGCGGGGGGCACGATCTTCGCCCCCAAGTACCTCGAGAACAAGCTGAAGTTCTCGCCCTACGTCAAGGAGGCGGTCTGCCTGGGCCAGGACCGGCCCTTCGTGACGGCCCTGATCAACATCGATCTGGCCGCGGTCGGGAACTGGGCGGAGCGCCGGGGGATTGCATATACCAGCTACACCGACCTCAGCCAGAAGCCGGAAGTCTACGACCTGATCGAGCGGGAGGTCGCGCGGGTGAACGCCAGCCTGCGGGAGGACGACCTGTTGCGGGACGCCCGCATCCGCAAGTTCCTCATCCTGCACAAGGAGCTGGACCCCGACGACGAGGAGATCACGCGCACGCGCAAGGTCCGCCGCGGCTACATCGCCCAGAAATACGCCGCGCTCATCGAGGCGCTGTACGGCGAGCGCGACCACGTGCAGGTGGACGCGAAGGTGACCTACGAGGACGGCCGCACCGCCACCATCCGGGCCGACGTGCGCGTTCGTGAAGTGGCCTTGCGAGCCGCAGCCGCAGGCGAGGCGAGCCTGTGAACGAAGCCGGGCCCCTGCTCGAGGTCGAGGGCGTCAGCGTGCGCTTCGGCGCGCTGCTGGCGCTCCACCAGGTGAGCCTGGAGATCCACCGGGGCGAGATCCTGGCCATCATCGGCCCCAACGGCGCCGGCAAGACGACGCTCCTGAACGTGATCAGCGGCTTCTATCATCCCTACGAGGGCGCCATCCGCTTCGCCGGCCACGACCGCACGCGCCTGCGGCCGCCCGACGTGGCCGCGCTCGGCATCGCCCGCACGTTCCAGAACGTCGCGCTGTTCCGGGGCATGAGCGTGCTCGACAACATCATGACGGGCCGGCTGCTGAAGATGCGCGGCAACGTGCTCACCGACGGGCTCTGGTGGGGCCCCGCCCGGCGGCAGGAGCTGGCCCACCGCGCCGTCGTCGAGCGCATCATCGACTTCCTGGAGATCCAGGCCATCCGCAAGGCGCCCGCCCGCACGCTGCCCTACGGCCTGCAGAAGCGGGTGGAGCTGGCGCGGGCGCTCGCCGCCGAGCCCGAGCTGCTGCTGCTGGACGAGCCGATGGCCGGCATGAACGTCGAGGAGAAGGAGGACATGTGCCGCTTCATCCTCGACGTCAACAGCGAGTTCGGCACGACCATGGCGCTGATCGAGCATGACATGGGCGTGGTCATGGACATCTCCGACCGGGTGGCGGTGCTCGACTACGGGCGCAAGATCGCCGACGGCACGCCCGAGCAGGTCCGCAAGGACCAGGCGGTGCTCGACGCCTACCTCGGAGTCGCCCATGAGTGAGGTGCTGGGCGGGCTCGTCGCGCCGTTCGCCGACATCGTGCACGACCCGACGTTCTTCGTCGAGGTGCTGATCGGCGGCGTGGCGGCCGGCCTGATGTACTCGCTGGTGGCGCTCGGCTTCGTGCTGATCTTCAAGGCCTCCGGCGTCTTCAACTTCGCGCAGGGGGTGATGGTGCTGTTCGCCGCCCTCACGCTGGTCGGCCTGCTCGAGCGCAGCGTGCCGGTGGTGGCGGCCCTGGCGCTCACGATGGTGGTGATGATCCTGCTCGCCGTCGCCGTCGAGCGCATCGTGCTGCGCCCGCTGGTAAACCAGGAATACATCATCCTGTTCATGGCCACGATCGGGCTCAACTTCTTCCTGGAAGGGTTCGGCGAGATGGTGTGGGGCGCCAACGTCAAGCGGCTGGACATCGGCATCCCCGACACCTCGTTCAAGGTCCACGGCGTGCTGGTGAACCGGCTGGAGCTGACGGCCGCCGTCACCGCCGCGGTGCTGGTCACGGTGCTTGCCGTCTTCTTCCAGAAGACGCGCATCGGGCGCGCGCTCCGGGCGGTGGCCGACGACCACGAGGCCGCGCTGTCCATCGGCATCCCGCTCAAGACGATCTGGCGGGTGGTGTGGTCGGTGTCCGGCCTCGTCGCCATCGTGGCCGGCATCATGTGGGGCGCCAAGAGCGGCGTGCAGTTCAGCCTCTCGCTCATCGCGCTCAAGGCGCTGCCGGTGCTGATCCTCGGCGGCTTCACCTCGGTGCCCGGCGCGATCGCCGGCGGCCTCATCATCGGCGTCGGTGAGAAGATCGCCGAGGTCTACTGGGGCCCGCTGGTCGGCGGCGCCATCGAGAACTGGTTCGCCTACGTCCTCGCGCTGGCGTTCCTCCTGGTCCGCCCCCAGGGCCTCTTCGGCGAAAAGATCATCGAGCGGGTGTGACGTGATCTATCGCGAGGCGGGCCAGTTCAAGACGTCGTATGGGGCGGATCAGGCGATCTTTCCGATCGTCCAGGACCGGGTTCTCGTGACGCTCGGGATCCTCGCGGCGTTCCTCGTCCCGCCGTTGCTCGCCGACGAGTACTGGCTGCAGGCGGTGCTGATCCCGCTGGCGATCTACGCGCTGGCCGCCCTCGGCCTGAATCTCCTGACCGGCTACGCCGGGCAGCTCTCGCTCGGCACCGGCGGCTTCATGGCCGTCGGCGCCTACGCGGCTTTCAAGCTGACGATGGCGTTTCCGGCCCTCAACATCCTGATCGTCTTCGTCCTGGCCGGGTTGATGGCGGCCGCGGTCGGCATCGTGTTCGGCATTCCCAGCCTGCGCATCAAGGGGTTCTACCTGGCGGTCGCGACGCTGGCCGCCCAGTTCTTCCTGATCTGGCTGTTCAACAAGGTGCCGTGGTTCGTCAACTACGCCTCGTCGGGGACGATCACCGCGCCGCCCCGCGCGATGCTCGGCGTCATGGTCACCGGGCCGACGGCGACGGCGCCGGTGCGCTACGTGGTCGCGCTCGGGATGCTGGCGGTCTTCGCGCTGTTCGCCAAGAACCTCGTGCGGGGGCGGACGGGCCGCTCGTGGATGGCCATCCGCGACCGCGACATTGCCGCCGAGATCATCGGCGTGCGGCCGCTGCGCGTCAAGCTGCTGGCGTTCGCGGTCTCCTCGTTCTACTGCGGCGTGGCGGGCGCCGAGTTCGTGTTCCTCTACCTCGGCAGCGCCGAGACGCTGGCCTTCGACATTACGCTGTCGTTCCTCGTCCTGTTCATGGTGATCATCGGCGGCCTCGGCAGCATCCTGGGCTCGTTCCTGGGGTCCGCGTTCATCGTGCTGGTGCCGATCTTCCTGACCAACGCGCCGCACCGGCTCGGCCTCGTGATGCCGGTGGCCCTGCAGAAGCAGATCGAGCTGATGGTCTTCGGGGCGCTGATCGTCTTCTTCCTGATCGTCGAGCCGCACGGCCTCGCCCGGCTCTGGCAGATCGGCAAGGAGAAGCTGCGCCTGTGGCCGTTCCCGCACTAATCGAGAGAAGGAGGACAACCATGAGGATACGAATCTCCCTCGGCCTGCTGGCCCTGGCCCTGCTGCTGGGTCCGCTGGCGCCGGCCGTCTCCGCCCAGTCCAAGGAGGTCTTCATCCCGCTGCTGGTCTACCGGACCGGCCCCTACGCCCCCAGCGGCATCCCGATCGCCAACGGCTTCGTGGACTACTTCACGCTGCTGAACGAGCGCGACGGCGGCATCAACGGCGTCAAGGTCGCCTGGGAGGAGTGCGAGACCCAGTACGACACCAAGCAGGGCGTGGAGTGCTACGAGCGGCTCAAGGGCAAGGGCGCGGTGGTGGTCAACCCGTACTCCACCGGCATCACCTACCAGCTCATCCCCAAGGCGCCGGTCGACAAGGTCGTCGTGTTCTCGATGGGCTACGGCATGAGCGCCGCCTCCGACGGGCGCTGGTTCCCGTGGGTCTTCAACTTCCCGACCAACTACTGGAGCCAGGCCTCGGCGGTCATCCGCTACATCGGCACTCAGGAGGGCGGGCTCGACAAGCTCAAGGGCAAGAAGATCGCCCACATCTTCCACAACAGCCCGTACGGCAAGGAAGCCAACCCGACGCTGGAGGAGCTGTCGAAGAAGTACCAGTTCGAGCTCACGCTGCTCGCCGTCGACCATCCCGGCCAGGAGCAGAAGTCCACGTGGCTGCAGGTGCGGCGGCTGAACCCCGACTGGATCTTCATGTCGGGCTGGGGCGTGATGAACCAGGTGGCGGTGAAGGAAGCGGCCGCCATCAACTTCAAGATGGACCACTTCATCGGCAACTGGTGGTCGGCCAACGACTCCGACGTCGTGCCGGCGGGGGAGGGCGCCAAGGGCTACAAGGGCGCCACGTTCCACGCGCCGGGCACCAGCTTCAAGGTGCACGCCGACATCGTCAAGTTCGTGTACGACAAGGGCAAGGGCGCCGGCAAGAAGGACGAGATGGGCACGCCGCTCTACAACCGGGGCCTCGTCAACGCGATGCTCTCGGCCGAGTCCATCCGCACGGCGATCGCGAAGTACGGCAACAAGACGGCCCCCACCACCGAGCAGGTGCGGTGGGGCTTCGAGAACCTGAGCCTGACCGACAAGCGGCTGGACGAGATGGGGATGAAGGGCTTCACGCATCCCATCAAGGTCTCCTGCGAGGACCACGAGGGCAGCGGCCCCGTGCTCATCCAGCAGTGGGACGGCAAGAAGTGGACCATCGTGTCGGACTGGATCGCGCCGATGCGCGAGGTCGTCCGCCCCAAGATCGAGGCGGCCGCCGTGGAGGAAGGCAAGAAGCTCGGCTACACCGAGCGCGACTGCGCGAAGGAGAAATAGCGAAGTGAGCGCCGGGAACGGCGCGCCCCGACCGCTGCTGGCGGTCAACGGCATCGAGGTGATCTACGACCACGTCATCCTCGTGCTGAAGGGCGTCTCGCTCCAGGTCCCCGAGGGGGGCATCGTCGCCCTCCTCGGGGCCAACGGAAGCGGCAAGTCCACCACGCTGAAAGCGATCTCCGGCCTGCTCCGGACCGAGCGCGGCGACGTCACGAAGGGCTCGATCGAGCTGGCCGGGGAGCCCGTCCACCGGCTGGCGCCCGACGCCCTGGTGCGCCGGGGCGTCGTGCAGGTCATGGAAGGCCGCCGCGTATTCGAGCACCTCACGGTCGACGAGAACCTCCTGACCGGGGCCTACAGCCGGCGGGACGGGGTGGCCGTCCGCCGGGACCTCGATCTGGTCTATACATACTTCCCGCGACTAGCCGAGCGCAGGGGGGCCCGGGCAGGCTATATTTCCGGCGGCGAGCAGCAGATGCTGGCCATCGGCCGGGCCCTCATGGCCCGCCCCCGGCTCATGCTCCTCGACGAACCGTCGATGGGGCTGGCGCCGATGCTGGTGGCCGAGATCTTCGAGATCGTCAGCCGCCTGAACCGGGAGGAGAGGGTGGCGGTGCTGCTGGCCGAGCAGAACGCCACCGTGGCGCTGAAGTACGCGCAATACGGCTACGTCATGGAGACGGGCCGGATCGTGCTGGACGGCGACGCCCGCACGATCAGCGACAACGAGGACATCAAGGAGTTCTATCTGGGATTGACCGGCGTGGGGCAGCGCAAGAGCTATCGCGACGTGAAACACTACCGCCGGCGCAAGCGCTGGTTGTCGTGAGCCGACAGAGGGAGGCTTCGTGAGCGCGCTCCTCGAGATCCGCGAGGTCTCCAAGGCCTTCGGCGGCGTGCAGGCCGTGTCCCGCGTGAGCGTGGACGTCGCCAAGGGCGACCTGATGTCCGTCATCGGCCCCAACGGCGCCGGCAAGACGACGCTGCTCAACATGATCAGCGGCTTCTACCATCCCGACCGCGGTCAGATCCTCCTGGCGGGCGCCGACGTCTCCCACGCCGCGCCCTCGCGGATCGCCGAGCTGGGCGTGGCCCGCACCTTCCAGAACATCGCGCTGTTCCGCGGGATGACCGTGCTCGACAACCTCATGCTCGGCCGCCACGTGCACATGAAGACGGGCGTCGTCGGCGCCTTCATCTACTGGGGGTTCGCCCAGCGGGAGGAGGTCACCCACCGCCGGCGCGTCGAGGACATCATCGACTTCCTGGGCATCCAGGACCTGCGCCGCCGGCCGTGCGGCTCGCTGGCCTACGGGCTGCAGAAGCGCGTCGAGCTCGGCCGGGCGCTGGCGCTCGACCCCAAGGTCCTCCTGCTCGACGAGCCGATGGGCGGCTGCAACCACGAGGAGAAAGAGGACATGGCGCGCTTCATCCTCGACGTCAACGAGGAGTGGGGCACGACCATCATCCTCATCGAGCACGACATGGGCGTGGTCATGGACATCTCGGACCGGGTGGCCGTCCTCGACATGGGCGGCAAGATCGCCGAGGGCACGCCCGACGAGGTTCGCGCCAACCCCCAGGTGATCAAGGCCTACCTCGGCGAGGCCAAGCCCGCCGCCACGGAGCTACGGCATGGCTGACAGGATGACGCTACCCCGCTACCTGGTGCGCAACGCCCAGCAGTACGCCGCCCGGCCGGCCATCCGCGAGAAGGACCGCGGCATCTGGCAGACCTTCACCTGGCGCCAGTACCACGACCACGTCCACGACATCGCCCTCGGCCTCGCCGCGCTGGGGTTCACGCGCGGCGACAAGCTGTCGGTCATCGGCGACAACCGGCCGAAGCTGTACTGGTCGCAGGTCGCCGCCATCTGCCTGGGCGGTATCTCGGTGCCGGTCTACCAGGACTCGATCGCCAAGGAGCTCGCCTTCGTCCTCGACCACGCCGAGGTCGCGGTGGTCGTGGCCGAGGACCAGGAGCAGGTGGACAAGATCCTCGGCCTCAAGGATCAGCTGCCGGCGCTCCGGCTGGTCGTCTACGAGGACGTGCGCGGCATGTCGCAGTACCGCTTCCCGTGGCTGCGCTCGCTCGAGGAGGTCGAGGAGCTGGGCCGGCGCTTCGGGGCCGAGCATCCCGGCCACTTCGAGGCGGAGATCGCCAGGGGGCGCATGGACGACGTCGCGCTCTTTGCCTACACGTCGGGGACGACGGGCCACCCCAAGGGCGCCATGCTCACCCACGCCAACCTGGTCGCGACCGGCGAGACACTGATCGGCGCCGAGGACATCCGGCTCGAGGACGACTGGCTCGCGTACCTGCCGATGGCGTGGGTGGGCGACTCGCTCTACACGCTGGTCATCAACCTGATGGTCGGCTTCACGGTCAACTGCCCGGAGAGCCCGGAGACGGTCCAGCGCGACCTGCGCGAGCTGGGGCCCACCGCCGTCCTGGCGCCGCCCCGCATCTGGGAGAACATGCTCACGAGCGTGCAGGTGCGCGCGGCCGACTCGCCGCCGCTCAAGCGCCAGGTGTTCGAGCGCTTCCGCGCGGTGGCCGAGCGCGCCGAGATTCTCCGCGCCGAGGGCAAGCCGGTGGGGCTGGGGCTGCGGCTGGCGGTGGCGCTCGGCGAGTTCTTCGTCTACGGTCCGGTGCGCGACCAGCTCGGCCTGCGCCAGGCCCGGTGGGCCTACACCGGCGGCGCGCCGCTGGGACCCGACACCTTCCGCTTCTTCCGCTCGTTCGGCGTCAACCTCAAGCAGGTCTACGGCTCGACCGAGGTGACCGGGCTCGTGTCGCTGCAGCCCGACACCGAGGCCAACCCCACCACGGCGGGCCGGCCGTGTCGCGGCATCGAGGTGAAGATCGGCGACAAGGGCGAGGTCCTCGTGCGCAGCGCGGGCGTCTTCAAGGGCTACTTCAAGAACGACGAGGCGACGCGCGAGGTGGTGGAGCCCGACGGCTGGTTCCACACCGGCGACGCCGGATTCGTGGACCCGCGCGGGCACCTGGTCATCATCGACCGCGCCAAGGACGTGGGGGCGCTGGGCGACGGCACCGCGTTCGCGCCCCAGTTCATCGAGAACAAGCTGAAGTTCAGCCCCCACATCCGCGAGGCGGTCGCCTTCGGCGACGGCAAGCCGTTCGTGGCGGCGATGATCGCGATCGATCCCAACACGGTGGGCAGCTGGGCCGAGCGGCGGGGCGTGGCCTACACCTCGTATACCGATCTGAGCCAGAAGCCGGAGGTGCGCGCGCTCATCGCCGACGAGATCCGGCGCGGCAACGAGACGCTGCCTCCCGCGCAGCAGGTCCGCCGCTTCCTGCTGCTCACCAAGGACCTCGAGGCCGACGACGCGGAGATGACCCGCACCCGCAAGGTCCGCCGCCGGCACGTCGCCGAGAAGTACGCGCCGGTGATCGACGCCATCTACGCCGGACAGGACGAGGTGGCGCTGGTCAGCACGGTCACCTACGAGGACGGCCGGCAGGCCACGCTGTCGTCCAAGGTCCACATCGAGGACGTCGCCGAGGCGCTGGCCCATGCCTGAAGCGCTGGGCTTCTTCGCCCTGCTGATGTCCAACGGCATCCTCATCGGGCTGATGTACTCGCTGATCGCCCTCGGCTTCGTGCTCGTCTACAAGGCCACCGACGCCGTCAACTTCGCCCAGGGCGAGTTCGTCATGATCGCGGGCTTCGTGGTGGTGGGCGGCTTGACCGTCCTCGGCGCGCCGCTCTGGCTCTCGATCGCGGCGGCCCTCGCCGGCATGGTGGCCTTCGGCTTCGTCCTCGAGCGACTCGTCCTCCGCAAGCTCATCGGCCGGCCCGTGATCGCCGTGGTCATGGCCACGATCGGGCTCGCCTCGATCCTCCGCGGCCTCGGCCCGTTCACGATCTTCCAGGGCACCCGGCCGCTGCCGCTGCCGATCAGCGACGAGCCGTTCATCCTGGGGCCGCTGTTCATCCCGCCCATCCAGCTCGTGGGCGGCGGGGTGAGCCTGGCCTTCCTGGCCGGCTTCGGCTGGTTCTTCCTCAAGTCGCGCAAGGGCATCGCCATGCGCGCGGTGGCCGACAACCAGCAGGTGGCGATGGCCATGGGCATCGACGTCCAGCGCTACTTTGGCCTGGCGTGGGCCATGACCGGTATCGTGTCGGCGCTGGGCGGCGTGCTGTGGGGCAGCCTGCTCGGGGTGGACGTCAACCTCGCGCTGGTGGGGTTCAAGGTGTTCCCGGTGGTGATCCTCGGCGGCCTCGACTCGATCCCCGGCGCCATCGTCGGCGGGCTGATCGTGGGGCTCGTCGAGAACGTGGCGGCCGGCTACGTCGACCCGGTCGTGGGCGGCGGCACCAAGGACTTCGCCCCCTACGTCCTGATGATCATGGCGCTGATGATCCGGCCCTATGGCATCTTCGGCAAGCGCATCATCGAAAGAGTATGAGGGCGACGAGAACGGCGCATCTGCTTCGTTGCCTCGTCGTTCCCTCCCTGCGGCGTAGGCGGCCTACGCCTCAGTCGGGAACTCCTCGGCGCCTCGCATCTGCACCGTTCTCGTCGCCCTCATGCACAGGCCGCGCCCGGAGAGGAACATGATTCATCGGGAGTGCGGGGTTCTCAAGACGACGTATCAGGCGGACATGGCACTGTACCCGCTGCCGATCGCGCGATGGACGGTCGCGGTGGTGGCGGTGCTGTTCTTCCTCGTCATCCCGCTCACGCTCGACGAGTACTACCTGTCGGTGGGCAACCTCGTGTGGATCGCCGTCATCGGCGCGCTCGGCCTCAACATCCTGGTCGGCTACACCGGGCAGGTCTCCATCGGCCACGGCGCCTTCATGTCGGTGGGCGCCTACACGGCGGCCAACCTCGCCAACCGGCTCGGCTCGCCGTGGCCGGTGAATCTCCT
Source organism: Methylomirabilia bacterium (assembly GCA_041497115.1). Taxonomy (GTDB): domain Bacteria; phylum Methylomirabilota; class Methylomirabilia; order Rokubacteriales; family CSP1-6; genus AR5. Next base: position 17,014 of record JBGQFW010000009.1, read on the forward strand.
GGCCGGCGGCCTCATGGCCGCGCTCATCGGCGCCATCGTCGGCATCCCGTCGCTGCGGATCAAGGGACTCTACCTCGCCATCGCCACGCTGGCCGGCCAGCTCATCATCGAGTGGACGATCAACCACGTGACGTTCATCAGCGGCGGGGTGCAGGCCTCGATCGAGGTGGCGCGGCCGAAGCTCGGCCCGATGGTGCTCGCCACCCAGCGCCACATGTACTACTTCCTGCTGACGTTCGTCGTCCTCGCGATCGTCGGCACGATGAACCTCATGCGCACCCGCGTGGGGCGCGCGTTCATCGCCATCCGCGACCAGGACATCGCCGCCGAGATCATCGGGATCAACATCTTCCGCTACAAGCTGCTGGCGTTCGCCATCTCGTCGTTCTACGCCGGGGTGACCGGGGTGCTCTACACGTACTTCCTCGGCATCGCCAACTACGAGCAGTTCCAGATCGGCGTGTCCATCGACTACCTGGCCATGATCATCATCGGCGGGCTCGGCTCGGTGCTGGGGTCGATCTTCGGCGCCGCCTTCGTGACGCTGCTGCCGATCGTCATCCGCTACGCCATGGAGGCGTTCGGCGGCATCTTCTTCTCTCAGAAGACGATCCTCAACCTGATCCCCAACCTCCGTCTCATGATGTTCGGCGCCCTCATCATCTTTTTCCTGATCGTGGAGCCCGAGGGACTGAACCGCCTGTGGCGGAATATCCGGAGCTACTTCCGTGTCTGGCCGTTCGCGTACTGAGGTACGCGTCGAAAGGAGACGCTCATGAGGCGTTATTGGGCCGTTCTGACAGCGTTGTTGCTGATAGCGGGCACCCTGGTCCCGGCGGCGACCTCGCTCGCGCAGGGCAAGAGCGAGGTCGTCATCGGTGTGCAGTGCGACCGCACCGGTCCGACCCAGATCGTCGGCACGGTCCTGTGCCCGGCGTTCCACGACTACATCGCCCTCGTCAACTCCAAGGGCGGTGTGGAGGGGCACAAGATCAAGGCGATGGAGATCGACCACGAGTACAAGGTGCCGCCGGCGATCGAGTCGTACGAGCGGTTCAAGAAGGAGGGCGCCGTGACCATGGCGGTCTACGGCACGCCCCAGATCTACGCGCTCGCCGCCAAGCTGACGGAAGACCGGATCCCCGGGACGTCGCCGGGCTTCGGCAGCGCCGCCGCCGCCGACGGGCAGCGCTACCCGTACATCTTCCCGATCGCCGCCACCTACTGGTCGCAGGGCGCGGCGGCGGTGGACTTCGCCAAGAAGCAGCTCGGCGGCAGTCTCAAGGGCAAGAAGATCGCCTACATCTTCTACGACAACCCGGCCGGCCGCGAGCCGATCGAGGTGATCGAAGACCTCGCCGCCATCGAGGGGTTCCAGCTCAGGACGTTCGCGGTGCCGCCGCCCGGCGTTGAGATGGGCGCCCAGGTGCTCGACATCGCCCAGCGCTTCCACGCCGACTTCGTGATCGGCCATCTGTTCGGCGGGGCGCCCTCGGTGTCGATCAAGGAGTTCAAGCGGGTCGGGTATCCGCTCCGCAAGGTCGTGTCGTTGGTGTGGGGCGCGGCCGAGGCCAACATCGACGGCGCCGGCGGCTTCGGCGTCGCCGAGGGTTACTACGCCATGCAGTTCGCCGGCGTGGGGTCGGACTATCCGGTCCTCAACGAGATCCGCGAGATGTACAAGAAGGAGGGCAAGCCGGCGCCGAAGGAGATGGCGTCCACCGTCTTCTACAACCGCGGCGTGCTCATCGCGGCGCTCCACGTCGAGGCCATCCGTAACGCGCTCAAGGCCAAGCCCGACGGCAAGATCACCGGCGACGACGTGAAGAAGGGGTTCGAGAAGATCAGCAACTTCACCCTGGGCGGGCTGGTGCCGCCGCTCAAGGTGACGCCGCAGGACCACGAGGGCGGCGGGCTGGTGCAGATCTGGCAGGTGAAGGGCGGCAAGTTCGAGAAGGTGACCGATTGGTACGCCGCCTACCAGAACGTGGTGGCCAAGCACATCAAGGAATCGGGAGCCAAGAAGTAGGGAGCCCGACGACGCGGCCGGCCTCCCACGCCGGGGGCCGGCCGCGACCGGGACGCCGACATGCTGACGCTGAACAACATCGAGGTCATCTACGACGGGGTCATCCTCGTTCTCAAGGGCGTGTCGCTCAACGTCCGCGAGGGCGGTATCACCACGCTGCTCGGCGCCAACGGCGCCGGCAAGACGACGACGCTCAAGGCCATCTCGGGGCTCCTGCGCTCCGAGCGGGGCGAGATCACCAAGGGGACGATCGAGCTCGACGGCGACCGCATCGACCGGCTACCGCCCCACCGGGTGGTCCGGCGCGGCGTCGTGCAGGTCTTCGAGGGCCGGCGCGTGTTCGAGCACCTCACCACCGAGGAGAACCTGATCGCCGGCGCCCACATCCAGGGCGACCGGGCCAAGATCCGGGAGGGCATCGCCCGGGTGTACGAGTACTTCCCGCGGCTGGGCGAGCGCCGGCAGGTGGAGTCGGGCTACCTCTCGGGCGGCGAGCAGCAGATGCTGGTCATCGGGCGGGCCCTCATGTCCGCCCCCAAGGTGATCCTCCTCGACGAGCCCTCGCTCGGCCTGGCGCCGATGCTGGTCGAGGAGATCTTCGAGATCGTGCAGCGCCTCAACGGCGAGCAGGGGCTCACGGTCCTGCTCGTCGAGCAGAACGCCACGATGGCGCTGGCCATCGCCGAGCACGGCTACGTGATGGAGAACGGCCGCATCGTGCTGGAGGGGGCGGCCGCGTCCCTGCGCGAGAACGCCGACATCAAGGAGTTCTACCTGGGTCTCACCGAGGTCGGCGGCCGCAAGTCGTACCGCGAGGTGAAGCACTACAAGCGCCGTAAACGCTGGCTCAGCTGACAGGAGGATGTGAGGGCGATGAGACGAATGGTGGGGTGGGCCGTGTTGACGCTGTTCGTGGCGGTGGGTGTGGGCGCGTGCGCGAGCATGGAGTCGGCGCCGGCGAGCGCCCCGTCGCTGTACAAGCGGCTGGGCGGCCGTGAGGGCATCGCGATCGTGGTGGGCGACTTCACGACCAACATGGCGGGCGATGCGCGCGTGAACGAGCGGTTCAAGGCGGCGAAGCCGGCCGAGCTCGAGAAGTTCAAGTCGAACCTGGCCGACCAGATCTGCGAGGCGACCGGCGGGCCGTGCGCCTACGTCGGCAAGAACATGAAGGACGCCCACAAGGGCATGAACATCACCGAGGCCGAGTGGAACGCCACCGTCGAGAACCTCGTCAAGGCGCTCGACAAGAACAACGTGGAGTCCAAGGCCAAGCAGGAGCTGCTCAACGCGCTCGGCCCCATGAAGAAGGACATCGTCGGCCAGTAGCGGACGGCCGACCGGCATGGCCGTTCACGCGCTCACCGTCTACGACCTGATGGCCCGCGGCGCGTCGGTGCACGCCGACGCGCCCGCGGTCATCCAGGGGGAGCGCACGCTGTTGTTCGGCGCGCTCCGCCGCCGGGTGGACGCGCTGGCCGGCGGCCTCGCCGGGCTCGGCGTGGGGCGCGGCGACCGCGTCTGCATCCTCGCCCAGAACGACACCGCCTACCTCGAGCTGTACGGCGCCTGCGCCCGCCAGGGCATCATCGCCTATCCGATCAACTGGCGGCTGACCGCCGAGGAAGTCGAGCGGGTGGTGGAGCGCGCGGCCCCCGCCATGATGGTCGTGGACGCCTCCACGCTGGGCGTCGTCGCCGGCTGGCCCGCGACGAAGAAGGCGGTCGCCCACTGGGTGCAGCTCGGCGACACCGCCGCCGCCGGCTTCACACCGCTCGCCGGCCTCTACCGCGACGGCGCCGCCGTCCCCGCCGCCGCGGTGACGACCGACGACGTGTTCGCCGTCATCTCCACCGCCGCGGTGGACGTCGTCCCCCGCGGCGCCGCCCTCACCCACGCCAATATCCTCGCCGCCAATCTCACGGCGATGGCGGCGTTCGGCTACACCCCGGCCGACCGGTATCTGCTGGCGCTGCCGCTCTTCCATATCACCGCGCTGGGGACCGCGCTCGCGCACCTGCACGCCGGCGGCGCCAGCGTGATGGTGTCGCGCTTCGACGCCGAGGAGGCGGTGCGGCTCATCGACCGCCACCACGTCACGCACGTCTCCGACTTTCCGCCGGTGCTGGCGAGCCTCCTCGACGCCGCCGGGAAGCTCGGCAGCCGGCTGGCGAGCCTGCGCGACGTGGCGGGCCTCGACGCGCCGCCCACCATCCAGCGGCTGCACGAGACGACCGGCGCCCGGTTCTGGACCGGCTTCGGCCAGTCGGAGACGAGCGGCTTCGTCACGATCCAGCGCGTGCTCGACCGGCCGGGGTCGGCCGGCCGGCCGGTGCCGGCGGCCGACGTGCGCGTGGTGGACGACGACGACCGCGAGGTGGACACCGGCGCGCCCGGCGAGATCGTCGTGCGCGGCCCGCTGGTCTTCCAGGGCTACTACGCGCAGCCCGACGTCACCGCCTACACCTTCCGCAACGGCTGGCACCACACCGGCGACGTCGGCCGCTTCGACGCCGACGGCTACCTCTACTACGTGCGGCGCAAGCCGGAGAAGGAGCTGATCAAACCCGGCGGCGAGAACGTCTACCCGGCCGAGGTGGAGACCGTCATCGTGCAGATGGAGGGCGTCACCGGCGTGTGCGTCTACGGCATCCCCGACGTCAAGTGGGGCGAGGCTGTGAAGGCCGTCGTCGAGGTGACCGGCGCCGCCCGCTACACCGCCCAGCAGGTGAGCGACTTCGTCGGCGGCCGGATCGCGCGCTTCAAGCGCCCCCACGTGGTGGTGTTCACCGATGCGCTGCCGCGCACCGGCGACGGCGGCGTGGACCGCGAGGCCGTCAAGACCCGGTGGGGCAACGAGCCGTGAAGATTTTCAACGAGCAGCACGAGATGTTCAGGGGGGCGGTGCGGGCCTTCGTCGAGAAGGAGATCATGCCGCACGTCGAGGAATGGGAGACGGCCGGCCGGATGCCGCGCTGGATCTGGACGCGCATGGGCGAGCTGGGGCTGCTCGGCGTGGAATACGACGAGAAGTACGGCGGCGCCGGCGCCGACGTCCTGACCTCCGCCGTGCTGCACGAGGAGTGCGCGCGCTCGCGCTCCGGCTCCTTCGCCATGGCGGTCGGCGTCCACTGCGACATGGCCTCGCCGCACCTGTACTGGACGGGCAGCGAGGCGCTCAAGGAGCGCTACCTGCCGGCGATCTGCCGCGGCGAGAAGCTGACCGCCATCGCGGTGACCGAGCCCGGCGGCGGCAGCGACGTGGCAGCCATCCGCACGCGGGCGGTGCGCGACGGCGACCACTACGTGATCAACGGCGCCAAGATGTTCATCACCAACGGGGCCACCGCCGACCTCTTCTTCCTGGCCGCCCGCGTCGAGACGGGTGACACCGGGCGGCGCCATCGCGGCATCTCGATGTTCCTGGTCGAGCGCGAGACGCCCGGCTTCACGGTCAGCCGCACGCTGGACAAGATGGGCATGCGCGCCTCCGACACCGCCGAGCTGTCGTTCCAGGACATGCGAGTGCCGGCCGACCATCTGCTGGGCCGCGAGGGGGTCGGTTTCTACGAGGTCATGCGGGTGTTCCAGCGCGAGCGGCTGGTGGCGGGGCTGCACGCGACGGCCATGGCCCAGCGCGCGCTCGACGACACGATCGCCTACGTCCGCGAGCGCCAGGCGTTCGGCGGCCCCCTCTCCGACAAGCAGGTGATCCGTCACAAGCTGGCCGACGCCGCCACCCAGATCGAGGCCGGCCGCTGGCTGACCTACGCGGCGTGCGCGAAGTTCGCCGCCGGCGAGGAGTGCGTACGCGAGATCTCGATGGTCAAGCTCTACACCGCCGAGATGGTCAACCGCGTCGCCTACGACTGCGTGCAGCTGCACGGCGGCTACGGCTACATGCGCGAGTACCCGATCGAGCGGTTCGCCCGCGACGCCCGCCTCATGACGATCGGCGGCGGCACCAGCGAGATCATGCGCGACATCATCGCCAAGGCGATCCTGCCGTGAAGCTCGCCGGGCGCGTCGCGGCCGTCACCGGGGCGGCCAGCGGGATCGGCCGCGCCATCGCCCAGGCGCTGGCGCGCGAGGGCGCGCGGGTGGCGGTGCTCGACCTGAACGAGGCGGGCGCGCGCGAGACGGTGGCCGCCATCGCGGCGGCCGGCGGCGCGGCGAGCGCCCACCGGCTGGACGTCACCGACGTCGCGGCGGTGGACGCCACCATCGACGCGGTCGCGGCGCGCGAGGGCGGGCTGCACGTGCTGGTGAACTGCGCGGGGTGGGACGCGCCGATGCCGTTCGTGGAGACGACGCCCGAGTTCTGGGACAAGATCCTCGCCATCAACCTCAAGGGGCCGCTGGCGTGCACGCGCGCGGCGCTGCGCCACATGATCCGGCAGGAGGCCGGCCGGATCGTGATGATCGCCTCCGACGCCGGCCGCGTGGGCTCGACCGGCGAGGCGGTGTACTCGGCCGCCAAGGGCGGGCTCATCGCGTTCACCAAGACGATCGCGCGCGAGACGGCCCGCCACCGTATCAACGTCAACTGCGTGTGCCCCGGTCCCTCCGACACGCCGCTGTTCCAGCGCGAGTTCGCCGCCACCAGCCCCAAGCTGGCCGAGAGCCTCAAGCGCGTGATCCCGTGGGGGCGCCTGGGCGTCCCCGAGGACATCGCCCCGGCCGTCGTGTTCCTTGCCTCCGACGACGCCGCGTTCATCACCGGGCAGACACTCAGCGTGTCCGGTGGTCTCACCATGGTGTAGGCGGAGACGACGATAACGCGGCATCTGCGTCGTTGGCTCGTTGCTCCCTCCCTGCGGCGTACGCGGCGTACGCCTCAGTCGGGAGCGCCTCGCCGCCTAGCATCTGCCACGTTCTCGTCGCTCCGGTAGCTGTTGTGGCGGCGCCGGAGTTCGTGGCGGTGGGGCATGTCACGCTCGATCGGTTCGAGGGTGGGGTGCGGCTGGGGGGCGCGGCGCTGTATGCGGCGATCACCGCGCACCGGCTCGGAGCGTCGGCGGCGATCCTCACCAGCCACGGCGACGATTTCCCGCTGGACGAGCTGCCGACGCCGATCGAGGTCGTGTCGGTGGCGGCGGCGGCCACGACGGTGTTCGAGCACCGCGCGGGCGCGGGCGAGCGCGCGATGCGCGTGCGCGCGGCGGCCGGCCCGCTGGCGGCCGGCGATCTGCCCGAGGACTGGCGCGATGCGCCGCTCGTGCTGCTGGCGCCGATCGTCCAGGAGGTGCACCCCGATCTCGCCGCCGCCTTCGGCAACACCACCGTGGCCGCCGCCGCCCAGGGGTGGCTGCGGACGCTCGACCGCGAGGGCGTCGTGAGCGCGTGCCGGTGGGCGTCGGCGGCCGGCGTCCTCGACCGCGTGCAGGCGCTGTTCGTGAGCGCGGCCGACGTGCGCGGCCAGGAGGAGGAGCTCACGCGGTGGGTGGAGCGCGTGCCGCTCGCCGTCGTCACCGCCGGGGCCGACGGCGCGCTGCTCTACGTCAACGGCGACCGCTTCGAGGTGCGGCCGCGGCCCGCGCGCGAGGTGGACGCCACCGGCGCCGGCGACGTGTTCGCGGCCGCGTTCCTCCTGCACTACCAGCGCGACGACGATCCGTGGGCGGCGGCCGAGGCGGCCGCCTGCGCGGCGTCGCTGTCGGTCGAGGGGGAGGGCTGGTCGGCGGTGCCCGACGGCGCGCGGCTCGAGACGGCGCTCGCCGAGTACCGCGCCGCCGTCTGAGCGGCGCACCGGGCGCCTTGACGGCGTGAGGGCGGTCGGCCAGACTAGCGGCCGCACCCGCGCGAGGAGGACCAGATGCCGAACCCATTACAAGAGTTGAACCGCTACGGCCAGTCGGTCTGGCTCGACTACATCCGGCGCAGCCTGATCACGAGCGGCGAGCTGCGGCGCCTGCTCGACGAGGACGGGCTGCGGGGGGTCACCTCCAACCCGGCCATCTTCGAGAAGGCCATCGCCGGCTCGACCGACTACGAGGGGCAGCTCAAGGACCTGAACAAGCGGCGGGACCTCGACGCCAAGGGCGCCTACGAGATCCTCGCCATCCACGACATCAAGGACGTCGCCGACATCCTGCGCCCGATCCACGAGTCGAGCCGACGGCGCGACGGCTACGTGAGCCTCGAGGTCTCGCCCGACCTCGCCAACGACACCAACGGGACGCTCGAGGAGGCGCGGCGGTTGTGGGCCGCGGTGGGGCGCGGCAACGTGATGATCAAGGTTCCGGCCACGCCGGCCGGGATTCCCGCCATCAAGACGCTGATCGGCGAGGGCATCAACGTCAACGTGACGCTGCTGTTCGCGCAGGAGACGTACGAGAAGGTGGCCGAGGCCTACATCGCCGGGCTGGAGGCGCTCGTCGCGCGGGGCGGCGACCCGAGCAAGGTCGAGAGCGTGGCGAGCTTCTTCATCAGTCGCATCGACAGCCTGGTCGACACGATCATCGCCGATCGGCTGAAGGCCTCCGACAACGCGCTCGAGCAGGCGCTGCTCAAGGGGCTGCAGGGGCGGGTGGCCATCGCCAACGCCAAGCTGACCTACCAGCGTTACAAGGACCTCTACTTGGGGCCGCGGTGGGCGGCGCTGGCCCACAAGGGCGCCCGCTCGCAGCGGCTGCTGTGGGCGAGCACCAGCACCAAGAACCCGAACTACCGCGACGTCATCTACGTCGAGGAGCTGATCGGCCCCGACACCGTCGACACGATCCCGCCCGCCACCTACGACGCGTTCCGTGACCACGGCCGGCCGCGGCCGAGCCTCGAGGAGGACCTCGAGGATGCGGCCCACACGATGGACTCGCTGGCCGAGGTCGGCATCTCGATGACAGAGGTCACCGACCAGCTCCTGGCCGAGGGCGTGCAGATCTTCGTGGACGCCTTCGGCAAGCTGCTCGGCGCGGTCACCAAGCAACTGCGCCAGCCGAGCGAGGCGATGAAGCGGCAGACGTGGTCGCTGCCCGCCGACCTTGCCGGCGAGGTGACGGGCACCGTCAAGGCGTGGGCCGACGGCAACCGCGTGCGGCGGCTGTGGGCGCGCGAGGCCGCGCTGTGGACGGGCGCCGACGAGGGGCGGCGGCTGGGCTGGCTCGGCACCACCGACGATCAGCTCGCGCTGATCAACCACCTCAAGCAGGCGGCGGGGTCCACCAAGATCGCCGGCTTCACCCACGCGCTGCTGATCGGCATGGGCGGCACCGTGCTCGGCGTGCACGCGCTGGTGCGGACGCTCGGCAAGGCGGAGGGGTTCCCCGAGCTGCACTTGATCGACTCCACCGACCCCGCGCAGATCCAGGCCGTCGAGCGCCGGCTCGACCTGGCGCGCACGCTGGTCATCGTCTCCAGCAAATCGGGGAGCACGCTGGAGCCCAACATCCTCCGGCAGTACTTCTTCGACCGGGTGAAGGCGGCCGTCGGCGCCGCCGAGGCCGGCAAGCGGTTCGTCTGCATCACCGACGCCGGCTCCAAGATGCAGTACGTGGCCGAGGCGGACCGCTATCGCCGCGTGTTCTTCGGCGGCAGCGGCATCGGTGGCCGCTACTCTGCGCTGAGCGACTTCGGCGTCGTGCCGGCGGCGGTCATCGGCATGGACGTGGCGCGCCTGCTCGGCCAGGCCGAGGAGATGGCCCACGCCTGCGCGGCCAGCGTGCCGGCCGGGGAGAATCCCGGCGCCACGCTCGGCGTCGTCATGGGGGTGGCGGCCCGCCAGGGTCGCGACAAGGTCACGCTCGTCGTCTCGCCCGCGATCGCCGGCCTCGGCACCTGGGTGGAGCAGCTCATGATGGCCTCGCTCGGCAAGGGCGGCGGCGGCCTGCTCACGATCGAGGGCGAGCCGCTGGGCGCGCCGGGCGTCTACGGCGCCGACCGGCTGTTCGTCTATCTGCGACTGGAGTCCGCGCCGGACGCCGGGCAGGACGCCGCGGTGGCCGCGCTCGAGGCGGCCGGCCAGCCGGTGGTGCGCATCGTCGTCGCCGAGCCGTACGCGATCGGCGCGGAGTTCTTCCGCTGGCAGTTCGCCGCCGCGGTGGCCGGCTCGGTGCTGGGCCTCAACCCGTTCGACCAGCCCGATATCGAGGGCAGCAAGGTCGCCACCCGCAAGCACACCAGCGAGTTCGAGAAGAGCGGCGCGATGGCGGCGGAGTCGCCGCTGCGCGAGGGCGACGGGCTCGCGCTCTACACCGACGCCCGCAACGCCAAGGAGCTCGACGCCGCCACCCCCGACCGCTCGCTGGTGGCGACCCTCAAGGCCCATCTGGGGCGCGTCAAGGCCGGCGACTACGTCGCGCTGCTGCCCTATCTCGAGATGAGCCCGGCCGTCGAGGCCGACGTGCAGGGGCTGCGCACGCTCGTGCGCGACCGGCTCCGGGTCGCCACCTCGGTGGGCTTCGGCCCGCGGTACCTGCACGCGAGCGGGCAGGCCTACAAGGGCGGCGCCAACACCGGCGTCTTCATCGAGATCACCGCCGACGACGCCGCCGACCTGCCGGTGCCCGGCCACAGGTACACCTTCGGCGTCGTCAAGGCCGCGCAGGCGCGCGGCGACCTCCAGGTCCTCGCCGATCGCGGGCGGCGGGCGCTGCGCGTGCACCTGGGGCCGGACGTCAAGAGCGGGCTGACGGCGCTGCGCCGGGCGGTGGAGCAGGCGCTCGGGTAGGCGCTGGTGCCGCGCAAGATCCGGATCACGGCGGGCGCCGTCAGCGCCGAGGCCGAGCTGAACGACTCGCGCGCGGCCGCCGCCATCGCCGCCCGGCTGCCGATCACCGCCAAGGCCGAGACCTGGGGCGACGAGATCTACTTCGGCATCGGCGTCGCGCTGCCCGCCGAGTCGCCCCGCGAGACCGTCGCCCTCGGCGACCTCGGCTACTGGCCGCCCGGCCAGGCCTTCTGCATCTTCTTCGGCCCCACCCCGATGAGCCGCGGCGACGAGATCCGGCCGGCCAGCGCGGTGACCGTCGTCGGCCGCGTCACCGGCGACCCCCGCGCGTTCACGCGCGTGCGGGCGGGTACGCGCGTTACGATAGAAGCGACCTAGAAGAGAGAGATGGCAGCCGAGGCTTCCTCACACAACGTACCGCTTGAAGCATTTGTAGCAAGGCTGCTCCAAGGCATCAGCCGCAGCCCACTCCTCAAGGCTTTTCCGACGAAGGCAATTAGTCGAATCGATCTGAATCGGCTGAGGCTTTGTGACGAGGGCACCCCAGAAGAACTCGTGAGAGCCGTAGTCGGCAGTGACGGGGGCTTGCGCGTAGTATTCCGCTCCTTCTCCGAGGCCGGCCGTATCGGAGACGAGAGCAGGGCGCTGTTCTCGGCTCTCAAGTCAAAGCTTCAGCGAGAAGCCAATCTAGTGTTTCGTGAGACAGGCCTGAGGACGTTGTGGCTCGCTTACCCGGTGTTATTTGTTCCGTCCCCTTACGATGACCGGAGCGATTTTCTGCTTGCCCCGCTCTTCTTGTGGCCGTTGCAGATTGTGGCGACTGGCATGCCTGAGGGAGAGTTGATTCTCGCGCGCGACCCAGCTGGTGGAGGACCTCGTTTCAACCGGGCCGCAATGCAATGGATCCGCCGGAACCTCGACTTCGAGCCCGCGGAACCCAGCGCAAGCGATGTTCGAGAAATCGACTCTCTCGAGACGTTGCGGGCCTTGTGTAGCACGGTGTCCCACAGTTTCCGACCCTCCATAGAGGCTGGTCTAAGCGGGCGCCTGTCGCCTATTCCCAACAAGGGAGACCTTGCGACATCCACGGTTCCGGCGCTCCTGAATAGTGGTCTGATTGGGCTCATCCAGTGGGAAAACCAGGAACTGCTCCGTGATCTCGAAGTTTTAGTGCCACTGGAAGGCCTTGGGGGGGCAGCGACCGGCCTTCTTCGGACACCAGAACGTCGCGCTGAGACACAGCGTCCCAATCCCACAGAAGAAGACCGTTATCTCGTCACAGATACCGACGCGTCACAAGAGCGCGCGGTATGGATGGCCCGAGGCGCCGAAGGGGTGGTGGTGCACGGTCCACCTGGAACTGGGAAGTCGCAGGTCATAGTCAACATAATCGCCGACTGCCTTGCGCACGGTCAGACCGTTCTTGTGGTCTGCCAAAAGAAAGCTGCACTCGATGTCGTAGCGTCTCGGCTTCGAGCAGTCGGTCTCGAGGACACGTTCCTCCAGGTGGATGATCCCGAGGGTGATCGACGACGCGTTATCGAGACGATCAAAGCTCAAACGAAACCCAATACTGCAGATACTGACGTGTTGCGACAAGGTCTAGCGACAAAGATTCGGCAGTTAGAGGGAGAGCTGGAGTCCTATCGTCATGCACTCTTCGATGTCCGTAGCAAACATGGACTCAGCTACCGTCGTGTCGTGGCGCGAATGACTCTACTCCAGGCGCGATGTGCTGGCGCACTACCGTCAGCCAAGCTCAGCGAATTGGTTGAGCATCATGACTACCAAGGCGTTCAACGGCTGTCACAACTGTTTGGGGACATACAGCAAATCTTCGATGACGCGCGGCCTACCGAGAATCCATGGATCTCTGCCCGAGAGGGCGTGACCGGGGATCCTTACGAACGAGAGGCTATAGGCCGTGACTTCGAACGACTCGAACCGCTCGCAAAAGAAGTGGATCGCGTCATAGGATCACAGAGCTATCAGTTTGAGGGTCAGTGCGACAAGATTGCCCGAGCTCTGGAGGGTCTTAGGTCGCACTTACCGTTTCTCCAATCCTACTTGCGGGCAAATAGCCCCGGTCATCAGCTTCGTTCCGATACGATGTTTTCCGACGTTTTCTTGACCGAGGTATCTACAGCAATTCCCGATTTAGTGCGCTGGCACAACAGTTGGGCCCGATTGTTTGTTCCTGCATTTCGCCGGGCGAAGAAGAGAGTCGTAGCGCTACATCGGCAGTATCCGTGGCTTATGAGGGGCGATGCCAATAAACGACTGGTCGGCACGATCGCTTCGGCGGCGGGTGCCGGAGCTTTTCTTCGCAAGGCGGACTCGCTCGGGACATGGCTCCAGCCCGTAGCGGTGAAGAAGATGGAATCTGACGTTCGGGCGGCACGGCCGATTTCGGAAGGGTTTCGCGGACTCGTTGAATGGCTGCCGCGGCTCCCAAGGCTGGTGCAGTATCAGGCGATGGTGCAAGGCCTCAGTGCGTCGGAGCGCATCGTCTTACAGGAATTGACCCAAGAGACGAAGGGACACTGGCCGGAGCTGGTCGAACTGGCGGCTTTGCGTGTATGGGCCTCAAGGGCCGAACGGGAAACGCCAATTCTTCGCTCGATGTCCCGGGAGCTCTACGAAGCCCGAAGGAAGGAATTGAAGGAGGGATTAGATTCAAAGCGCGAGTTGGAAGCAAAATCAATTCTTGCCCGATGGGCGGAGAAGTGGACCCGGGCTGATCTTCGATGGCGTTCGGGCTTGACTGTCCGCGGACGCACATCCAGACGACTTCGTGAGATCGTGGATCTCTGGGGCGCCCAGGGCTTATTCGTTCTACGTCCTTGTTGGCTTGTCAATCCCGGAACAGCCAGCCAGATCTTTCCGCTGAAGGCACAACTGTTCGACGTAGTCGTATTCGACGAGGCGTCTCAGTGCCCACCGGAATATGCAGTTCCCGCGTTGTACCGTGGCGGGCGAGCTGTCGTCGCGGGGGATGCGAAACAGCTTCCGCCGACTCTCTTTTTCAAGAGCACATTCGATTTCAGCGACGATGAAGAAGAAGCCAGCGAAGAAGAACGCGACACTATTGAGGCCGCCGAGAAACGTCATGAGTTGGCAGTCTCTACCGGCGCGGATGACTTATTGGCCCTGGCGCAGGCCCGACTGCCAGAGGCATATCTTGGAGTGCACTATCGGTCGAGAGATCCTCATCTGATCCTGTTTTCCAACGCGGCGTTCTATGGAAATCGTCTTGACACGCCTCGGCCGGCGCGCTCGGTAGTTGAGGGGAACCTGCCGGCGTTGTCACTCGTGCACGTGAACGGCACATATTCGAAGGCGCGGACGAACCATAAAGAGGCGGAGGCCGTCGTTGACTACGTGCGGGATATCTGGGCGAACAGGGGCCGGCCCCCGACCATCGGGGTCGTAACGTTCAACGAGCCTCAGCAACAAACCATTCTTGATCGGCTCGATGACTTGGCTAGGCGGGACCGACAGTTTGGGGCGATGTACGAACGAGAGCGAACTCGCAAAGATCAGGGACAGGATGTCGGGTTTTTTGTGAAGAATCTCGAGGCTGTGCAGGGTGATGAACGGGACGTAATGGTCTTCTCGACAACATATGCTCATCGCGAAGACCGAGTATTCAGCCGTGCGTTCCTGGGACCGCTAAACCGAGAAGGGGGCGAGCGACGCCTTAATGTTGCGATCACGCGGGCAAAGCTATGGATTCGAATCTTCACATCGCTGCCGATAGAGAGCATCGCAGAAGCCCGGACGCCAGGAGCAGTGCCGGCGGGTAACGCGCTGGGGCGGTGGATGCTTCAACTGTATTTGATGTATGCGGAGGCGGTCACTCGGGGTGAGGCTGACACCGCCATTGCGATCCTGGAGCAGGCGCTGCGGCTCGGGGGCCAGGCAGGCTCTGACCGGGAGGTGCCGGGAGTCGAGGAATCCGAGTTTGAAGTTGAAGTCGGGGACCGTATTCGCACAGGACTTGGATACCGGGTCGATCCGCAAGTCGGATCCGGCGCCTTCAGAATCGACCTCGCAGTTCGGCATCCGGAGGATGAATCGTGTTACGTCCTCGGCGTGGAATGCGATGGCAAGGCGTATCATTCCGCGCCAGCCGCGCGCGCATACGATCTGTGGCGCCAGCACATCCTTGAGGATCGAGGGTGGCGCATTCACAGGGTGTGGTCGACCTCTTGGAGGCAGGACCCCAATGCCGAGGTCGCCAGGATAGCGGATGCCATTCGGCACGCGATGAGTTCAGGAGCACGGCCGCCCTCGGCACAGAGCGTGGCTGATCATCGCGAGGAACGTAGTGACCCCACGAGTTCTATAGATAGTGTCCCTGAGACCGCCCTCGCGCCTGACGTCCAGTCGCAGCGACCGGGGTCGAGCGTTTTGGCCGACGGTAGTCCAATCGAACAGGGGTCAGCTTCCGAGCCGAGTAGTCTCGTGCGCATTGGGAAGCCCCCGCGGGGACAAACGCCGAATCGCGGAGAAGGAGATGTGCTTAATAGAGCAATCTCCGATCGCCTCACGGCGAATGCGTGGAATTGCCTGCGCTGCAGAGGCAAGATGCGGCTGTGGGTGGGACGTCACGGACCGTATCTAGAGTGTGTTACTACATCGTGTAAGCGCACCATCTCGATAGAGACTCCGATCCTGCTTAGTGTGTTGGAAGACCTTGGAGTCCAGTGCCCCTCCTGCAATCGGCCGATGCGACCTGCGAAAGGACCTTATGGACCGTTCGTCGGCTGTTCCGGATCTCCCGCCTGTGCGGGACGAGTCTCGTGGCGCGACTTAAGAGATCAGTTTCGAAAGGGCGGATGACCGACGTGTCTGGCGAAACTAGAGGCGCGGGCGGACGTCGCGGGCGACGCGCTCGTAGGTGGAGGTCATCTCGGCGAGGTCGCGCATGCGGGACTCGAGGATGACGTGGGCGACGCCGAGATCGCGGAGCGCGCGAAGCTCGGCCACCAGCTCGTCCGAGGTCTTCCGGGCGGCGACGCCCACGCGCGCGCTGATCGTCAGCGTGGCGGGGTCGCGCCCGGCCCGGGCGCACGCCGTCTTGAGATCGGCGAGACCGTGGGCGAGCGCCGCGGGGGTCGGAAACGCGGCGTGCCAGCCGTCGCCCAGCGTGGCGACGCGCTGCAGCGCGCGCTCGGTGTGGCCGCCGATCCAGATCGGGATGGTGCCGGCGGCGGGCTGCGGCCGGCAGCCGAGCGCCTCGAACGAGAAGAACCGGCCCTTGAAGGTCACCCGCTCCTCGCGCCAGCACGCGCGCATCACGCGGATCGCCTCGTCGCTCCACGCGCCGCGCTGCGCGTAGGGGACGCCGAGCAGCTCGATCTCCTCGCGCATCCACCCCACGCCGGCGCCGAGGATCACCCGGCCGGGGGCCAGGTGATCCACCGTCGCCAGCATCTTGGCGGTCAGCACGGGGTGGCGGTGGGGCAGCACGAGCACGCTGGTGCCCAGCCGGATCCGACTGGTGATACCGGCCACCAGCGCCATCACCGCCAGCGGCTCCAGAAAATCGGTGGACGGCGAGAGCGGGAAGTCGCCCGTCGCGTTGTAGGGGTAGCGCGAGCGGATCTCCCACGGGATGACGACGTGGTCGCTCACCCACAGCGAGTCGTAGCCGAGCGACTCGGCCCGCCGCGCGAACAGGGTCAGCGCCTCCCGCGTCGCCGCCGGCCCGTAGACCGGCAGGTGGCAGCCGATCTCCACTACGCGTGCACCATGCGCTCGGCCAGCTCGCCGGCCTGGATCATCTGCACGAGGCGCGAGCGCTGGATCTTGCCGCTCGACGTCTTGGGGATCGTGCTGCTGCGCACCAGCAGCACCCGGGACGGCCGGTGGCCGCGGCTCCGGTACACGCGGCTGACGATCTCGCGCACGAGCTCGTGGTATTCCTGCTCGCCGGCCGTCTCGCTGCGCACCTCGGCCACCACGTGCAGCCGCTGGCTGCCGGTGCGCTCGCTGTCCACGCCGACCGCCGCCGAGTAGCGCACGCCGGGGACGTGGTCCACGACCTCCTCGATGTCGGCGGGCAGGATGTTCTCGCCGCCCAGGATGATGAGGTCCTTGATGCGGCCGGTGATGAACAGGAACCCCTCGGCGTCCACGAAGCCGAGGTCACCGGTGCGCAGCCAGCCGTCCGCGCTCAGCACGCCGGCCGTCGCGGCGGGGTTGTTGTAGTACCCCTGCATCACCCCCGGGCTCTTCACGCAGACCTCGCCCTCGACACCGGCCGGCAGCAGGGCGGCGCCGGCGCCGTCCTCGCCGGCCGGCTCGACGACGCGCACGGAGACGCCGCGGCACGGCCGGCCCACCGACACGAAGCGGCCGGAGCCGTCCACGCGCAGCGCGGTCGCCCGCGGCCAGATCGCCACCGCCAGCGTCGCCTCGGCGAGGCCGTAGCACGGGCAGATCACCCGCTCGACGCCGAAGTGGCGCTCGAAGGCGTCGATCGTGGAGGTCCGCACCGGCTCGGCGCCGGAGAGGGCGGCCTTGAGGTGGGTGAGGTCGAGGTCGGCGGTGTCGCGCACGTGGCGCACGCAGTTGCGGTAGCCGAAGTCGGGGGACACCGTGAACGTGGCCTTCACCTTCGTGATCAGCTCCAGCCACTGGCGCGGGTTGCGCAGGTCGGGCGGCAGCAGCCACAGCGGCGTGGCGGTGAGCGGCGGCGTGAACGTGCAGCCGATGAGCCCCATGTCGTGATAGAGCGGCAGCCACGACACCACGCGGTCCTCGACGTTGATCCCGGCCCCCTCCGACATGAACTTGCAGGTCTCGGTGACGTTGCGGTGGCTCAACATGACGCCGCGGGGGTGGCCGGTGCTGCCCGAGGTGTACTGGATGAACGCGAGGTCTTCCGGCGCCGCCTCCCGGTCGCGCGGCGGCGCGCCGTCGGCATCGAGCTCGTTGGGCTCGAGGATCATCCGCACGTTGGGGGCGAGCGCGACGCTCTGGTCCACGCCGGGCCGGAACCAGCCGACCGTGGCCACCGCCACCGCCTCCGAGTCGCGGAAGACGTTGCCGGTCGCCTCCACGCCGAGCGTCGGATAGAGCGGCACCGGCACCGCGCCCAGGCGCACGCAGCCGAAGAACGTGTAGAAGAACTCCGCGCAGGTCGGATAGATCAGGCAGACCTTGTCACCCGGGCGCACGCCGGCGCGGGCCAGCCCCGCCGCGTAGCGCCCGCTCTGCTCCCACTGCCGCCGATACGTCACCGTCTCGTCGTACACCTCGAAATATTGCAAGTTCGGTGAGCGCTCGGCCCGCCGGCGCATCATCTCGCCGAGCGTGGCAGCGTCGCGGGGCTCGAGGTCGGCCATCGCCCGTCCTCTCAGGGGCGCGCGCCGAGCGTGGCCCGCGTGTCGTGGTCCACGCCGTCGCGCAGGTAGATTACGTGGACGTCGTCGCCGGGCCGCCGCTCGCGCAGCGCGCGCAGCAGGTCCTCGAAGTTGTTCATCGGCCGGTCGGCGAAGCGGACCAGCACGTCGCCCTCCCGGAGGCCGGCGCGGGCGGCCGCGCTGCCCGTCACCACCTGGGTCAGGCGGAGCCCGTCGGACTCGGCGCCGTCGCCGCCCACGCCGAAGAACGGGCGGGTGCCGCCCACGGCGTGCTCGGCCGGCGGCTCCTGCGCGGGGCGCTGCAGCGCCACGAACGCCGGGCGGGCTCCGGCGGCCAGCCGCTCGGCGAGGCGCGCGCCCACCGCGGCGACGCGGGCCATCCCGGACGCGTCGATCTTGTCGGGAGTGTCGGTGGGACGGTGATAGTCGGCGTGCTCGCCGGTGTGGAAGAACACCACCGGAGCGCCGCCGTCGTAGAAGCGCGCGTGGTCCGACGGACCCCACGGCGAGTCGCGCAGCGTGGCGGTGACGCCCGCCGCGCGCAGCGCCTCGACGACGGCCTCGCGCAGCCCCTGGCCGCTCGCCACGCCGCCGATCATCAGCGTGCCGCCGTGCAGGCGGCCGACCATGTCGAAGTTCAGCATCGCCGCGGTGCGGCCGAGCGCCACCGTGGGCTCGCGCACGTAGTGGCCGGAGCCGACGAGCCCGCTCTCCTCGGCGCCGAAGAGGGCGAAGACCAGCGTGCGGTCGCGCGGCCCGGCGGAGGCGAACGCGCGGGCGAGGCCGAGCACGAGCGCGCTGCCGGAGGCGTTGTCGTCGGCGCCCGGATAGACGACCCCACCCATCACCCCGAGGTGGTCGTAGTGGGCGCCCAGCACGACGGCTTCGTCGGCGAGCGCGGGATCGGCGCCGGGCAGCACGCCGACCACGTTGACGGCGGCGCGCTCGGCGGTCTCCAGCGCCACGCGGATCTCCGCGCGGGCGGCGGCGGCCACGAACGAGGCGGGCGCGCGGCGCTCGGCGATTCGCGCGACGAGCCCCGCCGTGGTGACGCCGGCGGGCGCCAGGAGCACGTCGGCGGCGGCGGGCGTGAGGCTGCCGGAGACGATGCGCACGCCGGCGGCGGTGGCGGCGAGGGAGGGCAGGCGGTCGCCGACGATCAGCAGGGCGCGGGCGCCGGCGCGGCGCGCCGCGATCAGCTTCTCGAGGCGGGAGGCGGGGACGCCGGCCAGATGCGGGGGCGCGCCCTCCAGCGCCAGCGCGACCCGGTCGCGCGCGTCCACCCCCGCCCAGTCGTCCCAGCCGGCCTCGGGCGCGCTCACGCCGTACCCGACGAAGGCGAGCTCGCCCTCCACCCGCTCGCGGAGCGAGCCGCCGTGCGGCGTCCAGTCGCGATCGAGGTCGAGCGCGCGCCCGTTGACTGCCAGCGCAGTGCCGGGGGCGATCCGGGTGACGGTCGTCACCCGGAACGACTGGAAGAACGAGTCGTGCTCACCGCCGGGGCGCAGCCCGGCGGCGCGCAGCCAGCCCGCGATGCGGTCGCCCGCCAGGTCGCCGCCCGCGGTGCCCGAGCGGCGGCCGTCCATGCCGGGGCCGGTGAGGACCTCCACGGTCGCGCGCAGCTCGGCCTCGCCGGGAGGGACGACCGCGGGCCGCGCCAGGGCGGGCGCGGAGGCGAGGACCAGCAGCAGGACGACGAGGAGACGCGGGTGCCGCCCGATCACCCGCCTATCTTAGCGCGACATGGACCCTCGCCACGCGGCCGCCCGTCATCGCGACGAGCTCGGCCGGCGCCAGGCGGAAGACCGTGTTGGGGTGGCCGGCCGCCGCCCAGATCGCGTCCCACTGCAGGAGGTGCTCGTCGATCAGCGTCACGATCGGCTTGACGTGGCCGACCGGCGCCACGCCGCCGATGGCGAAGCCGGTCTCGGCCCGCACGAAGTCGGCGTCGGCGCGCTCGAGCGGCTCGCCGACGAGCACGGCCACCAGCGGCTCATCCACGCGATGGGCGCCGCTGGTGATGACGAGGAGCGCGCGCCCCGAGTCGCGCAGGCGGAACACGAGCGACTTCGCGATCTGATCCACGCGGCAGCCGACCGCCCGGGCGGCGTCGGCGGCGGTGCGGGCGGAGAGGCCGAGGTCCACCACCTCGTGGCCCCCGCCGAGGGCCCGGAGCGCGTCCTGCACGCGGCGGACGGTGGCCACGTCAGAACGGCAGGATGATGTGGTCGAACGCCTCCGCGTAGGCGTAGCCCTTGCTCTTGCCGAGCTCGGCCGAGCGCTGGCGCACGCGCTCCTGCACGGAGGCGAAGTCGCGGAACTGGCTGGCGTGGCAGGCCAGCGCGCGGAGCTTGAGGTCGATGACGTCGGAGATGTCCACGACCATCTGGGGCTCGTGCCACTGCATCACGTACACCTCGCGGACCCGGTGCGGCTCGAACTCCGGCAGCAGCTCGGGGAACGCCATGTGATCGCGGGCGAGCGGATACACGCAGTCGAGCGCCACGCCGCCGACGATGCGGTGATCGCGGTGCGAGAACCCGAGATTGTAGGTGCGGGTGGGGCTCTGGCAGACGACCAGGTCCGGCCGCCACCGGCGGATCTGGCGGGCGACGTCGCGGCGCACGTCGCGCGTGTCCTCGACCTCGCAGTCGGGGTAGCCGAGGAACTCCACGCGTGCGACCCCCAGCGTGCGCGCGGCGTTGCGCTGCTCGTCGGCCCGGATGGCGGCCAGCCGCTCGGGGGTCATCGCGCGGTCGCCCGACCCCTTGTCGCCGTTGGTGACGATGACGTAGGTGACCTCGCAGCCGTCCTTGACGAGCGTGGCGATGGTGCCGCCGGCGCCGAACTCCGAGTCGTCGGGATGCGCGGTCACCACCATCACGCGCTGGATCTTGTCGGCCATGAATGCTCCTCTCGCCGGAGACTGCCCTTGAGACGCCGCGACCCAGCATACCGATTCACCGGCCGCCGGCGCGCTATAATCGCGCGCGATGTCAGGAGCGAGCGGGCGCCGGACGGGAATCGCCGCGCTGCTCGCGCTGCTCGCGGCGGCCCTGCTGCTGGCGCTGGCGCCCGCCGCGCCGGGCGCCGTCCGGATCGCCGGCGTGAGCCTGCTCTGGTGGTACGCCGGCCTCGTCGCCCCCGCCGTCGCCACCGCGCTCGCCGTCGTCCTCCTCGTCAGCCGCCGCGAATGAGCGCCGTCCCCGGGACGGCGCTGGCCGCCGCCGCGGCCTGGCTCCAGCCCGCGCTGCTGCTCGCCGTCGCGCTCCGGGTCGCCGCCGGCGAGGCCGACGCGCCCTGGCTCGCGCTGGCCGCGCTCGTCGCGCCGCTCGTCGCGCTGGTGGCGCCCGCGCGCGGGCCCGCGCGCGCCACGCCGCCGGTCGCCGCCGTCGCCGGCGTGGTCGTCGCCCTCGTGCTCGCCGCCGACCTGCTGCTCGCGGCCGACACCGCCACGCTCCTCGGCGGCGCCCGCTGGCAGGGCGTGGCGCTGGCCGCGCTGCCGGTGTTGCTCGTGCCGGCGTGGGCGTCGGCGCGGCGCGCAGCGCCGCGCGCGCTGGCGGCGGCGGTGGCCGCGCTGCTGCTGGCGGCGGCCGCCGTCGGGGTCGCGCTGGGCGTCGCGCCGTGGACCGCGTGGACGCGCACCAGCGCGCGCCCGGCGCTGACATTCTCCGCGCGCAGCGGCTGGACGGTGGACGGCGAGCGCTTCGCGCGCGCCGTCACGCTGCGCGTGGGCGAGGGGCAGCGCATCACCGCGCTCAGCGCCGGCGTCTATCGCGTGGTCGAGCACGATACCGCGCGGCCGACGGTGCGCGAGTGGCGCCTGGGCGCCGGCGATGCGCTCACGCTGCGGCCCGGCGACGAGCTCGACGTCGAGGCGGGTGCGCGGCTGCGCTTCGAGGCGGGCCGCCGCGTGCCGGGGGCCCCCGCCTCGGGGATCGCGTGGGCCGATCCGCCCGGTCGGGGGCCGCGCATGCTTCCGGCGGCGCTCGGGGCCGTCGTCACGCTGGTGGGCGGCGCGCTGGCGCTGGTGGCGGCGCCGGCGCGCGGGCGCGCAGCGGCGGCCGGCCCGCTCGCGCTGCTGGCCGCGGTCCTGGCGGCGCTGGCGTGGGGCGTGTACGGCGCGACGGTGCCCGAGCTGGCGCTCGGCGGCGCGCTGTCGGCGCCGCTGCTACGCCTGCCGCCGCTGGCGCTGGGCCCGCGCGCCGGCGCCGCGCTGGCCGTGGCGGCGGCGCTGGCGCCGGTGCTCCTGCTGGCGACGGGGGCCGCCGCGCTGCGCGAGCGGCTGGCCGGGGCCGCGTCGGCGGCGGTCGAGCTGTGGGTCGCGGTGGTGGTCGCGGCCGGCGCGCTCGCGCTGTGGCCGCTCGACCCGTGGCGCGTGCTGCTGGTCGGTCTCGGCCTTGCCGCCGCGGCGTGGGCCCCGGCCCGGCTGGCCGCGTCCCCGGCGGGGGCCCTGGCCGGCGCGCTCACCGGTGGCGCCGCGTTCGTGGCGCTGTCGGCGCTGCCCGCGCTGGCGCCCCAGGCGCCGGCCTGGCTGGACGCGCTGACGCGATACCCGGCGCTGGTGGCGATGCCGCTCGCCTGGCTGGCCGCCCGCGTGCCGGACGCTCCGGGTGAGCGCGAGGAGCCGGGCGCGGCGGGCTGAGGCGGAGCCCGACGGCTGAGGCATAATAGTCAGATCATGGCGAGTGACCGGATCGTCGTCCGGGGGGCGCGCGAGCACAATCTCAAGGGCATCGACGTCGAGATCCCGCGCGACCAGCTCGTCGTCCTCACCGGGCTGTCCGGCTCGGGGAAGTCCTCCCTGGCGTTCGACACCATCTACGCCGAGGGCCAGCGCCGCTACGTGGAGTCGCTGTCGGCCTACGCGCGGCAGTTCCTCGAGCAGATGGAAAAGCCGGAGGTGGACTCGATCGAGGGGTTGTCGCCGGCCATCTCCATCGAGCAGAAGACCACCTCGAAGAACCCGCGCTCCACCGTGGGCACCGTCACGGAGATCTACGACTACCTGCGCGTGCTCTTCGCGCGCGTGGGCGTCCCGCACTGTCCCACCTGCGGGCGCGTGATCTCGGCCCAGACCGTCCAGCAGATGGTGGACCGGGTCCTCACGCTGCCGGCGGGCACGCGCCTGCTGGTGCTGGCGCCGGTCGTGCGCGGCCGCAAGGGCGAGTACAAGAAGCTGTTCTTCGACCTGCAGCGCCAGGGCTACTCGCGCGTGCGCGTCAACGGCACCGTCCGCGAGCTGGGCGAGGAGATCGAGCTCGACCGCAACCGCAAGCACACGATCGACGTCGTCGTGGACCGCCTCATCGTCCGCGACACCCTCGGCCCCCGCCTCGCCGACTCCCTGGAAACCTCCCTCCGCCTCGCCGACGGCATCGTCCAAGTCGAGCCGGTGGGAGATGGTGACGGTGGTGACACCACAACGCGAACCGGGGGGTCTGGGGGGAGCGGAACGCGCCCCCCAGCAAAACAATCAAGGGGGTCGCAGCAGGAGAAGCCCGAACCTCTCGTCTTCTCCGAGCGCCTCGCGTGCGCCCAGTGCGGCATCTCCTTCCCGGAAGTCTCGCCGCGGATGTTCTCGTTCAACAATCCCTACGGCGCCTGTCCCGAGTGCGGCGGCCTCGGCACGCGCTGGGAGATCGATCCCGAGCGGCTCGTGCCCAACCCGGCCCGCTCCCTCAAGGGCGGCGCCCTGGCGCCGTGGGCGGGGCGGGAGACGACCTACTTCCGGCAGACGCTGGCGGTGCTCGCCAAGCGCTACAAGTTCTCGCTCGACGAGCCCTGGGCGAAGCTGCGCAAGAGCGTGCGCGACGTGGTGCTCTTCGGCGACAAGGAGGGCGGCTTCGAGGGCGTGGTGAAGACGCTCGAGCGCCGCTACCGCGAGACCCAGTCGGAGGACGCGCGCGCCGAGGTCGAGGCGTTCATGGCCGAGCGGCCGTGCCCGGCCTGCGGCGGCTCGCGGCTGCGTCCGGAGTCGCTCGGCCTCAAGATCGCCGGGCGCTCGATCGCCGACGTCGTCCGCCTCACGATCAAGGAGGCCGGCGCCTTCTTCGCCTCGCTGAGCCTGGGAGAGCGCGAGGCGGCCATCGCCCGCCGGGTGCTCAAGGAGATCCGCGAGCGCCTCGGGTTCCTCGTCAACGTCGGCCTCGACTACCTCGCGCTCGATCGGCCGGCCGGCACCCTGTCGGGAGGAGAAGGCCAACGGATACGCTTGGCCACGCAGATCGGGTCGAGTCTGGTCGGCGTGCTCTACATCCTCGACGAGCCCTCGATCGGCCTGCACCAGCGCGATAATCGCCGGCTGCTCGACACGCTCAAGCGGCTGCGCGACCTGGGCAACACCGTGCTCGTCGTCGAGCACGACGAAGAAACGATCCGCTCCGCCGACTACGTGCTGGACCTCGGCCCGGGGGCGGGGGAGCTCGGCGGCCACCTCGTCGCGGTGGGCACACCCGACGAGATCCTCGCGAACCCTCGCTCGCTGACCGGGCAATACCTCTCGGGCGCGCGGCAGATCCGGGTGCCGGCCAATCGCCGGCGCGGCAGCGGCGAGTCGCTGACGATCCATGACCCCCGCGAGCACAACCTCAAGGGCATGTCGGTGAAGATCCCGCTCGCCACGTTCACGTGCGTCACCGGCGTGTCGGGCTCGGGCAAGTCCACGCTGGTCAACGACATCCTCTACCGGGCGCTGGCGCAGATGCTCTACCGGGCCCAGGACCGTCCGGGCGCCCACACCCGCATCGAGGGCGCCCAGCACCTCGACAAGGTCGTGGACATCGACCAGTCGCCGATCGGCCGCACGCCCCGCTCCAATCCCGCCACCTATACCGGCGTGTTCACCTTCATCCGCGCCCTGTTCGCGCGGACGCCGGAGGCGCGCATGCGCGGCTACGCGCCCGGCCGGTTCTCGTTCAACGTCAAGGGCGGGCGGTGCGAGGCCTGCCAGGGCGACGGCCTGGTGAAGATCGAGATGCACTTCCTGCCCGACGTCTACGTCACCTGCGACGTGTGCAAGGCCAAGCGCTACAACCGCGAGACGCTCGAGGTGCGCTACAAGTCGGCCAGCGTCGCCGACGTGCTCGACATGACCGTGCGCGAGGCGCTGGCGTTCTTCGACGCGGTGCCCGTCATCAAGTCCAAGCTGCAGACGCTGGACGACGTCGGCCTCGACTACATCCGTCTCGGCCAGTCGGCCACCACGCTCTCCGGCGGCGAGGCCCAGCGCGTGAAGCTGGCGACGGAGCTCTCGCGCCGGGCGACCGGCCGCACCCTCTACATCCTGGACGAGCCGACGACCGGGCTGCATTTCGCGGACATCGAGCGGCTGCTCGAGGTGCTCAACCGGCTGGTGGACCAGGGCAATACCGTGGTGATCATCGAGCACAACCTGGACGTCATCAAGACCGCCGACTGGGTGATCGACCTCGGCCCCGAGGGGGGCGACGAGGGGGGACGCGTCGTCGCCACCGGCACGCCGGAGGCGGTGGCCCAGCAGGCCGCGGGGTCCTACACCGGCCAATTCCTGAGGCCCGTGCTCAAGGGCTGACCGCATGCGGCGAACCAAGATCGTCTGCACCATCGGGCCGGCCTCCGCCGGCGTCGAGCAGCTCGATCGCCTCGTGGAGGCCGGCATGGACGTCGCCCGCCTCAACTTCTCGCATGGCACCCACGCCGAGCACGCCGAGGTCGTCCGCCTCCTCCGCGAGGGCGAGGAGCGCTGGGGGCGGCCGGTGGCCATTCTTCAAGACCTGCAGGGGCCGAAGATCCGCCTCGGGACATTCGGCGAGCACGGCGGCCGGCGCGTGGACCTCGAGCCGGGGCGGCCGTTCACGCTGTCGCGCCGCCCGTGCGTGGGCACCGACGAGCGCGCCTGGGTGGCGCCGCCGGAGTCGCTCGGCAGCGTGAAGGCCGGCGACCAGGTGCTGATGGACGACGGCATGATCCAGCTGCGCGTGGAGGAGACCACCGCCGACGAGGTGCGCTGCCGCGTGGTGGCCGGCGGGCGGATCAGCGACCACAAGGGGCTGTCGTTCCCGCGCGTGGAGCTGCCGGTCTCCTGCCTCACCGACAAGGACCGCGTCGATCTGCGGTTCGGCATCGAGCACGGGGTGGACTTCGTGGCGGTCTCCTTCGTGCGCTCGGCCGCCGACGTCGCCGAGGTGCGCGCGTTCCTCGCCGCGCAGGGCGCCGCGCTGCCGATCGTCGCCAAGCTCGAGCGCCACGAGGTCCTCGAGAACCTGCCCGGCATCCTCGGCGTGGTGGACGCGGTCATGGTGGCGCGCGGCGACCTCGGCGTGGACGTCCCGCTCGAGGAGGTGCCGCACATGCAGAAGGAGATCATCCGGCAGGCGCGGGCGGCCAAGGTGCCGGTGATCGTGGCCACCCAGATGCTCGAGTCGATGGTCACGCACCTGCGTCCCACCCGGGCCGAGGTCTCCGACGTGGCCACCGCCATCTTCGAGGGCGCCGACGCGGTGATGCTGTCGGCCGAGACGGCCACCGGGCGCTACCCGGCCGAGGCGGTCGAGATGATGGCGCGCGTCGCGGTGCGCGCCGAGACGGCGGTGCTGGCCGACGAGCCGCGCGAGCGCCGCCGCGCGCGCGACGGCGCGGTCGGCTTCCCCGAGGCGGTGTCCGACGCGGCCGCCATGGCCGCCCGCGTGCTCCGGGCGCGGGCCATCGTGGCCTTCACGCAGTCCGGCTTCTCGGCGCGGCTGATCTCGTACCAGCGGCCGGTCGTGCCGATCATCGCCTTCACCCCCACGGTGGAGGTGCGGCGGCGCCTGGCGCTGTCGTGGGGCGTGACCACCCGCCTGATCCGCAAGGTCGAGACCACCGACGAGATGGTGGAGGAGATCGAGAACGCGCTCCTGGGCGACGCCTCGGTGCAAGCCGGCGACGTCATCGTCATCATCTCGGGCGCGCCGATGTGGGTCACCGGCACGACGAACCTCCTGAAGCTGCACCGGATCGGGGAGCGTCGCTGAGCCGGCGGCGCGGGCTCGGCCTCGTCCTCGTCGTGGCCGCCCTCGCGGCGCTGTGGGGCGCGGGCGGGGCGTTGCTCGCGCGCGGCTGGCTGGTGGGGCCGCTGGTCGCCTCGTTCGTGATCGCCGCCGGTGGCGCCGTCGCCGCGGTGCTGCTGGCCGGCCGCGCGCGGGCCGCGGCCACCGCGCCCGCGCCCGCGCCGCCGCCGGTCGGCGCGCCGCCGCCGGGCGACGCCACCGCGCCCGCCGACGAGCTCCGCAGCCGCGAGCTGGAGGCGTTCTACACCGCCGCGCTCACGATGGGCTCCGGCACCGACCTGGTGGCGACGGCCGAGCAGACGCTCGACGTCGTGCTGGCGGTCGCCGCCCTGCACGTCGGTCTCGTCTTCCGCCTCGAGGCATCGACCGGGACGCTCGCGCTCGTCGCCAGCCGCGGGCTCACGCCGCCGCAGGCCGAGGCGCTGAGCCGGCGCAAGCTGCACGGCTCCCACGTCGGCGAGGCGGCGCGCACCGGGCGCTACGTGGTGACCGAGCTCACCACGTCCCCCTTCGTCGAGGATCCCCAGCTGCGCGGCGCGATCGCCGCCGGGCGGTTCCACACGCAGCTGGCGCTGCCGATCTTCGCGGAAGGCCAGGTGTGGGGCGTGATGGCGCTCGTCTCCGACGAGCCACGCACGTTCGACGCCGACCAGCTCACGCTGCTGCAGGGCGTCGCCCACCAGGTCGGCCTCGCGGTGGCGCGCGCCTCGCTCTTCGCCGAGGCGCAGGAGAAGAGCCGGCGGCTGGAGACCCTCACGCGCCTCTCGCAGGGGCTCAGCGCGACGCTGTCCGGCGATCAGGTGCTCCAGCGCGTGGTCGAGGCGGCGGTCGAGCTGCTCGACACCGCCATCGCGCGGCTGTGGATCCTCGACGAGGACGGCAACCAGCTCGTCCTCGGCGCCGCCGCCGGCATGGTCCCCGCGCCCGAGGGGCTGCGCGCGATGCCGGTGGGCGAGGGGTTGGTGGGGCTGGCCGTCGCCCGGCGCGCCGCTGTTCTCATGCCGGACGTCCAGAACGATCCCCGCGTGCGCAACGCCGCCCGCCTGCGGGCCGAGGGCATCGCGTCGGCGGCGGCGGTGCCGCTGATCGCCGGCAGCCGCATGATCGGCGCGCTCGCGGTGGGCTCCCGGGAGCGGCGCGAGTACCCGGCCGACGAGACGGACCTGTTGCAGTCGCTCGCCAACCAGGCCGCCATCGCCATCGACAACGCGCGCCTGTTCTTCGACGAGCAGACGCGGCGCGCGTACCTCAGCGCGCTGCTGGAGATCAACACCAAGATCGGCACGCTGGCCCCGACCGACACGCTGCTGTCCTCGATCGCCGAGGAGGCCGCCCGCCTGCTCGCGGTGGACAACGCGGGCTTCCGGCTGCTCGAGGGCGACGAGCTGGTGCTGGCCGGCCTCGCCGGCTCCGCCGGCGAGACGATGCTGCGCCCGCGGCTCAAGGTCGGCGAGAGCATGAGCGGCCGCGTGGTGGCGGCCGGCCACTCGCTGATGCTCGACATCGACGGCCCCGCCAACGAGATCCCCGAGCACCGCGCCGCCGGCCGCCGCCTGGGCTACCTCAAGTTCCTCGGGGTGCCGCTGAAGATCGGCGACCGCACGATCGGCGTACTCACGTTCCGCGCCCGGCGCGCGTTCACGCCGCGCGACCAGGAGCTCGCCGAGGCTTTCGCCGGCCAGGCGGCCATCGCGCTCGAGCACTCGCGCCTCTATCGCGAGGCGCGCCGCCAGGCCGAGCGCATGCGGGCGCTGGCCGACCTCGCCCGCGTCCTGTCTGAGACGCTCGATCCGGAGGCGGTCGGCCAGCGTGTCGCCGACAGCATGTGCGAGCTGCTCGGCGCCCGCTCCTCGGCGGTCTACCGGCTCGGCGAGGGCGGCGAGATGATCGTGCAGACGGTCTCCCGCGAGAGCCAGTTCGAGTGGCCGCGCGGGCTGGGGCCCGGCATCGGCGTGATCGGCCTGGCCGCCCGCGAGCGGCGGCCGTTCGCGGCCGCCGACGTGCTGGAAGATCCCCGCATCCAGTACGACGACCGGATCCGGACGCTGGTGTCGACTCGCGACGACCGCGCGATGGTTGCCGTGCCGCTGCTCGTCCGGGGCCGGCTCTTCGGCGCGCTGGCGGTGGCCGACCGCACCGGCCGCGTCTTCGACCTCGAGGACACGCGGCTGGCCCAGGCCTTCGCCGACCAGGGGGCGCTCGCGCTGGAGAACGCGCGCCTCTACGCGGAGACGACCCGGCGCCGCCGTGAGGCCGAGGAGCTGGCGCGCATGGCGCGCGGTCTCACCGAGAGCCTCGACGTGGACGCGCTGAGCGCCCGCATCGCCGAGAACGTGCTCGCCCTCTTCAACGCGCAGTC
Organism: Methylomirabilia bacterium; assembly: GCA_041497115.1. Classification (GTDB taxonomy): domain Bacteria; phylum Methylomirabilota; class Methylomirabilia; order Rokubacteriales; family CSP1-6; genus AR5. The sequence continues at coordinate 46,472 of JBGQFW010000009.1, forward strand.
GTCGGGGCTGCGGCTGCTGCGCGCCGACGGCGCGCTCGTGGGGCTGGCCTTCGCCGGGCGGGCCGCCGCGCTGTTCGCCCCCGGCCACGTCCTGCCGCCCGGCACCTCGACGTCGGGGCGGGCGGTGGAGCGCGGGGCGGTGGTGAGCACGCGCGACATCGTCGCCGATCCGACGCTCCTGCTCACCGAGGAGCTGCGCGAGGGGATGACCGGCCTCGGCGACCTGGCCCAGCTGGCGGTGCCGCTCCGGGCCAAGGGCCAGACGATCGGCGCCCTGTCGGTGTCCGATCGGGCCGGCCGCGTGTTCTCCGACGCCGAGGCCGGCCTCCTGCAGGCCTTCGCGGATCAGGCGGCCCTCGCCCTCGAGAACGCGCGGCTCTACGCCGAGACCACCCGGCGGCGTCATGAGGCGGAGGAGCTCGCCCGGCTGGCCCAGACGCTCACCGAGAGCCTCGACGTCAGCGACGTCGTGGGCCGCACGGTGGACAGCGTGCTGCCGCTGTTCAACGCCCAGGGCTCGGCGCTCCGGCTCATGCAGCCCGACGGCTCGCTGGTGGCGCTGGCGCTGGGCGGCAGCAGCCGCGACGCCTTCGAGCCCGGCCACGTCCTGCCTCCCGGGCACGGCGTCCTCGGACGCGCGGCCCTGGAAGGCCGGGCGACGTGGACGGCCGACGTCCTCGGCGACGCAGCGGTCAGCCTCTCCGACAATCTCCGCGAGGGGCTGCATCGCTCCGGCGAGGGCGCGATCCTGGCGGTCCCCCTGCGCGTCAAGGGCATGGTCATCGGCGCGCTCGGCATCAGCGACGAGCGCGGCCGGGTGTTCACTCGCGAGGAGGCGGCGCTGCTGCAGGGGTTCGCGGACCAGGCGGCGCTGGCGCTGGAAAACGCGCGCCTGTTCTCGCTGGAGCGGGCGCGCCGCCGGCAGATCGCCGCGCTGGCCGAGATCGAGCGCGAGTTCGCCGCCGAGCTCGATCCCGAGCGGCTGCTCGGCCTCGTGGTGGAGCGCTCGGGGCGGCTGTTCGACGCCGAGAGCGCGATCTTCCTGACCGACGACGACGGCACGCTCGTCCGGCGCGCGTGGACGGTCGAGGGGGCGGGCCCCGAGCGGCTGGCGCCCGGCGAGGGGCTGGTCGGCATCGCCGCCGCCGAGCGGCGCGGCATCATTGCCAACGACTATCCGACCTCGCCCCTGGCCCGCCCCGAGATCGTCGAGCGCGGCGTGCGCCACGCCATGGTGCAGCCGCTGGTCATCGGCGAGCGCGCGCGCGGCGCGATCGTCCTCGCGCGCGGCGAGAGCGGCGACCGTTTCCAGGCCGAGGAGCTGGCGCTGCTGGAGAGCTTCGCAGCCCAGGCGGCCATCGCGCTGGAGAACTCGCGCCTCTACCGCGCGGCGGAGACGCGGGCGGCCCGGCTGCGCACGCTGACCCGGCTCAGCCACCTCGTGACCTCGTCGCTCGACACCGGCCACGTGCTCACGTCCATCGCCGAGGCGGCCGCCGAGATCATGAGCGCGCCGTTCGTGGCGGTCTGGCTCGCCGACGAGACGGTGGGGACGCTGCACATGCAGGCCTTCTCCGACCGGTCCCCGGGCGCGGCCCAGAACATCAGCGACATCCGTTTCGGCGAGGGCGCGGTCGGCTGGGTGGCCGTCGAGCGGCGGCCGCTGGCAATCGACGACATCTACACCGACGGCCGTTTCGTGGCGCGCGATTGGGCGCGCGAGCGCGGCTTCCGCTCGCTGTTCTGCACCCCGATCCTCGACCAGCAGCGGCTGCTGGGCGTGCTGGTCCTCATCAGCGACCGGCCGTTCCGGTTCGGCCCCGACGACGACGACCTGCTGCAGTCGTTCTCGGCGCAGGCGGCGGCGGCCATCCGCAACGCCGGTCTCTACGAGGAGGCCCGCCGGTACGCCGAGCGGCTGCGCGCGCTGGAGGAGGTCAACCGGCTGGTGTCCTCCTCGCTCAACGTCGAGGAGGTGCTGCAGAACCTGGCGCGGGCCATCGCGCAGTTCTTCGACGCGCCCTACGTCAGCATCTGGGCCCACGACGCCGGGACCCAGCGGCTGCGCCGGGCCCTCACGTTCGGCGACGCCCGGCTGGCCGCCGAGCTGCACGACGACCTGGCGGTGGGCGAGGGGGCGGTGGGGTGGGTGGTGCGGCAGCGCGAGCCGATCCTCTGGACCGACGCGTCCGCCGATCCACGCTCGGTGGACGCCGCCACGATGCAGCACCACGGGCTGCGCTGGATGACGGCGTACCCGATCGCCATCGGCGAGCGCGTGCTGGGGGCGTTCGCGGTGCACCGGGCGGCGGCGTGGCCGGTCACCCCGGAGACCACCTCGCTGATGGGCTCGCTCGCCGCGCAGGCGGCCATCGCGCTGGAGAACGCGCGCCTATACTCGGAGACCACGCGGCGCCTGACCGAGACGCGCGCGCTGCTGGAGGTTGCCGAGCTGCTCAACTCGACGCTGGACTCGCGCACGCTGCTCAAGCGGGTCACCCTGAAGGTCGCCCAGGTGTGCCGGGTGGACCGCTGCACGCTCGAGCTGTGGGACGGCGACCGGGTGGTGCCGCTCATGTCGCAGTTCGCCGACGGCCGGCGGGCCCCGCGCATGTGGAAGGAGTTCCAGACGGTCCCGCCCGAGCCGCCCAGCGCGATCGCCGCCAACGCCCAGGTCATCGAGACGCGGCAGCCCCTGCTCATCCCCGACACCGCGACCACGACGCTGATCCCGCGCGAGTGGGTGGAGTCCTTCGGGCTGAAGTCCTGCCTCATCGTGCCCATGGTCCTGCAGGAGCGGGTCATCGGCGTGATGACGCTCGACTACTGCGAGCGGCCGACGCCGTTCCAGGATTGGCAGAGCGATCTGGCGATGGCGATCGCCGGCCAGCTCGCCCTCGCGCTGGAGAACACCCGCCTGTACGCCGAGACGCAGGAGCGCCTGAAGGAGACGCGCACGCTGCTGGCCGTCGGCCAGGTGCTCTCGCAGCCGGGGCCGACCGACCAGGCGATGCGCGGCGTGGCCGCCGAGGTGGGGCGCGCCTTCGACGCCGACATGGTCGGCGTCTACCTCACCGACAAGCGCCGGGGGATCCTGGCGCCGGCGGCGGGGTACCACGTGCCCAAGGAGCTGCTCCAGTTCTTCATGGAGCGGCCGATCGATCTCGAGCGGGTGCCCGCGCTGCAGGCCACCTGGCAGCAGGGCCGCTCGGTGTGGAGCAGCGACGTCCACGTCGACGCGCGCTTCGACCGGGCCTGGTCGGGCGAGCTGCCGTCTCACTCGGTGCTCATCGCCCCCACCATGGCCCACGGCGACGCGGTGGGCGGCCTGTTCCTCGTCTGGTGGCGGACCGGCCGGGTGTTCCCGCCGGGCGAGATCCGGCTGATCGACGGCGTGGCCGCCCAGGTCGGCCTCGCCATGGAGAACGCCGAGCTGGCCCGGCAGACGCAGAGCAAGCTCGCCGAGACTGAGACGCTGCTGTCGGTGAGCCGGGCGGTGTCGTCCACGCTGGACGTGCAGGGGCTGGCCCGCCACCTCCTGCGCCACGTGGCGACGGCGTTCGGCGCCGACACCGTCGGCCTGTGGATGGTGGACGAGACCGGCCAGTGGCTGACGCCGTTCGCCGGCTATCGCGTGCCGCCGACGTGGCTGGCCGCGCTGCGCGACGTGCGGCTGTCGCTCGCCGACAACGCGCTCTACGCCGAGGTGGCCCGCACCCTGCGGCCGGTGTTCTCGGCCGACGCGACCCACGACCCGCGCATGCCGGCGATCATCCGCGAGCACGCGCCGCACCGCAGCCAGCTCTTCGTCCCCGTCGTGGCCAAGGACCGGATGATCGGGGGCTTCGCGGTCATCTGGTGGGAGCGGGTGCACGACTTCGCCGAGAGCGACCTCGCGCTGATCGAGGCGATCGCCAGCCAGGCCGGCGTGGCCATCGAGAATGCGCGGCTGTTCGAGGAGAACCGCCGCCGCGTCGAGGAGCTGTCGGTGCTGCACGCGCTGTCGCAGGCGGTCACCGGCCAGCTCGACCGGGCGGCGCTGCTGGACGCGCTGCGGGCGCAGCTCGCGCGCGTGGTGGACGTGCGCCACATGGTCGTCGTCGTCCGCGCCGAGGACACCGACGAGCTGGAGATCGCGCTGCGGCTCGTGGACGGCGAGGTGGACCGGAGCGAGCCCCACCGCTACCCGGCCGCCGGCATCGGCCTCATGTCGGCGGTGCTGGAGTCGGGCCGGCCGCTGCGCGCCGACGACTACGGCGCCGAGTGCGCGCGCCGCGGCGTCAGGCCGGTGGCGCTGTCCGAGCGGCTCCGCCACTGGCTCGGCGTGCCGCTCATCGGGCGCGACCGTGTGCTGGGCATGCTGGCGCTGCGCTCGGCCGAGCGGCCGTTCACCCAGGCCGAGGAGAACCTGCTCGTCAACAGCGCGCACCTCACGGCGCTGGCGCTGGCCAGCGCGCGGCTCTACGAGGAGCGCACGCGCGCCTACGGCGAGCTGTCGGCCGCCCAGGACCAGCTCGTGCGCACCGAGAAGCTGCGCGCCCTCGGCGAGATGGCCTCCGGCGTGGCCCACGACTTCAACAACCTGCTCGCCTCCGTGCTCGGCCGCGCCCAGCTCCTCCTGCGCCGCGTGCAGGAGCCGCAGCTGCGCCAGTGGCTGCAGGTCATCGAGCGGGCCGCGCTGGACGGCGCGCAGACCGTCAAGCGGCTGCAGGAGTTCACGCGCATCCGCCGCGACCAGCCACTGGTGCCGCTCGACATCAACCAGGTCGTGCGCGATGCGCTCGACATCACCCAGTCGCGCTGGAAAGACGAGGCGACCAGCCGCGGCATCGGGCTCGAGGTGCGCGCCCGGCTGGCCGACGTGCCGGCGGTGGTCGGCGACGCCGCCGAGCTGCGCGAGGCGATGACCAACCTCATCCTGAACGCGGTGGACGCGATGCCGGCGGGCGGCGTTCTCACGCTCATGACGGCGCTGGTGGACGACCGGGTGGAGGTGGCGGTGGCCGACACCGGCGTCGGCATGCCCGCCGAGGTGCGCGACAAGGTCTTCGACCCGTTCTTCACCACCAAGGGACCGCAGGGCACCGGGCTGGGGCTCTCGATGACCTACGGCATCGTCTCGCGCCACGGCGGCTCCATCGCGGTGGAGAGCGAGCCGGGGCTGGGCTCGACGTTCCGGCTGTCGTTCCCGCGCGGGAGCGACGTGCGGCCGGTCGAGGCGCCGGCGCCGCCCGCCATCCCCACCGTGCGGCCGCTGCGCTGTCTCGTGGTGGACGACGAGCCACCGGTGCGCGCGGTGCTCGGCGACATCCTCGAGTCGGCCGGCCACTCGGTGGTGACGCTCGGTGACGGGGCCGAGGCGATCGCCCGCTTCGGCGCCGAGCCGTTCGACCTCGTGGTGACCGACCTCGCCATGCCGCGCGTATCGGGGTGGCAGGTGGCCCGCGCCGTCAAGCAGGTCGCGCCCACGGTGCCGGTGTTCCTCGTGACGGGCTTCGGCGTGGAGCTCTCGGCCGACGAGCGTCGCGCCCACGGTGTGGATCTCGTCCTCGTCAAGCCGATCCAGATCCAGGAGATTCTCGACGCCGTGGCCGAGGTCGCGCGGGCCCGGCCCGTTTGAATGGAGGGCCCCGAGATGGCCCCCCATACCCCCCATTTGCTCGGGCCGCCGCGGCGGAGCCGTGGCGGCCCTCGGAGATCTCGATGACCTACCAGCACCTGCTCGTCGAGCGGGCGGCGCACGTCGCCACGCTCACGCTCAACCGTCCCGACGCCTACAACGCCCTCGACCTGGCGCTGGGCCGCGAGCTGTTCCACGCCTCGCTCGAGCTCGACGAGGATCCCGACGTGCGCTGCATCGTCGTCACCGGAAGCGGCAAGGCGTTCTGCGCCGGCGGCGACGTGAAGGCGTTCGTGGACAACCTCGGGCGCATCGGCGCCCACATCAAGGAGCTCACGACCTACCTGCACGGCGCCGTCTCGCGCTTCTGCCGGAGCGACAAGCCGGTCATCATGGCCGTCAACGGCGTCGCTGCCGGCGGCGGCTTCAGCCTCGCGCTGTCGGGGGACCTCGTCGTCGCCGCCGAGTCGGCGCGCTTCACGATGGCGTACTCGAAGATCGCCGCGACGCCCGACGGCTCGTCGTCCTACTTCCTGCCGCGGCTGGTCGGCCTGCGCCGGGCGATGGAGCTCTACTTCACCAACCGCCCGCTGACCGCGCGGGAGGCGCTGGAGTGGGGGATGATCACGCGGGTGGTGCCCGACGCCGAGCTGCGCGCGGCCGTGCAGGCGCTGGCCCGCGAGCTGGCGCAGGGGCCGACGCGGGCGTTCGGCGCCGCCAAGCGGCTCCTCCAGCAGTCCACGTGGGAGAGCCTGGAGACGCAGATGGAGGCGGAGGCGCAGGCCATCGCCGCCTCGGGCCACACCGAGGACTTCCGGGCCGGCGTCACCGCCTTCGCCGACAAGAAGCCGGCGCCGGCGTTCCGCGGGCGCTGAGCGGCGTTCGAGGTTACTCTGGGGCGGGAGGGAGCCCATGAAGCCGCGCGTCTACTACCGTCCCGGCTGATCGTCCTGCTCCAAGACGAAGGAGCTCCTCACGTCTTGGGGGATCGAGTTCGATCCCGTCGACATCCAGGCCGATCCGTCCACCGTCGCCGAGCTCAAGCGCCTGGGCGTGCCACGCGTGCCCGCCGTCATCATCGGCGACCGCGCGGTCCACGGCTGGAACCCCCGGGGCTACGCGGAATTGCTCGGCGTGCCGTACACCGCCGCCGACCAGATGCCGGTGCGCGAGCTCGCCGCGCGCCTCGATCGCATCCTCGAGGCCACCCAGCATGTGGTGAGCCGCTTCGACGCCGCCCAGCTCGACGTGGTCCCCGCCGAGCGCAAGCGCACGATCCGCGACCTCGGCTATCACGTCTTCCGCATCGGCCTGTCCTTCATCGACGCCATGGACCAGGGGCGCCTGCCCGAGGCGTGGTTCGACGAGAAGGCGCCCGCCGATATGAAGGACGGCGGCGACATGGCGCGCTGGGGCGCCCTGGTGCGGGGCCGCATCGGCGGCTGGTTCGAGGGGGCGGGTGACGACGAGTTCGAGCGCACGATCGAGGTCTACTACGGCCCCCAGGGCAGCCACGACCTGCTCGAGCGCACCACCTGGCACTGCGCTCAGCACCTGCGCCAGCTCCACATCCTCGCCGACCGCTACAACGTCCCCAACCCCGGCCCGCTCCCGGCGCACCTCTTCGACCGCCTCCCCCTCCCCGAAGCGATCTGGTGATCCCCGAACCTGACGATCAGCTAGCAATGCTCATCTGAAGAGAGTCCGCGCGGCTCCACGGTAGGGGCCGGATTGGCCCGGTGGGTCCCGAGACCCGTCCCCGGCCCAACCTAAGCTGGCGTCACCGTTCTGAAGTTTCTTAGCCCGACCTACGCCGCGCCGCTCGTGGTCGCGGGACCCACCGGGCCAGTCCGGCCCCGGGCCGTGAAGCCGACGAGGGCTAGTCTTCCTCGGCCCAGGCGTGGGCGAGACGGCCGGCGAGCGTGCGGTGGCCGGAGAAGTAGTAGGCGAGCATGGCGACGGCCGCGAGGATGTTGCCGACGAAGATCGTCCAGCCGGCCAGCTTGTCGAGGATCCAGCTCGCCATGATGACGATGGCCCCGAAGAAGAGGATCTCGAACGCGGTGAAGAGGATGATGAGCGCGAAGATCAGCAGCGGCTGGCGCTCGGCGCCGGCGATCAGCAGCGCGCCGACGATGCCGAAGGCGATGAACGCCAGACCGTGGAGGACCGTGTAGACCAGCACGCCCCCGAGGGGATCGGGCGCGCGCAGCATGGCGCCGCCCAGCAGCTTCGGCGTGCGCAGCGGCTCGCCCTGGATCGCGTCGATCGCGAAGAACCAGATGGCCACCACGGCAGCGCCGATGATGCCGGCCACGACCCCTTCGCGCAGCACGCTGCCCCACGAGCCGACCAGCGTGCCGGGCAGCGCCCGGTGGGCGCGGAAGAAGACCCAGAGCATCGCGACCGAGGCGAGCAGGTTGCCGATCAGCACCGACCACCACACCAGCTCGAGCTGCACGGCGCGTCCCAGCACGCTGAGGATGCCGAAGAAGAACACCTCGAAGCAGGCGAACAGGATCACGAACCCCACGAACAGGGCGGGCTCGCGCTCGCTCATGGCCATCATGGTGGCGGCGATCACGCCGAAGGCGATGAACGCCAGGCCGTGCAGGACGGTGTAGCCCAGGATCGGCCCCAGCGCGGGCTCGAGCCCCACCGGCGTCTTCACGCCGAAGAAGACCAGCGAGCCGAGCAGGGTGGGCGTCATGAAGGGACGGCCGCGCAGCAGGTCGAAGAGGAAGAACCAGATGGCGACGACGGCCGCGCCGACGACACCGGCGACGATGCCTTCCCGGACTACCGAGCGCTCGGACCCGTTCATGGGTGGCGTCCCGGGCGGCATCTTACCTCAAACCGGTCGCCTGCGGGAATCGACCCTCAGCCGCTCCGGACCACGCGGAGGCCGTAGTCGGAGTAGCGCAGGTGCGGGGGCAGCGACGAGCGGTGGGCGACCGGGCTCCAGGGATCGGCGTGACGCCAGGCCCCGCCGCGGCTGACCCGGCGGGTGCCGGCGGCCGGGCCGCGCGGGGTGCGGGGCGGCGAGGCCGCGTAATACCCCTCGTCGTACCAGTCGGCGCACCACTCGTGGCAGACGCCGGAGAGGTCGTGGAGGCCGAGGGGGTTGGCCGGGCCGGTCCCCACGCGCGGCGGCGCGCGCCGTGGGGTCACCGCCGGCCGCTCGTCGCCCCACGGGTAGCGGGCGCCGTCGCGCCCACCGCGGGCGGCCTTTTCCCATTCGGCCTCGGTCGGCAGCCGGGCCCCCGCCCACGCCGCGAACGCCGAGGCCTCGTTCCACGACACGCCCACCACCGGCTGGTCGGCGGCGTCGAACCCGGCCGCGCCCCAGAAGGCGGGCGGCGGCGCGCCGGTGGCGGCCAGCCATGCGGCCCACTCCGCGTTGGTCACCGGCGTCGTCGCGACGCGGAAGGCGTCCACCCAGACGACGTGCGCCGGCCGCTCGGACGGGTGCCCCTCGCCCCACCCCATCGTGAACGCTCCCGCCGCCACTTCTATAAAGTCCACGAGTCTATAATGACTCGCTCGTCGGTCGCGGCGCGATGTCGAGAAGCGCCACGGCTTCGCCGGGGCGCTTCGAGCGTTGGGGGTATGGGGGCGATGTCGGGGCCCCCATGTCATACGGGAGGTATCCCATGAGGGTCGCGGAGCGGATGGGGCGGCTGGGGACCGAGTCGGCGTTCGAGGTGCTGGCGCGCGCGAAGGCGCTCGAGCGGCAGGGGCGCGAGATCGTCCATCTCGAGATCGGCGAGCCCGACTTCGACACGCCGGCGCACATCAAGGAGGCGGCCAAGCGCGCGCTCGACGCGGGCGCGACGCACTACGGGCCGTCGGCGGGATTGCCCGAGCTGCGCGAGGCGATCGCCAAGCACACCGCCGAGACGCGCGGGGTGCCGGTGTCGCCCGAGCAGGTGGTGGTCACCCCGGGCGCCAAGCCGATCATGTTCTTCACGATCATGGCGCTGGTCGGCCGCGGCGACGAGGTGATCTACCCCAACCCGGGCTTCCCGATCTACGAGTCGGTCATCAACTTCGTGGGCGGCGTGCCGGTGCCGATCCCGCTGCGCGAGGAGAGCGACTTCGGCTTCGACCTGCCGCTGTTCGAGCAGCGGGTGTCGTCGAAGACGAAGCTGATCATCGTCAACTCGCCGGAGAACCCCACCGGCGGCGTGCTGGACCGCGACCAGATCGAGCGAATCGCGCGCATCGCCGCCGACCGCGACATCCCGGTGCTCACCGACGAGATCTACCGCCAGTTCCTCTACGACGGCGAGTTCGTCTCGTTCTACGCGCAGCCCGGCATGCACGCGCGCTCGATCCTGCTCGACGGCTTTTCGAAATCCTACGCGATGACCGGCTGGCGGCTCGGCTACGGCGTGATGCCGACCGACCTCGCCGAGCACGTTACGCGGCTGATGGTGAACTCCAACTCCTGCACCGCCTCGTTCGTGCAGCTGGCGGGCGTGGCCGCGCTGCAGGGCGACCACGAGCCGGTCCGGCGGATGGTGGCCGAGTTCCGGCGGCGGCGCGACCTGCTGGTGGACGGCCTCAACCGGCTGCCCGGCGTGTCGTGCCGTCGGCCGCGCGGCGCCTTCTACGTGTTCCCGAACGTCAGCAAGACCGGCCGCCCGTCGAGCGAGGTCGCCGAGCGACTGCTTCAGGATGCGGGCGTCGCCGTGCTCTCCGGCACCGCCTTCGGCGTCCACGGGGAGGGCTACCTGCGCATCTCCTACGCCAACTCCGAGGAGAATCTCCGCAGGGCGCTGGAGCGGATGCGCACCGTCTTCGAGGCGTTCGCCCGCTGACCGTCGCCGACGTCCTCGCCGACGGGCTCGGCCGCGCGGGGGCCACGCGCGTGTTCGCGGCGCCGGGCGCGCCGCCGGCGCTGCGCGAGGCGGCCGCCCGGCGCGGGCTGACGCTCGTGGCGGCGCCCGACGCGGCGGCGGCCGGCGTGATGGCGGCGGTCACCGGCCAGCTCACCGACGCGCCCGGCGCCGCGCTCGCCCCGCTGGGCGACGCCGCCGCGCTCGCGCCGGGGCTCGCGCTGGCCGCGCGCGATCGCGCGCCGCTCGTCGTCCTCACCGAGGCGCACGCGGACGCCGCGCTGCTGGCGCCCGTCGTCAAGGCGAGCCTCGTCGCCGAGTCGGCCTCGGCCGGCCACTGGATCGCCCACGCCGCCAATCTCGCGCTGACCGCCCCGCGCGGCCCCGTGCACGTGGCGTGCGCGGCGGCGAGCGCCGACGCCCCCGCGCTGCCGGTGGCGGCGGCGTGCCGGCCGGCGCCGCTGCCGCCGCCGCCGGCCGAGGCGCTCGACGCGCTGGCGCGCGCGCTGGCCGCGGCGACGCGCCCGCTCGTCGTCACCGGGCTCGAGTGCGGCGGCGACGACGCCAAGTGGCTGCGCGCGTTCGCCGAGTCGCTGCCGGCGGCGGTGCTGGCCACGCCGACGGGGCGCGGGGTGCTCGCCGACCCGCATCCGCTCGCGCTGGGGCTGCTCGACGCACACCATCCGCTGCTGGCGCGCGCCGACCTGATCCTGCTCGTCGGCGTGGACGCGGGCGAGCTGGCGCCCGGCGCGCTGCCGCCCGCGGCGGCCGTCGCGCGCCTCGCCCGCTCGCCGTGGCCGGCCGGGCGGCGCGCGCTCGCCGCCGACGTGACCGGCGACATCGCGCTGGTGATCGAGGAGCTGGCGCCGCGCGTGCGCGCGCGCCCGGCGGCGGACTGGAACGTGGCCGAGCTCGACCGCGTCAAGCGCGCCATTGTCCGCGAGGCGGCGGCGACGCCGGCGGCGCGCCTCGTGCAGCTCGCCCGCGAGGCGATGCCCGGGGGGACGGTGGCCACGGCCGACGTCGCGCTGCCGGGGAGCTGGCAGGCGGTGGCGCCGCGCGAGGTGCTCACGCCCGTCGGCGGCCACGCGACGCCCGGCTACGCGGTGCTGGCGGCCGTCGCCGCCCAGCTCGCCGACGCCGACCGCCGCGTCGTCGCGTTCACGACGACGGCGGGGCTGGCCGCCGGCGCGCGCGGGCTGGCGCTGGCCCGTGAGCTCGCGCTGCCGATCGTGGTGGTCGTGCTGGACGGCCGGCTCGACGAGGCCGCCGCCGCCGGCGAGCTCGCCCGCGCGTTCCCGCCCCGGCGGCCGGTCGTCGTGGGCGCGGCAGAGGACGCCCAGTTTACACTGGGGGCATGAGACACCTGCGACTCGCCCTGACGATCCTCGTGGCGCTGGCGGCGGCCGCGCCGGTCGCCGCCGCCGACCTGCCGCTGCTCGTGAGCGCCGAGTGGCTGCGCGAGCACCAGGCCGACCGCGATCTGCGCATCGTGGACATGCAGAGCGGGGCGATCGACTACACGCAGGGGCACGTCCCCGGCGCCGTCTGGCTCGACGTGGACGACGCCCGGGTGGCGGTGCCGGCGGGCGGCTACCGGCTGCCGGACGCCGACGGGGCCCAGCGGCTGCTCGCCCGGCTCGGCATCGGCCCGGCGACGCGCGTGGTGATCTACGACGACTCCGGCGGCCTCGACGCCGCCCGCCTGTTCTTCACCCTCGACGTCTACGGCCAGCGCAACGTGGCGATCCTCGACGGCGGCAGCGCGCGGTGGCGCGCGCTGGGCGGCGCGTGGACCGCCGAGGTGCCGCGCGTCGCGGCGCCGGTGGCGCGCGCGCTGGCGTTCGACGCCACCCGCGTCGCCGATGCGGAGTGGATCCGCGAGCGGCTCGGCCGCCCGGACGTCGCCCTGCTCGACGCGCGCTCGCCCGGCGAGTACACCGCCCGGGACGTGCGTGCGCGGCGCGGCGGTCACATCCCCGGCGCCGTGAATATCGAATGGACGCGCCACCTCCGTCCCGACGGCACCTTCAAGCCCGTGGACGAGCTGCGCGTGATGTACACCGCCGCCGGCGTCACCCCCGACAAGACCGTGGTCACCTACTGCCAGACCCAGCACCGCGCCTCGCACTCCTACTTCGTGCTGCGCCTGCTCGGCTACCCGAAGGTCGCCGGCTACGACCGCTCCTGGAGCGAGTGGGGCAACCGAAGCGATCTCCCGATCGAAGCCGCCCGCTAACGCTCGCGGCAAGCGGTTCGCATGGGACATGTGCGCGCCCGGTGAATCCCGCCCATAGATTCCTCGACTGAAATCGCCGCCCACCGACGTGGTGGTGCCGCGGGGCGGGCCGGTGCGGGGTGGGGCCGGCAGGACCCGTTCCCGCCGCGCACGACCGAGGGAGGCGCAGTCGGATGGAGCCCAGCCGCCCCCGGTTCAACGCGTGCTGCAGCCTCGTGGTCTCGCCGGCCCCACCCCGCGCCGGCCCGCCCCGCGGCACGCGGCGTCAGGCAGACCGCTAGTCCCAGTCGGGGTAGCTGAGCGGCGAGAGGTCGTCGGCGCCGCGGCCGGCCCAGTCGAACCCGCGCATGCGCGGCCACATGCGCTCGCCGCCCGCCTGCAGGTCGGCGAGGATCGTCGCCTCGTCGGCCGCCAGCACGCGGCCCGCGTCGACGACCAGGCGCCCGCCGACGTACACGCGGTCCACGTCCTCGGCCGTCGCGTTGTAGACGATGTTCTTGATCGGGTCGCGCAGCGGCGTCATGGTCCACGACGACGCCTTCCAGAGGACGAGGTCGGCGGCGGCGCCGGGGGCGATGCGGCCGAGGTCGTCGCGGCCGAGCGCCCGGGCGCCGCCCAGCGTGGCGGCGTCGAAGGCGTGGGCGGCGGTGGTCGCCTGGGTGTTGCGCTCGACGATCTTCGAGCACACCGCGGCCCAGCGCATCGCCTCGATGACCGACTGCGGATTGGTGTCGGTGCCGAGCGCGACGTTGATGCCGGCCGTGCGGTAGAGGGCGAACGACTCCATCACGACGCCGCGGCGGGCGAACACCCACGGCGCGTGGGCGACGGTGACCCCGGCCTCGGCCATGAGGCCGACGTCGCCGGCCGGGTAGTTCGTCCACGACGAGCCGCCGATGATGAGGGCGTGGCCCAGCACGGTGTTCTCGCCGAGCACGCCGAGGTCGTGCAGCCAGGCGATCGGCGTCTTGCCGTGGCGCTGGAGCATCTCGTTGAACTCCACCACCGACTGCGAGGTGTGCAGCGTGAACGGGCGCTGGGCGTCGTCGGCGCGCTGCTTGGCCTCGCGCAGCAGCTCGGGGGTGCAGGTGTCCACCTGGGCGGGCGCGAAGTAGCAGTGCACGAGGCCGCCGTGGGCGCCGTCGTGCTTGTCGAAGAACTCGACGGCGCGCCGCAGCCCGCGGCGGCCGGCCTCCTCGTCCCACTCCCACGTCACGCGGCGGCCGTCGGTCGTGAGCCAGCGGCCGGAGCGGAAGGTGAGACCCATGTAGACGCGCAGGCCGTAGTGGGCCGCGCGCGCCACGACGTAATCGCCGAGGCCGCCGATCTCCATGACGGTGGTCACGCCGCCGCGCAGCAGCTCGGCCATCGAGAAGTCCACGCAGGCCCGGCCGGCCGCCTCGTCCTGCGCCTCGCTGCGCACCGGCAGCATCTCGAACAGCCCCGAGTACCAGAACTGCGGATTGCCGCGGTCCTCGATGAACGAGCGGTCGAGCGGCGAGCCGGCGATGTGCGCGTGCGTGCTGATGAGCCCGGGCGTGACGACGCGGTCGCGGGCGTCGAGGGTCTCGTCGGCCGCGCCGTCCCACGTGCGGCCCACGTGGACGATCCGCCCGCCCTCGACGACGACCACGCCATCGCGCAGGATGCGATGGCCGTCGCCGTCGAACGCGACCACCCAGCCCGCCCGGATCGCGAGTCGGCCGGCCACGCTCAGCGCGCGACTACTGCGGGATCGACGCGCATGACGACGTAGCCGCCCACCGCACCGGCGCCGAAGCCGGGGGCGAAGATCCGCATGGGCCGGTCGATCACCCCCTCGACCACCGCGTCGTAGATGGCCAGCGGGATCGAGGCCGACGACGTGTTGCCGACCGTCTCGATGTTGAAGTAGAGGCGCTCGGGCGGGATGCCGGCCGCCTTGGCGTAGTGCACGACCATCGTCTTGTTGGCCTGGTGGGGCACGACGAGGTCGATCGCCTGCAGCATCGTGCCGGCGCCGTCGGGATGGGGCAGCGTGCCGAGCTCGTCGATCATCTGGGTGAGGTAGCGCTTCACCAGCGCCTTCACCTCGGGGCCGTGCACGGTGATGTTGTTGTCGAACTCCGGATTGGGCCAGATGATCGAGTCCACCTCGCTCATGGGACCGCTGGCGTAGGTCTGGTAGTACTCGACGTCGGGCCGGGCGCCCTCGGGGGCGGGGCCGATCACCAGCGCGGCGGCGCCGTCGCCGAAGATCATGCGCGAGGTGCGCACGGTGCCGATCTTGTCCGAGAACTTCTCGCCGCACACCAGCAGGACCGGCCGCCGCACCTCCTGCAGCTGGCGGATCGCCTCGCTCAGCCCGTAGGGCAGCCCCGCGCACGCCGCCACCATGTCGCCCGAGAAGTGCGTCTGGAACATCCCGAGCTGGCCGGAGAGCCAGGTGGCCAGCGACGGCATCATCTTGGCGCTCGTGCACGAGCAGAAGATGACGGCGCCGATCTCCTCGGGGCGGCGGCCCGCCTTGGCCAGCGCGGCCTGGGCGGCGAGCAGCGAGATGTGGTCGAGGTCGAGCGCGGTGTAGAGGCGCTGGCGGATGCCGGTCTTGTCCTCGATCTCCACCGCCGTCATCGGCGACCACGAGTACGCGGCGTTGCGGATGAGGTCCTCGTTCGTGCAGGGGGTCTCCCCCTTGTACACCGCCAGCGCTTCCAGCCTCGGCATCACGCCGAAGCGCGCGCGCACGTCGATGGCCGGGTAGGGCGCGACGGGCGGCCGCGACTCGGCGGCGGGCGGCAGCGGCCGGCGCCGGCGGGCGCCGGTCCGCACGCGCCGGATGAACTGCTGCACGTCCTCGTTGCGCGGGCGGTAGACCACCACGAAATCGTCGTCGTGGAGCTTGCCGACCTCGATCACCCGCATCTTGCCGCGGTCCCACCGGTACTGGTTGTGCAGGACCATCGTCTGCCGCATCAGCGCCTCCAGCTCGGGCACCCGGTGCGAGTACTCGACGATGTCGTCCCAGCCGTAGCCTGGATAGTCGGGGTCGTGCGCGAGCAGGTGATAGGTCAGGTTTTTCGGGTTGGCGAGAATTTCGCCCACGGTGGGCTTGATCGGCGACAGCTCGGCCCCCGCCCCCTTCTTGTGGCGGAACACGTCGAACAGGACGCGGAAGATCTTGTCCTCGGTGCCCTCGTCCCACGCCGGCACCAGGTTGCGATAGCCCGTCTCGATCGCCGCCGCCAGCTCGGCCCCCTCCCACGCCTTGAAGATCGGCAGGAAGATGTCGTCGCGCTGGCGCGGCACGTCGCGCCAGCGCATCGGCTGCTTGTCGTACATCGTGAACGGGTAGCGGTTGACCCAGAACAGGTCGAGCGCGAGGTCGCGCAGCAGCTCGTAGCGGCCCTTGTACTCGCCCGCCTCGAGCCGGGCGACGATGTCGGCTTCGCTCGGCGCCTTCGCCTCGAAGTCGCGGCGGATCACGGCGGCGAACTGCTCGAGCGTCTCGAACACGGCGAAGTCGAGCGCCGGAAAGAAATTGTAGGGAAAGACGATCCGGCCGTAGCGGTTGACGATGAAGGGCTTCATGCGGCCGACCTCCCGAGGCTCACCGTAAGCCCGGCGTTGGTGTTGCGCAAGCCGCTATAATCCAGTCATGCCGATCCTCGAGCCACGCGACGCCGACGCCGTCCGCCAGGAGTTCCAGCGCATCCAGGGGCCGGTCAAGCTGGTGGTCTTCTCGCAGGAGCTGGTGGCCGGCGACCTGTGCCGCCAGAACGAGCAGCTCGCTCGCGAGGTGGCCGCACTCGACGATCGCATCAGCGTCGAGGTGCTCAACCCGGCCATCGACCGCGCGCGCGCCGAGGCGTACGGCGTGGACCAGGTGCCGGCGATCGTGGTGGAGGGGGCGCGCGACTACGGCATCCGCTTCCTCGGCATCCCGGCGGGCTACGAGTTCAGCAACCTGATCGACTCGATCATCGTCGCCTCGAGCGGCGAGCCCCAGCTCACCGACGCCACCAAGTCCTCGCTGGCGGGTCTCACCGGCGACGTGAACATCAAGGTCTTCTCGACGCCCACCTGACCGTACTGTCCCCGGGCCGTGCGCCTGGCGCAGCACATGGCAGTGGCGTCCGACCGGGTCACCGCCACCGCGATCGAGGCCACCGAGTTCCCCGACCTCTCGCGCGCCTACCGGGTCAGCGCGGTGCCCAAGATCGTCATCAACGACCGCGTGGAGTTCGAGGGCGCGCTGCCGGAGGCGCAGTTCCTCGACGCCGTGCTGCGCGCGGTGGCGCCGGAGGCGTGATGCGCGCGCTCGGGGCCGCCGCCGCGCTGCTGGTCCTCACCGCCGTCGCCGCCGCCGCCGCCGACCCGACGCCGCTCGCGGTCGGCGCCGCCGTCCCCGACATGTCGCTGGTGGACCAGCACGGCCAGCCGGTGCGCCTGGCCGACCTCCTGCGCCAGCGCGACTGGGTGGTCGTCGCCTTCTACGTCAAGGCGTTCACCGGCGGCTGAGAGGCCGAATTCTCCCGGTTCCGGGAGGACAACGCGAAGTTCGCCGCGCTCAACGCCGAGATCGTCGGCGTCTCCGCCGACCCGCCCGAGCGCAACCTGGCGTGGGCGCGCGAGCTGAAGCTCCCGTTCCGGCTGCTCAGCGATCCCACCGGCCACGCGGCCCGACGCTGGGGCGTCTGGGACGACACCTGGGGCCTCGCCAAGCGCGTCACCTTCGTGGTGGACCGGGGTGGCCACGTCCGCTGGGTCGAGACCGGCGGCCTCGCCATCCAGACCAACCGCACGCTGGACGCCGTCACCCGGCTTGCCCGCGCGAAGTAGCGACCGGCTCTTCGCCTACGGCACGCTGATGCGCGGCTACGCGCGGCACGCCGTGCTCGCGCGCGGCGCGACGTTCCTTGGCGCGGGCACCGTGAGTGGACGGCTGCTCGACCTCGGACGCTACCCGGGGCTCGTCGCGGGGCGCGGCCGCGTGAGCGGCGAGGTGTACCGGCTCGACGATCCCCAACTTCTCCCGGTGCTCGACCGCGAGGAAGGGTACAATTTCCAGCGGCGTCGGACGATCGTGACGCTGGCCGGCGGCCGCCGGGCGCGCGCGTGGCTCTACCGCTATCGCGGCCCGCGCGAGCGGGCGGCGCCGATCCCCGATGGCGATTACCGCCGCGCCCGCCCGTCGGGGGGCCGCGGCCGAGCGACGAAGCCTTCACCCGGGAGGAGTCCATGGCGCTGACCGCCGCCGAGCTGATCAAGGCCGACCAGGATCACCTGATTCATCCGCTCCATCACCCGATCGACAACGCCGAGCCGATCATCTACGTGCGCGGCCGGGGCGCCATGGTGCAGGACATCAGCGGCCACGAGATGATCGACGGCCTCTCGGGGCTGTGGAACGTCAACGTCGGCCACGGTCGCGCCGAGCTGGCCGACGCGGCGGCCGCCCAGATGAAGGAGCTCGCCTATTTCTCGGCGTACGTCGGCTCCTCCAACGTGCCGGCCATCACGCTGGCGTCCAAGCTCATCGAGCTCGCCCCCGACATGCACGCCATCTTCTTCACGACCGGCGGCGCCGAGGCCAACGAGTCGGCGTTCAAGACCGCGCGCTTCTACTGGAAGGCCCGGGGCAAGCCCGACAAGATCAAGGTCATCGCGCGGCAGAACGCCTACCATGGCGTGACGCAGCAGGCGATGAGCGCCACCGGGATGCCCGCCTACTGGAAGATGTTCGAGCCGCGCGTGCCGGGCTTCGTGCACATCCCGACCTGCTATCCCTACCGCGTGCAGGACGGCAAGCCGGGCGAGACCGCCGGGCAGACGGCCGCCCGCCTGCTGGAAGAGGCGATCGTGCGCGAGGGGGCCGACACGGTGGCCGCGTTCATCGCCGAGCCGATCCACGGCGGCGGCGGCGTGATCTATCCGACCGACGACTACTTCCCGCTCGTGCGGGAGATCTGCACCCGGCACGATGTGCTGTTCATTGCGGATGAAGTGATCACGGGATTCTGCCGTACCGGCAAGTGGTTCGCGACGTCGCACTGGAACGTGAAGCCGGATATCAGAGCGTTCGCCAAGGGCGTGACGTCCGGCTACCTGCCGCTGGGCGGCATCATGGTGAGCCGCGCGATCAAGGAGGCGATCGACGGCGTGAAGCCCGAGGACCGCTGGATGCACGCCTACACCTACTCGGGCCATCCGACGTGCTGCGCCGTCGGCCTCAAGAACATCGAGATCATGGAGCGCGAGCGCCTGTACGACAACGCCGCCAAGATGGGCGACCGGCTCTACGCCGGGCTGCGGGAGACGTTCAAGGATCACCCCCACGCCGGCGACATCCGCGGCGGCAAGGGGCTGCTGGCCGCACTGGAGCTGGTCGAGGACCGCGCGAGCAAGAAGAACTTCGCCGCCGACAAGAAGGTGGCGCCGCGCCTGCAGGCCGAGATGATGAAGCGCGACGTGGTGACGCGCGTGCGGCCCACGTCGGGCGCGCACCCGGCCAACGGCGACACCGTGTACTACGCGCCGCCGCTGGTGGTGACCGAGAAGGACGTCGACCGCCTGGTGTCGGTGACGCGCGACGCGGTGAAGGCCGTGCTCGGCGTCTGAGCCGCCGTGAGGCTCATCACCGCCCACCGCATTCTCATCATCGCGGGCATCGCGTTCTCCGTTTTCTACGCGGTGGTGCGGGGGCGGATGTACCTCGCGCACGGCGACACCGTCGACCTCGTCCAGGCGGTCGCCGCGCTCCTCATCACGGGCGGGCTGCAGTGGTACCTCCGCTCGCTGGCGCGATGGGACCAGCGCTCGCGCCCGCCGCGCTGATCTACGACGCGGAGTGCGCGATGTGCCGGGCCAGCGCGATGTGGCTCATGCGCCGGGGCATGTCGCGCGGCGCGCTGGAGATCCTGCCGTGCCGCTCGCGCGCGCGCCGCGAGCGCTTCCCCCAGGTGCCGGAGGCGCAGTGCCTGACCGCCATGCAGCTCGTGCTCCCCGACGGCCGCGTGCTGGGGGGCGCCGACGCGGTGCCCGAGCTGCTGCGCCGCATGCGCGGCTGGGGCTGGGTGGCCGGCTTCTTCGCGCTGCCGCCGGTGCGGCCGGTGGCCCGGCGGGTCTACGGCTGGATCGCGCGCAACCGGATGCGGATCTCCTGCGCCCTCGGCCCCCGCGAGCCGTGAGCGACCTCGCCGCGCCCTTCGACCGCTACCGCGACCGCGTGCGCCCTTCGTTCATCGACCACAACGGGCACATGAACATGGGCTACTACGTGGTCATGTTCGACTTGGCCACCGACGAGTTCTTCCGCTGGGTCGGGCTCGACGAGGCGCACCGGCGCCACCACGACGTCACCACGTTCTGCCTCGAGGCCCACGTGACCTATCACCGCGAGGTGCGCGACGGCGACGGGCTGCGCTTCACCACGCTGCTGCTCGGCCACGACGCCAAGCGCATCCACTACATTCACGCGATGTACCACGCCGCCGAGGGCTACCTGGCGGCGACCAACGAGCTGATGTCGCTGCACGTCAGCCACGCCACGCGGCGCGGCGCCCCGATGGCCTCGGCGGTGCAGGCGCGGCTGGCCGCGATCCAGGCCGCCCACGACGCGCTGCCGCGCCCGCCGCAGGTGGGGCGGCGCATGGGGCTGGCCGCGCCTCCGACGACCCCGGCCGCGCCGTGACCCGGCGCGAATTCCTGAGGGTGCTGGCGCTGGCGGCGGCGGCCGGGCTGCCCGTCGGCGCGCGCTCGGCGGCGGACGAGGCGGGCTTCTACGACGTGCCGACCTATGGCAACGTGGGGCTGCTGCACTTCACCGACGCGCACGCCCAGCTGCTGCCGGTGTGGTACCGCGAGCCCAGCATGAACCTCGGCGTCGGGGCGGCGCGCGAGCGCCCGCCGCACCTGGTCGGCGAGCGGCTGCTCGCCCGCTTCGGCCTGCGTCCCGGCACGCGCGAGGCGCACGCCTTCACCCACCTCGACTTCACGCGGGCCGCCGTCACCTACGGCCGCGTCGGCGGCTTCGCCCACCTGGCCACTCTCGTGAAACGCGTACGCGCGGCGCGGCCCGGCGCGCTGCTACTCGACGGCGGCGACACGTGGCAGGGGTCGGCCACCGCGCTGTGGACCCACGGGCAGGACATGGTGGACGCCGCCCGCCTCCTCGGCGTGGACGCGATGACCGGCCACTGGGACTTCACGCTCGGCGCCGAGCGGGTGAAGGCGATCGTGGACGGGGACTTCAAGGGGCGCATCGACTTCGTCGCCGGCAACGTCCTCACGCGGGACTTCGAGGACCCGGTGTTCCCCGCCTACACGCTGCGCGAGGTCAACGGCGTGCCGGTCGCCGTGATCGGCCAGGCCTTCCCGTACACGCCGATCGCCAACCCCCGCTATCTCGTGCCCGACTGGACGTTCGGCATCCGCGAGGAGCGGCTGCAGAAGACGGTGGACGAGGCGCGCGGCAAGGGCGCGCACGTCGTGGTGCTGCTCTCCCACAACGGCATGGACGTGGACCTCAAGCTGGCCGGGCGCGTGCGCGGCCTCGACGCGATCCTCGGCGGCCACACGCACGACGGCGTGCCGGCGCCGCTCGTCGTCGCCCACCCGGGCGGGCGCACGCTCGTCACCAACGCCGGCTCCAGCGGCAAGTTCCTCGCCGTCCTCGATCTCGACGTCCGCGACCGCCGGGTGAAGGGCTGGCGCTACCGGCTGCTGCCGGTGTTCGCCAACCTGCTGCCGGCCGACCCGGCGATGACCGCGCTGATCGCCGCCGCGCGCGCCCCCTACGCGGCGCGGCTCGCCGAGCCGCTGGCCGTCAGCGAGGGGCTTCTCTACCGCCGCGGCAACTTCAGCGGTCCCTTCGACCAGCTCCTGGTGGACGCGCTGCTCGAGGTGAAGGGGGCGCAGATCGCGCTCTCGCCCGGGTTCCGGTGGGGAACCTCCGTGCTGCCCGGCGAGAGCATCACCTTCGAGCACGTCATGAGCCACACCGCCACGACGTACTCGCACACGACCCTGACCGACCTGACGGGCGCGCAGATCCGGGCGCTGCTCGAGGACGTCGGCGACAACCTGTTCAATCCCGACCCCTACTACCAGCAGGGCGGCGACATGGTGCGGGTGGGCGGCCTCACCTACGCGTGCGCGCCGCGCGCCGCGCGGGGCGCCCGCATCCGGGATCTCCGATTGGGTGGCGTTCCGCTCGATGCCGCGAAGAGCTACCGGGTCGCGGGCTGGGCGTCGGTGTCGGAGGAGGCGCGGGCGGCCGGCGGCGAGCCCGCGTGGGACGTGCTGGCGCAGTATCTGCGCGCCCGCAAGCGCGTGCCGCGATTGACCGTCAACGTGCCGCGGCTGATCGGCGTCTCCGGCGACGCCGGCCTCGGTTAGCGCGGGGGCGTGCCCTCGGGGACGACGCTCTTGGCGATCGAGGTGTCGAGCGCCTCGTAGTCGTGGTAGCCGATCACGTCGTAGAGGTCCGCGCGCGACTGCATGCGATCGAGCAGGGCCTGCTGGGTGCCCGCGCGGGCGAGCTCGGCGTAACCCTCCTCCACCGCGCGGGCGGCGAGGCGCAGCGAGGTGACCGGCCAGATCACCATCTTGTAGCCCAGCGCGGCCAGCTCGTCGGCGGCGAGCAGGGGGGTGCGGCCGAACTCCGTCATGTTGGCGAGCAGCGGCGCCGGCACCGCCGCCGCGAACGCGCGGAATTCGTCGGCGGTGCGCAGCGCCTCCGGGAAGATCGCGTGGGCGCCGGCGTCGAGATAGCGCCGGGCGCGGGCGACGGCGGCGTCGAGCCCCTCGGAGGCGACCGCGTCGGTGCGCGCGATCACGCGCAGGTGGCGGGCGGCGCGCACGGCCGCCGCGATCTTGCGCGCCATCTCCTCGGCGCTCACCAGCCGCTTGTCGGAGAGGTGGCCGCACTTCTTGGGCAGCTCCTGGTCCTCGAGCTGGACGGCGGCGGCGCCGGCGTCCTCCAGCTCGCGCACCAGTCGCATCGCGTTGAGCGCCTCGCCGTAGCCGGTGTCGCCGTCCACCACCAGCGGCAGGTCGGCGGCGCGGCAGATGGCACGCGTGAAAAATGCCAGCTCGTCGAGGGTGAGGATGCCGAGGTCGGGCAGCGCCAGGCTCGCGCTGAGCGCGGCGCCCGAGAGGTAGAGGGCCTCGAAGCCCGCCCGCCGCGCGAGGAGGGCGGCCAGCGGCGAATGCGCGCCGGGGATGCGCACGATTCCCGGCCGCGCCCACAGCGCGGCCAGGCGGTCACCGGCCGGGCGCGGGTCCCGCTCGGCCTCGGTGAGCCAGGTCACGCCGCTCAGCGCGCCGCGACCGCGTCGGCAACGACGACGGGATCGGGGACGGTCGGCCCCTCGCCCGCCACCGTCGTGCGGTGCATCACGCGGCGGTCGCGAAGCGTGTCCCACGGCCGGCCGCGGTGCAGTACCGCGCGGTTGTCCCACATCACGGCGTCGCCCGCGCGCCAGCGGTGCTGGAAGACGAACTCCGGCCGGGTGGCGTGCTCGAGCAGCTCGCGCAGCAGCGCGCGCCCCTCCTCGACGGGCAGCCCCTGGATGTAGGCGGCGTGGGAGCCGAGGTAGAGCGCCGCCCGGCCGGTGACGGGATTGGCGCGCACCAGCCGCTGCTTCACCGGGGGCAGCGCCGCCTCCTGCTCGGGCAGGAGCAGGCCGGGCGCGATCAGCGCGCGCGAGTAGGCGAACGAGTGCACCGCGACCAGGTGCTCGAGCCGCCGCTGCAGCGCCACCGGCAGGGCGTCCCACGCCGCGCGCAGGCTGGCGTACTCCGTCTCGCCGCCCTCGGGCGGCACCTCGCGCGCCGAGAGCAGCGAGGCCATCGCCGGGACCGGCTTGAACGACGAGTCGCTGTGCCAGAGCTGGTTGCCCTTGTGATAGAGCATCCGCCGGTCCTCGGGCGACAGCGTGTTGCCCTCGCCGTCCACGTTGGAGAGGTCGGCGATCTGCGGGGCCACCCGCTGGTTCTGCGCGATGCTGCGGACGGTCTCCTCCAGCGGCCCGAACCGGCGCGTGAAGGCGATCTGCTCGTCGTCGGTCCAGGGCTGGTCGTGGAAGACGAGCACCGAGTGCTCCTCGAAGGCGGCGCGCACCGCGGCGAACCCGGCGTCGTCGCAGCGGCGCAGGTCAACGCCCGAGACCTCGGCCACGAAGTGCGGGTGCAGGCGGCGGACGCTGACGGCCATGGCGCGACTCCTCCGCTTGGCAGGTTCGGCGACAGGGGGCATGATACCGCAATGACCGACGACCGGCTCTGCTGGATGTCCGCCGCCGACCTCGCCGTCGCGATCGCGCGCCGCACGATCTCGCCCGTCGAGGTCGTGGACGCCGTGCTCGATCGCATCGCGCGCACCCGGGACCTCAACGCCTACTGCCTGCTCGACGCCGACGGCGCGCGCCGCGCCGCCCGGGCGGCCGAGCGCGCGGCGACGAAGCGCCGCGCGACGCTGGGCCCCCTGCACGGCGTGCCGTTCTCGGTGAAGGACCTGGTCAACACGAAGGGCATGCGCACGACGTTCGGGACGCCGCTCTATCGCGACAACGTCCCCACCGAGGACGCGCCGTCGGTGGCGCGGCTCAAGGCGGCGGGCGCCATCCTGCTTGGCAAGACGAACACGCCGACGTTCGGCTGGGTCGGCGTCACCGACAACCTCCTGTTCGGCGCCACGCTCAATCCGTGGCGGCGCGACCGTACGCCGGGTGGCTCCTCCGGCGGCGCGGGCGCGGCGGCGGCCGCCGGGCTGGGGCCGCTGCACATCGGCACCGACGGCGGCGGCTCGATCCGCAAGCCGGCCGCGTGGTGCGGCGTCTTCGGTCTCAAGCCCTCCTATGGCCGCGTCGCCCTGTACCCGCACGGCGCCGCGTGGAGCCTCTCGCACGCCGGGCCGATGACGCGCACGGTGAAGGACGCGGCGCTGATGCTGCGCGTGATGGCGGGCGCCGACGAGCACGACCAGTACTCGCTGCCCGACGAGGGCGTGGACTACGTGAAGGCGCTCGCCGGCTCGCTCGAGGGGCTGCGCGTCGCCTACAGCGCGACGCTCAATATCGCGCCCGCGGTGGACCCGGAGATCGCCGCCGCGGCGCGGGCGGCCGCCCACGCGCTGCGGCGCGCCGGCTGTCGCGTGGAGGACGTGGAGCCCGCGTGGCCGTCGCCCTATGACTGCTGGCGGGCGACCTTCCTCGGCGGCATCGCCACGCGGCTCATGCCCTATCTCGACCGCAAGAGCGAGATCGACCCCGGCTTGCTGCCGATCATCGAGGAGGTGCGCGGCTGGCCGCCGACGCGCTACGTGCAGGCGTGGCTCGACCGGCTGGCGTGGTGGCAGCACGCCCGCGCGTTCTTCGAGCGGTACGACCTGCTGCTCTCGCCGGCGGTCGCGGCCCCGCCGCTGCGCCTGGGCGAGTATCTCGTCACGGAGATCGCCGGCAAGAAGGTCGGCCGCGAGGCGGGCAGCGCCTTCACGTTCCCGTTCAACATGACAGGCCAGCCCGCCGCCAGCGTGCCGTGCGGCTTCACGAAGGCCGGGCTGCCGATCGGCCTTCAGGTCGTCGGCCGCCGCTTCGCCGACGCCACCGTCCTGCGCGCCTGCGCCGCCCTCGAGCGCCTCCGCCCGTGGGCGGCGCGGAGGCCGCCGGAGAACTAGACGGGTTTGTGCGCCTTGAGGAAGCGCCGCGCGTGCTCCACGACCTCGTCGATGTGCGCCTGCGAATCTTTCCAGGGATAGATGGTCACCTCGGCCTTCGGGGCGAGGCTGGCCACCTCCATCGCGACCTTGTACGGGTGCGCGGGCACGTCGTCCGGCGCGACCAGCAGCGGCGTCTTGATGGTGCGCACGAAATCGCGCGACACGGTGAAGACGAAGTCGGCGCGGTTGGTGTACATGCTGGTGAGGAAGTCGTGGACCATGGCCATCGTGACGTCGGGGCGCTTCGCGCACAGCGCCGGCCCCCAGCCCTTGATGTTGTTCTGGTAGAAGAGGTCCGGCATCTCGGGCCGGGAGCCGCTGGGCTGCATCATCGCGGCCGCGACGACGCGCTCCGGCGCCCGCCGAATGAGGTTGTGGATCATCGGCCCGCCGATGCAGAAGCCCATGACCAGGAACTCCCGGATGCCGAGGTGGTCCATCAGCCCGAGCTGGTCGTCGGTGTAGGCGTCCCAGGGGCGGTCGATCTCCAGCGGGCCGCTGGACTGGCCGGGGTTGGCGTTGCGCAGGTCGGCGCAGATACAGCGGAAGTCGTCCTTGTACCGTTCCATCGGGTTGAAGGGCGAGGCCGTCTGCCAGGACGAGAGGGCTGAATTGAGCCCGCCCCCCGGGATGAGCAGCAGGGGGAAGCCGGAACCGACCTCTTGGTAGTGGATGCGGACGGGGCCTCTCTCGTAGAACGGCATGGCGATTCTCCTCCCTCCGTGATTAGAAGATCGCGATCGGATGCGCGGGCGCGCCGGTGGAACCCACGAGGCGGATCGGCGTGGCGGTGAACATGAACTCGGAGCGCCCTTCCTCGGCGCACGCCTTGGCCAGCCGCTCGGGATACGAGTTGTCCACGAGCACGAGGCCGAGGAACGGGATCGCCAGGTGCGTGCTCATCGCGAAGCCGGGATAGGTCACCGGCCGCTCGTCCATCATGTCCCACGCGATCGCCGCGATGTCCTTCTCGCGGAACCACTCGAGGCACGAGATGTTCATGCCCGGGTGCGGCGACACGCGCGGCACCCAGTCGGGGTGCGCCCGTCGGAACGCCTCGTCGCCGTTGCGCACGACCACCACGTCGCCCGGCTCGACCTTGATGCCGGCGCGGGCGGCGGCGGCATCGAGCTCCCTGGGCGTCACCGGGTTGCCGACCGTCACGTAGCCTTCCTTGCGGCCGGCGGCGACGTCGAGCAGCACGCCGCGCGAGGTGATGCCGTCGAAGTAGGCGTCGATCGGGCACCAGGTGGCGCCCGCCGCGGTGAGGCTGTCCTTGAACGGCCGGCCGTTGAACAGCTCGCCGTCCCACCCCACGTGGCAGAGCGCGTCGATGTGGGTGATCGTGAAGCCGTGGTAGACGAGGTCGAAGCGGTCGAGGACGACGTCGGCGCGCTCGCGGTTGGACGGGAAGGTGATGTTGTACATGATCGCGGGCTGCGGCCCGATGTCGCGGGCCAGCGAGACGGTGCGGCCGGTGCGGACGAGCTTCTGGGCCTGCGCGCGCTTGGCCGGCGTGATCAGGTTGGCGGTGCCACGCTGGTCGTCGTGGCCCCAGCGCCCCCAGTTGTTCAGCTCCTTGAAGTAGCTCTCGACACGACTCGGGGTCGGCGGTGTCCAGTCGGCCATCGGTGGCTCCTCTCCTTACATGGGGGCCCCGAAATGGCCCCCAATCCCCCAACGCTCGGCGCGCCCCGGCGGAGCCGTGACGCGCCTCGATCCCCCAATCCCCCAACGCTCGGCGCGCCCCGGCGGAGCCGTGACGCGCCTCGATCCCCCAATCCCCCGCACGTTCGCGGCACCCCGGCGGAG
>JBGQFW010000010.1:0-69671 GCA_041497115.1 Methylomirabilia bacterium
CGGGGCCCCCACGTTCAACCGATCCCGAAGGCGTCCAGCCCGGTGATGTCGCGCCCGACGATCAGCGTGTGGATGTCGTGGGTGCCCTCGTAGGTGTTGACCGTCTCGAGGTTCAGCATGTGGCGGATGATCGGGTGCTCGTCCACGATGCCGGCCGCGCCCAGGACGTCGCGGGCGAGCCGCGCGCCGTCGAGCGCCATCTGCACGTTGTTCATCTTGGCCATCGAGACCTGCTGGGGTCGCAGCGTGCCGAGATCTTTCAACCGGCCGAGCTGCAGGACGAGCAGCTGGGCCTTGGTGATCTCGGTGAGCATCCACACGAGCTTCTGCTGCACGAGCTGGAACGAGGCGATCGGCTTGCCGAACTGGATCCGCTGCTGCGCGTACTGCAGCGTCCAGTCGTAGCAGGCCATCGCCGCGCCGACGGCGCCCCACGCAATGCCGTAGCGCGCCTGGTTGAGGCAGCCGAGCGGCCCCCGCAGCCCCTTCACGTTGGGCAGCTTGCCGGCGAGCGGAATCTTGCAGTCCTGGAAGGCCAGCTCGGAGGTGATGGAGGCCCGCATCGAGAACTTGCCGTGGATGTCGAGCGTCGAGAAGCCCGGCGTCCCCTTCTCGACGAGAAATCCATAGATCTCGCCGTCGTCCTCCTTGGCCCACACCACCGCGACGTCGGCGATGGAGCCGTTGGTGATCCACAGCTTGGTGCCGTTGAGCACGTAGCCGTCGGCGACCCGCCGGGCGCGCGTCTTCATCGCGCCGGGATCGGAGCCGTGGTCGGGCTCGGTCAAGCCGAAGCAGCCGACCTTCTCGCCGGTGGCGAGGGCGGGCAGCCACCGGTCCTTCTGCGCGTCGGAGCCGTACGCGTAGATCGGGTACATCACGAGACCGCTCTGCACCGAGGCGGCCGAGCGCAGTCCGGAATCGCCGCGCTCCAGCTCCTGCATGATCAGCCCGTACGCCACGTTGTTCAGGCCGGCGCACCCGTACCCTTTCAGCGTGGCGCCGAAGACGCCGAGCTCGCCGAGCTTCGGGATCAGGTGGACGGGAAACGTCCCCGCCCGGTGGTGCTCGGCGACGACGGGCAGGAACTCGGCCTCCACCCAGTCGCGGACGGCGTCGCGGATCATCCGCTCGTCGTCGGAGAGGAGCGTCTCGATGCCGTAGTAGTCCACGCCGCGGAACTTCTCCATGGCTGCCTCCGGGTGGATTTACAGGCGCAGCGGGTTGAAATCGGTCTCGAAGTCGAACGTGTCGATGTGCTCGCGGGCCTTCAGCCACCCCACCGCCGCGTAGGTCAGCGGCGTGGCGGCACCCTCGTAGAGAACCTTGACCAGCCACTGGTTGGCGAAGATCGTGACGAGCCCGCCCGCCGATATCGTGCCGGCGAACGCGAGGCCGACGAAGACGAAGGAGTCCAGCCCCTCGCCCACGATGGTCGAGCCGATCGTGCGCACCCACAGCCAGCGCCCCGCCGTCGCGATCTTGAGCTTGGCCAGCACGTAGGCGTTGGCGAACTCGCCGACCAGGTAGGCGGCGAACGAGGCGGCCAGGATCCGCGGCGCCTGCCCGAGGATCTCGTCCCACGCGGCCTGGCCCTTCCAGAACGCCGCCGGCGGCAGCGCGCCGCCCGCCCAGACCGCCGCCACCATCACCGCGTTGCAGGCGAACCCCAGCCAGATCACCCGCCGGGCGGCGGCGTACCCCCACACCTCGGTCAGCACGTCGCCCAGGATGTAGGAGACCGGAAAGATGACGATGCCGGCGGTGAGCGTGAGATGGCCGACCGCGATCAGCTTGGCGGCGGTGATGTTCGCCGTCAGCAGGCAGGTGACGAACAGCGCGGTGCACGCGATGAAGCGCCAGGACATGACCGCGATCATACTATGAGGCGATGGAGGCCCGGCCTCGCGCGGTGGTGCTGCTGAGCGGCGGCGTGGACTCGGCGACGGCGGCGGCGCTGACCGCGCGAGAGGGGTTCGCGCTGCACGCGCTCAGCTTCGCCTACGGCCAGCGCCACGCCGCCGAGCTCGACGCCGCCCGCCGCGTCGCGCGGGCGCTCGGCGTCGCGCGCCACGAGGTGCTGACGATCGACCTGCGCGCGTTCGGCGGCTCGGCGCTGACCGCCGACATCCCGGTGCCGAAGGACCGGACGCCCGCCGAGATGGGCGCGGACATTCCGGTGACCTACGTTCCCGCGCGCAACACGATCTTCCTCGCGTTCGCGCTGGCGTGGGCCGAGGTGCTGGGGGCCGCCGACATCGTGCTCGGCGTCAACGTGTACGACTATTCCGGGTATCCCGACTGCCGCCCGGAGTACATCGAGGCGTTCGAGCGGATGGCCGCCCTCGCCACGCGAGCGGGCGTCGAGGGACGGCCGCGGACCCGCATCCGCACGCCGCTGATCCGGATGACCAAGGCCGAGATCATCCGCGCGGGGCTGGCCGCCGGCGTGGACTACGCGCTGACGCTGTCCTGCTACGACCCCTCACCGGACGGCGCCGCGTGCGGCCGCTGCGACGCGTGCGCGCTGCGCCGCAAGGGGTTCGCCGAGGCGGGCGCCGCCGACCCCACGCGCTACCGCTGAGGCGGGGTCACTCGCCGGAGAACTTCTGCGCGTTGCCCATCGCCGGCCACACGTAGGCCTGCACGTTGGCCATCGCCTGCTTGATGTGGTTGCGGTCGTGATGGACCCACTCCTGGAGCAGGTCACGCACGCGCAGCAGCCCGACCGTGGGATGGCGCCCGGCGCGGTCGAGCTCGGCCGCCAGCAGCCGGCCCACCAGGGACGCGCTCTCCTCGCGCAGCGCGGCCAGCTCGTCGAGCAGGCCCGGCATCGGCCGCGCGCAGTCGCGCCGGGCGCGGGCGACCTCGGCAGGGTCCCAGCTCTCCAGCGCCGGCGTGTCGGCGCCGAGGATGATGCGGATGCGGCCGGCGAACCCGCGCCGCTCGGCCTCGATGAGGTGGCCGACGACCTCCTTGGCGCACCACTCGCCCGGCGCGGGATGCCAGACCGCGACGGGCTCGGGCAGGGCGCCGAGCTCGGCGGACAGCGTGCGCATCGCGGCGCGGAGCAGGGCGGCGACGGCGGTGGGCGTCAGCGGCGACGGGGGGTCGGTCATGGCCGCCTCTACACGTTCGTCACGATCGCGGGCGGCTCCTCGCCCAGCGCGCGCTCGAGCGCGACGGCCAGCGCGGCGTCGTGCTCGTGGCTGGTGGCGAAGATCCGGCACTGGGCGACCTTGCCCGGCAGGTACTTGAGGATCTCGGTGAGCGGCTCCTCCGACACCTTCTGGCTGGCGGCGTCGTAGACGTAGATCTGGCGGTCGCCCATCTTGAGCGGGTTGAGCGGGCGCGGGTCCTGCAGCGCCATGTCGATCTTGAAGGGGAACGTGCGCAGCGCGGCCGGCAGGTACGCGCGGACGCGCTTCTCGACCTCTTCCGCGAGCAGGAACGCGTGGCCGCGGCGCGGCTCGAAGAGGTCCAGCACCACCTCGTGCGACATCCGCCACTTGAGGCGCCGGTCGAGCACGTGGCGCCACTCGGCGCCGAGCGCGCGCCGCTCGGCGTCGTCGGCGTCGTGCCAGCGCCCGACCTCCTCGAGCAGCGTCCACTCGGTCAGGTGCAGGTAGGGGTGGAGCTCCTTGCGCAGGTCGTAGGGAAACGCGATCCGCATCGTGTCGCGGAAGATCTCCTTGAGGTGCAGGTCGATGCCGCGCGTGGTGCGGTGGTAGTAGACGTTGGTGTACATGTAGAAGCGGGCGTTGAGGAACATCGTGAACGCCTGCAATCCGCCGCGGTCGAGCGTCAGCCCCCGCTCGGAGAAGAACGAATAGTAGATGATCCGCTCGATGTCGATGGGGCCGACCGCGACCCCGCACATGTAGGAGTCGCGCAATACGTAATCCATGTTGTCGGCGGTGAACACGCCCGACAGCAGGGGCTTCAGGAACGGCAGCCACTTCGGATGCGACTCCAGCGGGTGCGTGTACGACTTCCCCATCATGTAGCAGATCCACTCCGGATCGATCCGCTCGTCCGCGTTGAAGGGGCCGCTGGGGCTGCGGCGCAGGCCGCGCAGGACGTCGGCCAGCTCCTCGCGGATGATCCGCTGGCCCAGGAGCTCGTGGGTCAGGTCGTAGTCCACCAGGAAGTTGTCGTCGAAGAAGTGGCCGAACGGCCCGTGCCCGACGTCGTGCAGCAGGCCGGCCATGCGCAGCAGCTCCTCGATCAGCGGCGCCGACGGCGCGTCGGGGAAGATCGCGCGCAGCGACGGGTAGAGCTGCTGGGCGAAGCGGCCGGCCAGGTGCATGGCGCCGAGCGAGTGCTGGAAGCGGCTGTGCTCGGCCGCCGGGAACACCCAGCGGGCGGACTGCAGCTGCGGCACCCGGCGGAGCCGCTGGACCCACGGGGTGTCGATCAGGTCCTGCTCGGTGGCCTCGCCGGGAATGTCGCCGGGGCGCGTGTAGAGGATGTACTGGTGGATCGGATCGGCGATGAGACCGCGCCCCTGGTAGGTGTCGGCGGCACCCTTCATGAGGCCGAGTGTACCGTCTGCCGCGTCGCGGGGCGGCTCACCGCCGGCCGTACTGGCGCTGGTAGTACGCGCGGAACTCGCCGCTCTTGAGCGGCCGCCACCACGCCTCGTGCTCGCGGTACCAGCGCACCGTCGCCTCCAGCGCCGAGGCGAACGGATAGCGCGGGGCCCAGCCGAGCTGCCACGTCTTGGCCGAATCGAGGGCGTAGCGCCGGTCGTGACCGGGCCGGTCGTCCACCAGCTCGATGAGGCTCTCGGGCTTGCCGAGCAGGCGCAGGATCTCGCGGGTCAGGTCGATGTTGGCGACCTCCTGGCCCCCGCCGATGTTGTAGATCTCGCCGTCGCGTCCCTGCCGCAGCACGAGGTCGAGCGCCGCGCAGTTGTCGAGGACGTAGATCCAGTCGCGGATCTGGCGGCCGTCGCCGTAGAGCGGCACCCGCTGGTCGTCGAGCGCGTTGGTGACGAACAGCGGGACGATCTTCTCCGGGTACTGGTAGGGGCCGAAGTTGTTCGACGAGCGCGTGATCACCACCGGGATGTGATGCGTGTTCCAGTAGGCGAGCGCCAGCAGGTCGCCGCCCGCCTTGGCCGCCGCGTACGGGTTGGACGGCCGCAGCGGCGAGTCCTCGCGGGCCACGCCGCGCACGAGCGAGCCGTACACCTCGTCGGTGGAGACGTGCAGCAGCCGGGGGACGCGCAGCTCGCGCACCGCCTCCAGCAGCACGCGCACGCCGAGGACGCTCGTCTTGAGGAACTCGTCGGGGTCGAGGATCGAGCGGTCGACGTGGCTGGGCGCGGCGAAGTTCACGAGCGCGTCGACGCCGCGGGCGGTGTCGCGCACACAGTCGGGATCGCAGATGTCGCCGTGGACGAAGCTGTAGCGGGGATCCTGGTCGAGATCGGCCAGGTTGGCGGGGTTGCCCGCGTAGGTGAGCTTGTCGAGGTTGACCACCTCGTCCTCGGCGTGCTCGGTGAGCACCCAGCGGATGAAGTTGGAGCCGATGAAGCCGGCGCCGCCGGTCACGAGCAGGCGCATCAGCGCTCCTCGGCGAGCAGGCGCAGCAGGTACTGGCCGTAGGCGTTGTCGCGCATCGGCTTGGCGATGCGCTCGACGTCGGCGGCGCCGATCCACCCCATCCGGTACGCGATCTCCTCGAGGCAGGCCACCATCAGCCCCTGCCGCGTCTCGATCGTCTGGATGAAGGTGGACGCCTGCAGCAGCGCCTCGTGGGTGCCGGTGTCGAGCCACGCCACGCCGCGGCCGAGCCGCTCGACGGCGAGCCGGCCCTCGCGCAGATAGGCGGCGTTCACGTCGGTGATCTCGAGCTCGCCCCGGGCGGAGGGCGTCAGGCCGGCGGCGATCTCCACCACGCC
The DNA here is from genome assembly GCA_041497115.1 of Methylomirabilia bacterium. Taxonomy (GTDB): domain Bacteria; phylum Methylomirabilota; class Methylomirabilia; order Rokubacteriales; family CSP1-6; genus AR5. The sequence continues at coordinate 5,909 of JBGQFW010000010.1, forward strand.
GGCGTCGTAGAAGTAGAGTCCCGTCACCGCCCACGGCGAGCGGGGGCGCGCCGGCTTCTCCTCGATGGCGACGGCGCGCCCGGCCGCGTCGAACTCGACCACGCCGTAGCGCTCGGGATCACGCACCCAGTAGGCGAAGATCGTGCCCCCCTCGCGCCGCTCGGCCGCGCGGCGCAGCGACTCGGGCAGGCCGTGGCCGTAGAAGACATTGTCGCCGAGCGCCAGCGCGACGGGCGCCGACCCGATGAACGCGCGGCCGATGACGAACGCCTCCGCGATGCCCCGCGGCTCGGCCTGTACTGCGTAGTGGATCGCGAGGCCGAGCTGGCCGCCGTCGCCGAGCAGCCGCTGGAACGCCACCTGGTCGCGCGCCGTCGTGATCACGAGAATCTCGCGGATCCCCGCCAGCATCAGCGTGGACAGCGGATAGTAGACCATCGGCTTGTTGTAGATCGGCACGAGCTGCTTGGAGACCGCGAGCGTCAACGGATAGAGGCGCGTGCCGGAGCCCCCGGCGAGAACGATGCCCTTGCGCGCGAGGCTGCTCATCGCGTTTCGGGAGTATAACATCGGGAATGGGGGTAAACTCAGCGCCATGAAAACGCTGAAGGAAATGCTGGCAGAGGCCCGCCAGATCGTCCCCGAGGAGGGACCGGCGGAGCTGCAGCGCCGCCTGGCGTCGGGCGAGCCCCTTGCCGTCATCGACGTGCGCGATCCCGACGAGTTCCGCGACGGCCACCTCGAGGCGGCCGCGAACATCAGCCGCGGGTTCCTCGAGTTCCGCATCGCCTCGGCGGTCGCCGACCAGACGACGCCGGTCGTCCTCTACTGCCAGACCGGGCTGCGCTCGATGCTGGCCGCCCGGGCGCTCAAAGAGCTCGGCTACCAGCACGTCATCAACCTGCAGGGCGGCTACCAGAAGTGGGTGCAGTCGGGGCTGCCCACCGTGCGCGACCAGGCCATGACCCCCGACCAGATCCAGCGCTACAGCCGCCACTTCCTGCTCGCCCCGGTGGGCGACAAGGGCCAGCGCCGGCTCCTTCGCAGTCGGGTGCTCCTGATCGGGGCCGGCGGCCTCGGCTCGCCGACCGCGCTCTATCTCGCGGCGGCCGGCGTGGGCACGATCGGGCTGATGGACGGTGATGTGGTCGACATCACGAATCTGCAGCGGCAGATCCTCCACACCACCGCGGACATCGGCAAGCCCAAGGTCGAGTCGGGGACGCGGGCGCTCAAGGCGCTGAACCCCGACGTCAACGTGATCCCGCTGCCCATGCGCATCACGGTGGACAACGTGATGGACGTCATCAAGGACTACGATCTCGTCGTCGACGGCTCCGACAACTTCGAGACGCGCTACCTGATGAACGACGCCTGCTACCTCGCGGGCAAGACGAACATCCACGGCTCGATCTTCCAGTTCGAGGGGATGGCGACGGTGTTCGCGCCCAACGAGGGGCCGTGCTATCGGTGTCTGTATCCGACGCCGCCGCCGCCGGGGCTGGTGCCCTCCTGAAGCGAGGCCGGCGTCCTGGGCGTGCTCCCAGGAGTGATCGGGCTGGTGCAGGCGACCGAGGCGGTCAAGCTCATGCTCGGCATCGGCGAGCCGCTGATCGGCCGGCTGCTGACCTACGACGCGCTCGGCATGCGCTTCCGCGAGGTCCGGCTGCGGCGCGATCCCAACTGTCCGCTGTGCGGCGGCGCCCCAACGATCAGGGACCTGTCGATCCATCGCGAGGGGTCGGCCGCGTGCGCGATCGCGCCGGGCGGCCAGGGCGAGGCGGTCGGCGCCCCGGCGCGGGCCGGAGGCTAGTCGCCACGCCCTCCGTCCTGATGTGGCTCGACGAGCCCGGCGACTACCTGCGCGCCGCCCAGGCGGCCGGGCTCGCGTCGTCCGTCGAGCTCGTCACCACGCCGCTGAAGGCGGACCCGCCCGACGACCTGCTCGCGCGCGCCGACGCGCTGCTGGCGTGGCGGCCGCCCGCGCGGCTGGCCGCCCGCGCACCGCGCCTGGCCTGGATCCAGTCGCTCACCGGCGGCTGCGAGCAATGGCTCACCGCCGACCTGCCGGCGCGCGCCGTGCTCACCTGCGCGCGGGGCACCCATCGCGTGCAGATGTCCGAGCACATCCTGGCCGCGCTGTTCCTGTGCGCGAAGGATCTCCCCGCCATCGTGCTGGACCAGGCGGAGCGCCGCTGGCGCCGTCGCGTCAATCCCACGCTGGCCGGCGCCACGCTGGGCATCCTCGGGCTGGGCGCCATCGGCGCCGAGGTCGCGCGGCTGGCCGCGCTGCTCGGCATGCGCGTGACCGGCACCAAGCGCGACGTCACGCCGGTCGCCGGCGTCGAGCGCGTGTATCCGCCCGCCGAGACCGGCCGCGTGCTGGCCGAGGCCGACTACCTGCTGCTGCTCCTGCCCTCGACGGACGACACGCGCGGGATCCTCGGCAAGGCCGCGCTCGGCCGCATGAAGCCCGGCGCGTTCGTGCTCAACTTCGGCCGCGGCGACCTGGTCGTGGACGACGATCTCGTGACGGCGGTGCGCGAGCGCCGCATCGCCGGCGCGGTGCTCGACGTGTTCACCGCCGAGCCGCTGCCCGGCGAGCACCCGTTCTGGACGACGCCGGGCATCGTCGTGCTGCCGCACGTCGGCGGCCTGCACCCCCGCCGCGACATGCTGGTGGCCGAGCTCTGGCAGGACAACCTCGCCCGCTTCCTCGCCGGCCGCCCGCTGCTGCAGGTCGTGGACCGCGCCCGCGGCTACTAGCGTGGCCCGCGCCGTCGCCGCCGCCGCGCTGGCGTGGACGCTGGCGGTCGCGCTGCCGGCCGCGGCCGACGAGCTCATCGTGCTCTGCCCCCGCGGCGTGCAGACGCCGCTGGCCGCCGTCGCCGAGCGCTTCCGGACGGAGACCGGTCATCGCGTGCGCTTCGTGTACGGCACCGCCGGCGGCCTCGCCCGGCGCGCGGCGGCGCTGGAGCCGGCCGACGTGATCGTGACCGGCGCGCGGAGTCTCGACGACCTGATCGCGCGCGGCGTCGCCGCCGGCGACACGCGCGTGGCGGTCGGCACGGTCGGCGTCGGGATCGCGGTGCGGGCGGGCACGCCGCTGCCCGACGTCTCCACGCCCGAGGCGCTGCGGCGGACGCTGCTGGCGGCGGCATCCATCGGCTATGCGGACCCGGCGCGCGGCGGCCAGGGCGGCATCCACTTCGCGGCTGTCGTGGAGCGGCTCGACCTCACCGAGACGCTGGGCCCACGCACCCGGCTGTTCGCCGAGGGGTTGCAGGGGCTCGAGCGGGCGGCGGCCGGTGAGGTGGCGCTGGCGGTCGCGCCGATCAGCGAGATCCTGCCGGTGCCGGGGCTGGCGCTGGCCGGCCCGCTGCCGCCGCCGCTGCAGGCGCGGCTGGCTTACGCCGCCGCGCTGCTGGCGCGGTCGGGCGCGCCCGACGCCGGCCGGGCGCTGCTGGCCTTCCTGGCCGGGCCGGCCACGCGGGACATTCTCGCGCGCGGCGGGTTGGAGCCGGGCGGCTGAGCCCGATCACCCCGACATCGAGAACAGCACGGCCGCGACCAGCAGGAGCCACCAGCGAAGGTTGGCCATGACGACGTGGGATTTGCAAGCCGAGGACCAGCCGGCGGCGCGTCGCAACCCGTTGCGATGATGGACCCCTCGCAGCCTCGGCCGGGGCCCGGACTGTCGGCGGCCCGACGGTGCGGTACAGTCCAGCCATGACACCCGTCGTCGGGGGGACGCTCTCCCCCGCCCTCGTGGAGCGGCTGAGCCAGCGCGATCTGCCGCAGCGCCTGGGCGTGGGGCTGCCGTTCGTCACGGTGGACGCCGAGGGGCGGCCTCATCCCATGCTGGTCTCGTATCTAGAGCTGCGGGCGTATGACGCGCGCACGGTGGGGCTCGTGATCCAGGCGCGCAGCGCGAGCGCGCGCAACCTGGCCGAGCGCGGCGCGGGCACGCTGATCCTCGTCGAGCCCGACGTGATCGTCTACGTGAAGCTGCGCGCGCTGGACGGCCCGCTGCCGGTCGACGGGGGCGAACCGCTCGGCCTCGGCTTCTTCCTGCTGGAGGTGGTGGAGACGCGCGAGGACACCGCCGCCGACTGGGAGGCCGGCATGCGCATCACCGGGCCGATCCGCTATGCGCCGGCGCCGACGCTGGGCGAGCCGTGGGCGCGCGCGACGCTGGCCGCCCTGGCGGCGCCGCGCGCGCGGGCCTGACGCGGGCTACTTCGCGCTGCGCTCCTCGCGCTCCTTGTAGCGGCCGATCGTCACCTCGACCTCTTTCTTCTCGCCCCCGCGCAGCAGCATGACGCGCACGCGCGTCCCGACCGGCGTCGTCGAGACCACGCGCTGCAGGTCGCCGGGCGCGTCGAGCGACACGCCGCCGAGCGCGATGATGACGTCGTCGGGCTTGAGGCCACCCTGATCGGCCGGCTCGCCCGGCATCACGCCGCGCACGAGCACGCCCTTGGCCTCGACGAGCTTGAGCCGGCCCAGGTCGTCGTCACCGATCTCGGAGATCGACACGCCGAGCCAGCCCCACTCGACCTTGCCCTTGGTGGCGAGCTGCGGCACCAGCAGCTTCACGAGGTTGGAGGGGATCGCGAAGCCGATGGAGCCGTTGCGCGTCGCCATGCTGTTCACGCCCACGACCTGGCCGGCCATGTTCACGAGCGGGCCGCCCGAGTTGCCCGGGTTGATGGCCGCGTCGGTCTGGATGAAGTCGAAGCCGGGCGACGCCACCGTCAGCGGCGCGCCCTTGCGGCTGACGATCCCGAACGAGACCGTCTGCTCGAGCCCGAACGGGTGGCCCAGCGCCATCACGAACTCCCCGACGCGCAGCCGGTTGGAGTCGCCGAGCGGCAGCGTCGGCAGGTCGGCGGCGCCCTCGATCCGCACCAGCGCCAGGTCCACGCGGCCGTCGACCCCCACGACCTTGCCGCCGAAGCGCCGGCCGTCGGCCAGTCGCACCTGCAGCCAATCGACGTCCTCCACCACGTGGGCGTTGGTGACGATGAGCCCGCTGGGGTCGATCAGGAACCCCGAGCCGCTGCTGCGGCGGGGATCCGCGTCGTCGTCCTTGTCCTTGCCGGCCGCCCGCCGTGTGCGGATGTGGACGAGCGCGGGCTTGAGGTGCTCGGCGAGGTCGGCGAGGAGCTGGTTGAAGCGGACCAGCTCGGGCGCCGGCGTGACCGCGGTGTCCTCCCGCCAGAACCGGGGCTCGTCCGCGGCGAGCGCCCCGACGCCGGGCGCCAGCAGGAGTCCGATCAGGACGAGCGCCAGGAGCGCCGGGCGACGCGAACGGGACATGTCGAACCTCCTTGGGGCGAACGCGGAATCCAGTATAGCGCGGCGCCCCGCGGGCAGCGGTCAGCGGCTGACCTCGCGCACGAGGTGGCCGAGCTCGGGCAGCAGCAGCCGCTCGAGCGCCAGCCGGCAGGCGTTGGGCGACCCCGGCAGCGAGACGACGATGCGGCGGGCGTGCACGCCCATCTGCGCGCGCGACAGCATCGCCGCCGCGCCGACTTCCTGGTAGGACAGCACGCGGAACAGCTCGCCGAAGCCGGGCAGCCGCTTGTCGAGCAGCGCGGTCACCGCCTCGTAGGTGGAGTCGCGCGAGGTGATGCCGGTGCCGCCGGTGAGGAGGACGATCTGCACGCGGGCGTCGGCACACGCCTCGCGCACCACGCGAGTGACGTCGGCGGGCTCGTCGCGGACGATCGCCGAGCCGACGACGACGTGGCCGGCGCCGGTCAGGAGCTCGCGCACGAGGGCGCCGCTGGTGTCCGTCTCCGCCGTCTTCGTGTCCGACACGGTCAGCACGAAGCACCCGATCGCCGTCGGCGCCGTCTTGCGATGCTCGTCGGGCGTGGAGGGCAGCGGCCGGCTCACGACGACGGACCTCCGCCGGCGCGATCGAGGATCTCCACGAGGTGCAGCACCGGCAGATCGAGGCCGCGCGCGCGCAGCCCGGTCTGGATCTGCAAGATGCAGCCGGGGTTGGCGGTGACGACCGCCTCCGCCCGGGTGGACTCGACGTTGGCGATCTTGCGGCGCAGCAGGCGGTCGGCCATCTCCGGCTGCGTGAGGTTGTAGATGCCGGCCGAGCCGCAGCACCAGTCGGCCTCCGGCAGGTCCACGAGGCGCAGGCCGGGGATCTGGGCGAGGAGGTCGCGCGGCTGGCGGCGGATCTTCTGCCCGTGCACGACGTGGCAGGGATCGTGATAGGTGACGGTCAGCGGCACCGGCGCCAGCGGCCCCCGCAGCGGCGCCCGCGCCAGGAACTCGGCGATGTCCTGCACGGTCCGCGCGAAGCGCGCGGCCCGCTCGCCCCAGCCCGGCACGCCGGCCAGGAGCGCGCCATACGCCTTCATGTGGGCGCCGCACCCCGACGTGTTGACGATCACCGCCTCGGCGCCGGCCGCCTCGAACGTCTCGATCGTCCGCCTGGCCATCTCGAGCGCGCGCGCGTGGTCGCCGCCGTGCGCGTTGAGGGCGCCGCAGCACCCCTGGCCGGGCGGCGCCAGTACGTCGCAGCCGTTGCGCGCCAGCACGCGCGCCGTCGCGCGGTTGTGCGCGCCGAACACGACCGACTGCACGCAGCCGGTCAGCAGCGCCACGCGCGCGCGGCGGGGAGCGGCGGCGGGCGTGAGCGACGGCAGCGGCGCGCGCTCGCGGGCGGCGGGCAGCCGCGGCAGCAGCGCCTCCCACGCCGGCAGCGTGCCCGGCAACAGGCGGGCGACACCGGTCGCGCGCACCAGCGCCTGCAGACCGCTCGCCTGGTAGAGACGCAGCCCGGCGGCGGCGGCGCGCAGGACGCGCGGACGGCCCAGCAACAGCCCGAAGTTGAGCCAGCGGAAGACGCGCCGTCCGACACCGCCCGGCCGCTGGCGCTCGATCTCGGCCTTGGCGGCCTCGATGAGGCGCCCGTAGGGGACGCCGGAGGGGCACGCCGTCTCGCACGCCCGGCAGTCGAGGCAGAGCGAGAGATGCGCGACCGTCGGCGCAGTGAGGCCGATGCGCCCCTCGGCGAGCGACTTGATGAGGAAGATGCGCCCGCGCGGCGAGTCCATCTCGGTGCCGAGCTCGGCGAACGTCGGGCACGACGCCAGGCACAGGCCGCAGTGCACGCACTGGTTCACGCCCTCGACGCTGAGCCCGTGCAGCGCCAGCGCCGGCGGCGGCGGCGTCTCGGACGTCGCGGGGGCCATGGTCTCCGTCAGATCCCGGCCACGAAGCGGCCGGGGTTGAGCACGTTGTTGGGATCGAGCTGCGCCTTGATGCGCTGCATGATACGACCGGCGGGACCGGCGTCGTCCCACACCGGGACCTGCGACTTCACCGCCAGCGGCGCCCACGCCAGCGTCGAGTGACCGCCACCGGCACGCGCGAGCTCCCGCCACTCGGTCAGCACCGCCGCCACCGTGGCCGCCTCGCGGCCGCTCGTCAGCGCGCCGGTGACGGCGCCGACGCCGGCGTGAGCGGTCCACGCGCTGGCCAGGCCGTGCCGGCGCGCGGTCGCCGCGCCGCGCTCCATGGTCTCCGCCGCCAGCGTCGGCAGCACGCCGAAGGTCATGACCGCCGCCGGCGACGGGAAGGCGTCGCGCGCCAGCGCGGCCAGTCGCGGCCACGCCGCCGCCGCCAGCGTCGTCGGCGCGCCGCCGCCGAGCGGCGCCACCAGGCCGGCCAGCTCGCCCATCTGCGCCTCCACCTGCTCGCGCAGGCCGTCGAAGCCGACGACGAGACTGACCGGGCCCAGCCCGAGCGCGGCGCCGGCGGTGGCGTCCACGATCTCCACCGCGTTGGGGATCAGCTCGCCGCCCAGGAGCGCGCGCACGGCGGCGCCGCACGCCTCGAGCCGGTCGAAGGTCACCGCCACCAGCCGCTCCTCGTCGGGCCGCGGCCGCAGCTTGAACGTCGCCTCCACCACGATGCCGAGCGTGCCGTAGGCGCCGACGAAGAGCTTGGGCAGGTCGTAGCCCGCCACGTTCTTCACGACCTTGCCGCCGCCGTGCACGACGGCGCCGTCGGCGGTGACCACGGTCACGCCGATCAGGAGGTCGCGCACGGTGCCGTAGAGATGGCGCCGGGGCCCCGAGGCGTTGGCGGCGATGACACCGCCCAGCGTGGCGCGCGCGGCGTCGGGCGGGTCGAGCGACAGCCACTGCCCGCGCGCGGCGAGCGCCGCCTGCAGCGCCTCGAGCGTCATGCCGGCCTCGGCGGTGACGGTGAGGTCGCCGGGCTCGTGCTCGAGGAGCCGGCTCAGGCGCGTGAGGCCGAGCACCATGCCGGCGCGCGCGGGCGGGGCGCCGACGGCGGCGGCGGTGCCGCCGCCCCACGGCGTGATCGGCAGCCCGGCAGCGGCCGCCTGCCGGACGACCGTCGCCACCTCGTCCACCGAGCCGGGGAACACGGCGACGTCGGGCGTGCGCCCCTCGACGACGAAGGGCGACAGCTCGACACCGGTGAGGACGTTCGGGGCGCCGAGCGTGGCCCGAAGCGTGTCGAGCAGCGCCTCCACGACGTGCCGCCCGCGCTCAGAAGCGCTGGGCGAGGCCCCGCTCTTCGATCGCGTGCGGCCGATAGGCGACCGGCCCGGCCTCGACACACGACTTCTTCGTCGGGAACATCTTGCCGGGATTGCAGAGGCCGGTCGGGTTGAACGCGCGCTTGAGCTTCTCCATGAAAGCAAGATCGGCGGCGGAGAAGATGAAGGGCATGAAATCGGATTTCTCCAGCCCGATGCCGTGCTCGCCGGAGATCGAGCCGCCGACCTCGGCACAGACCTTCATGATCTCGGCGCCGGCCGCCACGACCCGCGCCTCCTCGCCCGGCTTGCGCGGGTCGTAGAGGATGTTGGGATGCAGGTTGCCGTCGCCGGCGTGGAACACGTTGCCCACGCGCAGCCCGGCGGCGGCCACGATCGCGTTCACGCGGCCGAGCACGTAGGGCAGCTTCGTCCTCGGAATGACGCCGTCCATCACCATGTAGGCGGGCGAGACGCGCCCGTAGGCGCCGAACGCCGACTTGCGCCCCTTCCACAGCAGCTGCCGCTCGGCCTCGTCGGCCGCCGTGCGCACCTCGCGCGCCCCCGACTCGCGGCAGGCGGCGACGATGCGCTCCGCCTGGGCCTCCATGCCGACCCGCAGCCCGTCCAGCTCGATCAGCAGCGCGGCGGCGGCGTCGCGCGGATAGCCGCAGCCGAACGCGTCCTCCACCGCCTGGATCGTCAGCTGGTCGATCATCTCCACCGCGGCCGGCACCAGACCGCGTGCGATGATCGCCGAGACGGCGGCCGACGCCTGCTCGATCTGATCGAACACGGCGAGCACGGTCTTGACGGCCTGGGGCTTGCGGAGGATCCGCACCGCGATCTTGGTGGCGATGCCGAAGGTCCCCTCGGAGCCGACGAACACGCCGGGCAGGTCGTAGCCGGGCGCGTCGCGCGTCCGGCCCCCCAGCCAGACGATCTCGCCGTCGGGCAGCACCACCTCGAGGCCGAGGACGTGGTTGACGGTCACGCCGTACTTGAGCGTGTGCGGTCCGCCCGAGTTGTTGGCGATGTTCCCGCCGATCGTGCACGCCTGCTGGCTGGAGGGATCGGGCGCGTAGTAGTAGCCGCGCGGGCCGACCGCCCACGACAGGTGCAGGTTGACGAGGCCCGGCTCGACGACCGCGACCTGGTTGTCGTAGTCCACCTCGAGCACGCGGTTCATCCGCATCAGCGAGAGGACGAGCCCGCCCTCGGCGGGCAGGCAGCCACCCGACAGCCCGGTGCCGGCGCCCCGCGCGACGAAGGGTAGCCCCTCGCGGTTGGCGACGCGCACGACGGCGGCCACGTGCTCGGCGCTGATCGGGAACACGACGAAGTCGGCGAGGGCGCGGAAGAGCGTGAGCCCGTCGGACTCGTAGACCAGCAGCTCGTCGGGCTCGGACAGCACGCCGCCCCGTCCGACGATGGCCTCCAGCTCCCGGCGGAGCGTGGACTTGCGATCAGCGGTCAGGGTGGCCATGAATGCCCGGAGTATACCCCGTTCGCTGCTCCGTCCTAGAGACCGCCCAGCAGGACCGTGGCCGCGCCGACGATCGCCTCGGCGTCGATGCCGTAGTGGCGGTAGAGGTCCGCACGGGTCCCCGACTGGCCGAAGGCGTCCACGCCGAGCGCCTGCTGCGGGACGCCGAGCGCGCCGCCGAGGAACGCGAGCGCGTGCGAGTGGCCGTCGAGGACCGACACGATGGGAACGTCCTCCTCGTCGGCCGTGACGAGGCTCTCCAGATAGGGCCGGGGCTCGCGCAGGCCGCGGTAGAGCCGGTCGGGACTGGTGACGACGAAGACGCTCGGGAACGCGCCCCGCTCGCCCAGGCGCCCGGCGGCCGCCATCGCCTCCGGCACCGTCACGCCGGTGGCGAAGACGTGGACGGCCCGCTCGGGCGTCCAGCCCGGCGCGCGCCGCCCGTCGAGCAGGCGATAGCCGCCGGCCAGCACGGCCGCCCGCTGCGCTGCGCTCGGCGCCGGCGCCAGCCGCTGGTCCACCGGCGCCGTGCTCAGCCGCAGGTAGAGACTCTCGCGCCGCGCGGCCACCGCACGCAGGCCGGCCAGCAGGATCCACTCCACCTCGCGCGCGAACGCCGGCTCGTAGTACGCGAGGTCGGGCAGCGTGAGGCCGATGCCCGGCGTGATGACGGACTGGTGGGCGCCCCCCTCGGGCGCCAGGCTCACCCCCGACGGGGTGGCGACGACGACGAAGCGCGCGCCGGCGTAGAGCGCGTGGTAGAGCGCGTCGAGGCCGCGCGTGACGAAGGGGTCGTAGAGCGTGCCGATGGGCAGCAGCGTGCGGCCGGACAGCTCGGCCGTCAGCCCGAGCGCGGCGAGCAACAGGAAGAGATCGTGCTCGGCGATGCCGAGCTCGATGTGCTGGCCGCCGGGACCCTCGCGCCACTTGAGGGGCTGCGGCACGTCGGCGAACGGGTCCGGCCGCGCCTCGGGAAAATAGATCCCCTTGCGGTTCATCCAGCCGGCCAGATGCGTCGTCACCGCGACGTCGGCCGAGACCGTGACGATCGCATCGCCGACCGGCAGCCGGCCGAGCGCGGTGAGGGCGCGCCCGAACCCCTCCTGGGTGGACGCCAGCTCGGGGTACGCCTCGTCGAGCGCCTCGGGGACGTCGGGCGCAGGTGGCGCCGGCGGCGGCGTGAACAACGGCGGCAGCGCGGCGATGTGCCGCCCCTCGGGCGAGTCCGGTGCGAACGCCGCCCACTCCTCGCCCGGCGCGACGCCGAGCGCCGCCCGCAGCTCGTCCAGCTGCGCCGCGCTCGTCACCATCGTGTGGTTGAGCGGATCGCCCGCGAACGGCAGCCCCCAGCCCTTGACGGTGTGGGCGAGAATCACCGACGGCCGCTCGCGCTCGCGCCCGGCCGCCGCGTACGCGTCGAGGATCAGCGCGAGGTCGTGGCCGCCGAGGTCGGCGACGAGGTCGGGCAGCGCGGCGTCGGCAACATCGGCGAGCAGCCGGTCGAGCCCCGCGTCGAGGCCGCCGCCGGGCGCCGTCACCAGCGCCTTGCGCACCCCGCCCGCCGGCAGGCGAAGCACCCGTTGATACTCGGTCGCGGTCATCGCCTCGAGCCGGGCGCGCAGCCGCTCGCCGCCGGGCCGCGCGAAGCGCGCCTGCAGCCGGCGGCCCCAGCGCAGCTCGTCCACCCGCCAGCCGCCCGCCCGGAACATGTCGGCGAGCTGGCGGGGCCGCCCGTCGGGGACGATGCGATCGAGGCTCTGCCGATTGACGTCCACGATCCACAGCACGCCGCCGAGGCGCCGGACGACCTCCTCGCCGAGCATCTCCCCGACGTTGCCCTCGTCCAGCTCGGCGTCGCCGACCATGATCACGAACCGCTCGGGCGTCCCCACGCCGCCGTGGTCCACCAGATAGCGGCCGGCCAGCGCGCCGAAGGTCGCGGCGACGGCGCCGAGCCCCATCGAGCCGGTCGAGAGATCGACGACCTCGGGATTCTTGCGGCGGCTCGGATACGCCTGCAGCCCGCCGAAGACCCGCAGGCGCTCGAGATCCTTCGCGCGGAGGCGGCCGCGCAGGTACTGGATCGCGTAGAACGCGGGGGACGCGTGGGCCTTCACGGCGACCACGTCCGTCGGGCGCAGCGCCTCGAAGTAGAGCGCGGTGAGCAGGCTGACGACCGACGCCGACGACGCCTGATGGCCGCCGACCTTCAGGCCGTCGGTGGCCGGGCGCGCGTTGGCGGCGTGCACCATCCACGCCGACAGCCAGAGCACGCGACGCTGGATCCGGTCGAGGATGTCGAGCGGCGTCGCGGCCATGCCCGAAGTATACGTCCCGGGCGGCGCGGCGAGGCCGCGCTCAGGCGACTTCGATGGCGTTGCGACCCAGCCGCTTGGCGACGTAGAGCGCGCGGTCGGCGGCGGGGATCAGGTCCTCGCTGCGCAGCACGTCCTCCGGCAGGGCGGCGATGCCGACGCTGACGGTGAGCGGGCCGTGACCGAAGGGGTGGCGCTCGATGACGTCGCGGATGCGCTGGGCGTACTTCACGGCGCCGTTCTTGGGCGTGTTCACCAGGAGCACGGCGAACTCGTCGCCGCCGTAGCGGGTGACGATCGAGAAGCTGCGCGAATGGGCGACGATGAGCTGCGCCGTCTCCCTGAGCGCCTCGTCGCCCGCGCGATGGCCAAGCTGGTCGTTGATGTTCTTGAATCGGTCCACGTCGAGCAGCACGAGCGACAGCGGCTCGCCGAAGCGGGCGTGGCGCTTGGCCTCTTCATCGATGCGCAGCGCGAAGTAGCGGCGATTGTAGACGCCGGTGAGCGGGTCCTTGAAGGAGAGCTCCTCCAGCCGCGCGTTGCGGATCGCCACCGCGGCCTGCGACGCGAGAGCCTGGATCAGGCTCTCGAGCTCGGGATCGAACGACACCAGCTCGCCCGCCGCGTTGCGCGCGTTGATGAGCTGGAGCACGCCGATCACGTCCCCGGTCGGGTCCTGGAGCGGGACCACGAGGACCGAGCCGGTCTGATACTCCAGGCGTTCGTCGAGCTCCCGGTTGAAGACGTACGGGCGCCCGGTGGGGACGCCGTAGGCGTCGGGGAGGCTGATCGACTGGCCGGTGAGCGCCACGTAGCCGGCCAGGCTCGGCTTCGTCAGCTTCAGCGGCTGGGTCGTGAGCCGTCGCCGCATCTCGCTCGCGCCCATGCGCCCGGCCAGCACGTCGTTCTGCGCCACCGCAAAGCGCAGGACGTCGCCCTCGCGGAGGAAGAGGGTGCCGCCCTCGGCGTTGGTGAACCGCCGGGCCTCGCAGACGATCCGCTCCAGCAGCGTGGACAGCTCGCGCTCGCTGGTGAGCGCGATCCCGACCTGGATGAGCTGCTTGAGCAGGAGGGTCACCTCGGGAGCGGACTTCGTGGGCTCGCTCGCATGCTCGCTCATCGGCTTGCGGCAACTGCGAGCCGCATGCCACCGGGTCGGTCGACCTCCAAATTGCCGCTGTCACAGGGTTTTTGTGGTCGGATCGGGACCGAAGTCGGGTGACCGGCGGAAAGTTCGTTACCACTTGGTGATTTTCTTAACGCCCCTGGTTCGGCTACAATCGAATCGCCCATGAACTCAGTTCTGGTCATCGACGACGAACGCAACATCCGCTCCCTCGTCGCGCGGGTGCTCGCCCAGGACAACATCGAGATCCACACCGCCGGCACCGGCAAGGAGGGGCTCGAGCTGGCCGACCAGGTCGATCCCGACCTCGCGCTGGTAGATCTTCGATTGCCCGATATCGACGGCATCCAGGTGCTGCGCGAGCTGCGGACACGCCACCCGCAGACGGCCGTCATCATGATCACGGCGTTCGGCCACATCGAGAGCGTGGTGGTGGCCATGAAGAACGGCGCCACCGACTATCTCGAGAAGCCCTTCCAGCACCTCGAGAAGCTGCGCATCACGGTGAGCCGGGCGCTCGAAGAGGTCAAGGCCCGGCGCGAGATCAACCGGCTGCAGGGGCTGCAGCAGGGGCGGTACCGGACCGCCCAGATCATCGGTGAGTCCACCACCACCCGGCGGCTGCGGGAGGTGATCACGCAGCTGGCGCAGAGCGAGGCGCACACGATCCTCGTGCAGGGCGAGAGCGGCACCGGCAAGGAGCTCGTCGCGCGGGGGCTGCACTTCGAGAGCGCGCGCCGCACCTCGCCGTTCATGGAGGTCAACTGCGCGGCGATCACCGAGACGCTCTTCGAGAGCGAGATCTTCGGCCACGAGAAGGGCGCCTTCACCGACGCCAAGGCCACCAAGAAGGGGCTGATGGAGCTGGCCGACGACGGCACGCTCTTCCTCGACGAGGTGGGCGAGATTCCCCTCGCGAGCCAGGCCAAGCTGCTCCGGTGCCTGCAGGAGCGCACCTTCAAGCGGGTGGGCGGGATCCGCGATCTCAAGGTGGACGTGCGCGTCATCGCCGCCACCAACCGGTCGCTGGAGACGATGGTGAAGGAGGGGAAGTTCCGCGAGGACCTCTTCTATCGCCTGAACGTCATCCCGCTCACGATTCCGCCGCTGCGCGAGCGGAAGGAGGACATCCTGCCGCTCGCCCGCCACTTCCTGGTCGAGGCGAACAGCACCTTCCACAAGACCGTCAAGCGCCTGGCCACCGAGACCGAGACGCTCCTGCTGGCCTACGCCTGGCCGGGCAACGTCCGCGAGCTCAAGAATCTCATCGAGCGGCTCGTGATCCTCAGCACCGGCGACACGATCGAGGCCGATCAGCTGCCGATGCCGGTCTCCGGCGCGGGCGACGGCCCGCTGGCCGAGGAAGTCTCCCGCGAGCCGCGCACCCTGGAGGCGGTCGAGCGCTCTTACATCCTCAAGGTGCTCCGTCAGGTCAACGGCAACAAGAGCGAGGCAGCCAAGATTCTCGGCATCACCCGCCAGACCCTCCGCAAGAAGCTCCCCGAAGCCTCGGCCTGAGCCCCTGATTGATTCCTGACCGCCCCCCCGGGCTGGGGGCCAGGGGGCCTGGATAGGAATCAGCCGGAAGGCCTGAAGCGCCACTGCGACAGGCATCAAAAACTCGATGTGAATAAGGGAGTTGTGGTCCACAGTCGGGTTTGGTACCCGCCTTGCGTAACACCGGTCACGGTCGTCAGAGAGGCACGGGGGGGCAATTGACGATGAGGCTGGCCATCCGGAAGGTGCAGATCGAGGACGCCGCGAAGCTGCAGATGCTGGTGGCGGAGAACATCGACGCCATCGAGCCCGGGCTCGTCGTCCTCGACTCGCGCCTGATCCTCGGCCATGCCACGATCGACGTGATCGGCGCGGACGCCGCCGGCGCGCTGGTGCTGATCGCCGCCGGCATCACCGCCAACGAGGAGATGCTGCTCAAGGCGGTCGAGGCGTATTCGTGGTGCCGCGAGTATCCCGAGTCGCTCGAGCGGCTCTACCCGAGCTGCGTGATCTCCGATGAGCGGCCTCCGCGCCTCATGTTCGTCGTCGAGCGGATGCCCGACGCCTTCCAGCGCAAGATCCGGCAGCTCGGCTTCCCCGAGGTGGACTGCGTCGAGTTCCGGCTGCTCGACGTCGAAGGCGCGAGTGCCGTCTACTTCGAGCCCATTCTGAAGATCCGGCGCGCCATCGCGGCGCCCGACCGGCCGGCGCCGCGGATCGAGACGCCGGCACCCGAGGCCGGCGCCGCCGCGACGGGCGACAAGGTGATCGCGATGAACGGCGCGCTCGCCGCCCGCGCCACCAGCCTCAAGCTCCAGAAGCTCCTGAACCAGGCCGTGGCCGAGGGGCCGATCACGGGCCCGCGTGCCGCCGACCGGCCGGCGCCCCCGCGCGAGCCGGCGTCGGTGGTGAGCATGGTGAGCCGCCAGTCCATCGCCAGGGTGCCGCGGCCCGAGCGCCCGCGCCCGGCCGTCGAGCCGGTGGCGCTGCGCCAGCCGCAGCCGCTGATCGCCGCGCCGGCGGCGAGCGTCGTCGAGCCGGAGCCGGCCCCGCGGCCCGAGCCCGAGCCGATCGTCGCGCCCGAGCGGCCGACGCTGCAGCTGGAGGCGCCGGTGGCCGTCGCCGAGCCGGCGGCGGTCGCCGAGCTGGTGGCCGCGCTCGCGCCGGTGAGCGCCGACGCCGCGCCGCTGGCCGTCGTCGAGCCCGTGGTGGTCGCGGAGGCGGTGCCCGAGCCGGTCGCCATCGCGCCGGATGCCGCGATCGTGGCGCAGCTCGAGCGCGCCCTCGCCGAGCTCGAGACCGAGCGCCGGCCCGAGACCATCGCCGTCGAGCCGGAGCCCGCGCTCGAGACGCTCACTGTCGTCGCGACCCCGGAGCCGGCGCTCGAGACCGAGCGCGTCAGCCTGCGGTGCCTGTCCGAGCTCTCGATCGACCCGAGGGAGCCGGCCGCGCTGTCGACGCCGAGCGCGCCGGTCGTCGTCGCGCCCGAGCCCGCCGTCGCCGTCGAGGCCGAGCCTCAGGAGAAGCGCATCTCCTTCAAGGATCTGGCCGCCGCGCTGCTCGGCGGACCCGCCGCCGCCGCGCCCGTCGCGCCGGTGGCGGCGGCGCCCATCGTCGCCACGGCGCCCGTCGAGATCGAGCCGGTCGTGGTCTCGATCGTGATCGAGCCGGTGACGACCGTGGCCGAGCCCGAGCCGGCGCTCGCGCTGGTCGAGCGCGAGCCCGCGACGCCCGCCGAGCCCGAGACGTCGCGGGCCGCCCTCGAGGAGATCGTCGCGCTCGCCGCCGTCGAGACGCCCGAGATCGAGACGGCCATCGACATCGACGAGCCAGCCGGCGAGGATACGCTGACCGTGGAGGCCCTGGTCCAGAGCGTGCCCGTCGCCACTCCGGCGCAGGCGCCGACGCCCCCCGCGGCCGTGATCGAGCAGCAGGTCACCGACACCGCCAAGCAGGTGCTGACGGCGATGCCCCAGGAATTCGAGGGGCTCAAGTTCCCCAACGACGGAGTGCTGACGCGCCAGTGGATGGAGTTTCTCAGCCAGATGTCGAACACGAAGTAGTGGGAAAGGAATTCATGTCCTCTCCGGTGCCGGTGGTGCCCGCTCCCGAACCCCTGCGCGTCCTGGTCGTCGACGACAACGCGTCGCTGCTGCGCTTCCTGGTGTCGGCCTTCTCGGCCAACGGCTGCACCGTCAGCCAGGCCGCCGCCGCCGAGCAGGCGCTGGGGCAGATCACCGAGCAGGCGTTCGACCTCGTCGTCTCCGACATCAAGATGCCCGGACTGTCGGGGCTCGACCTGCTCCGCGCGGTGAAGGGCAAGCAGCCGGCGACGCCGGTCGTGCTCATCACCGGCAACCCGTCGGTGAACTCGGCGGTGTTCGGCCTGCGCCATGGCGCCTACGACTACCTGCCGAAGCCGTTCTCGATCCGGGAGATCCAGCAGCTGCTGGCCCGCGTGCGCAGTGACCGCCAGAAGTGGGACGGCCAGGCGCCGCTGCCGGCCGGGCTCACCGAGGAGCTGGCCCGCCGCCAGCGGGGCGTGGAGGTCCTGTTCCGCATCGGCGACCTCGCGCTGCAGGGGCTGGACACCGCCACCTTCGTGGACGAGGTGCTCCGGCTCATGGTGCAGAGCCTCAAGAGCGACGCCGCCCTCGTGCTCCTGCGCGACGAGCAGGGCACGTTCAGCTCGAGCCAGCAGGGCGAGCCGACGCTGGTCACCCGCCTGCTGACGATGCTGCAGCGGTCGTTCGAGGACCTGGTCGCCACCGGCGGCAAGGAGATCCTCCCGCTCGCGACCGGCGGCGAGCCGCTCGACGCGATCGCCGCCGTCATTCCCGGTCTTGGGCGCTCCATGGGCATCGTCTGCCTGGCCCGCGAGACGGACTCCGGTGGCTTCCTGCCCGACGAGCGCGAGATGCTGCTCGGCTACGCCCAGACCACGGCGGTGGCGCTGCAGAAGCTGATCCTGCGCGAGAACGTCGAGCGCAACCTCGTCGACACGATCACCGCCTTCGTCAACGCGATCGAGTCCAAGGACCGGTACCTGAAGGGCCACTCGGCGCGCGTCGCCCTCTTCGCGGCGGAGATCGCCCAGACGCTCGGCATGACGACCGAGATGGTCGACGTCGTCCGGCGCGGCGCCATGCTGCACGACCTCGGGAAGCTGTCCATCATGGACTCGATCCTCCGCAAGCCCGAGCGGCTGACCGCCGAGGAGTTCGCGATCATCAAGAGCCATCCGGTGGTCGGCGCCAGGATCCTCGAGCCCCTCCGCTTCCTCTCCCGCGAGACGTGCGCGGTGCGCCACCATCACGAGCGGTTCGACGGCACCGGCTACCCCGACGGCCTCCGCGGCGAGGACATCCCGCTGGTGGCGCGGGTGGTGACGGTGGCCGACGTGTTCGACGCGATCACCTCCAACCGGCCGTATCGCACGGCGATGCCGCTCGACGCGGCCCGGGAGGAGATCGCGCGGGGCTGCGGCAGCCACTTCGATCCGGTCGTGGCGGAAGGGTTCCTCCGGATCCCGATGGCGCGGCTGGAGGAGATCACCCGCCACTACGAGAGTCTGACGAGCGCCGCCTTGAGCGCGCCCGCGCTGGCCCAGGCGAATTGACGACGCCGCGCAAGAAGATCCTCATCGTGGACGACGCGGGGCCGGTGGTCGTGCTCTGCGTCAACGTGCTGCAGGCGCTGGGCTACGCCGTCAAGGGCGCCAATCGCGGCGAGGCCGCGCTCGAGCTCCTCGGCAAGGAGCCGTTCGATCTGATGGTGCTCGACTACAAGATGCCGGGGCTGAGCGGCTTCGAGGTCTTCGCGCAGGCCCGGCCGCTCCACCCCAACATGGCCATCGTGCTCGTGACCGGGCACGGCACTCCGGAGATCGTCAGCGAGGCCACTCGCATGGGTTTCAGCGCTATCCTACTCAAGCCGTTCACGTCCGACGAGCTGCGCGGGACCGTTGAAAAGGTCCTGGCGGACCGCGGTTGACGGGGGCTCGCGATGCACCCGCAGCCAAGCGTACACGCTCGCGGTTCGGCCACGGCGGAGGTCGTAATGGGTTCCCTCCACAGCGGGTTGCAGTGGGGTGTCGACCGGATGCTGTCGGTCGGCTACGGCCTGCTCTACGACTATATCTTCGAGAAGTTCACCCCCTACCAGCACCTGCGCACGGAGGTGCTGGAGCTGATCGCCGCCTCGGCCAAGGAGGCGCCGGACCGCCGCGACGTGCAGGTCCTCGACGTCGACTGCGGGCCGGGCAACCTGACCTTCGTGATCGCGGAAGCCGGCTTCTCCGTCGTGGGGCTGGAGCCCTACGGCGCCCTGGTCGAGCTGGCCCGGGAAAAGCGGCGCGCCAAGCGCCTGGCCAATCTCGCGTTCACCCAGGGCGACCTCGCCACCGGAAAGACGTTGCGCGAGGGGTCGTTCGACCAGGTCGTGAACGTGCACTCGCTCTACGCGCACGCGGATCCGAAGGCGCTACTGGTCCAGGTCCACCGGGTGCTCAAGCCCGGCGGCCACGCCGTCTTCGTGAACCACACGCGACGGGCGGACGTGCGCGCGACGTTCCGCGAGGTGCGGGCCCGCGAGGGGCTGGCCTCCGCGCTGCGCTGCCTGTTCCTCTGGCTGCTGCCGCACTCGCTGTTCGAGGCCGCCCGCCGGCGGACCGGACCTCACTACTGGGGCGAGGCCGAATTCGCCTCGAACCTGCGCGCGGCGGGGTTCACGGTGCTGCAGGTCCGGCGCACGTTCCTCAACGGCGCCAGCCTGCTCGTCTGGGTCCGGAAGAACACGGCGGAGTAGCGGATGGAGCTCGCGGGATCGATGGGTAATCGCGTCGCGTCGCCGCCGACCCTCGAGCGGCTGATCGCGGTCGGCTACGGGCTGACCTACGACGCCATCGTCCGCGGCTTCGGCCCGTACGAGGCGCTGCTCGACGAGATCGTGGCCCTGGTGGGGCGCGCCGCGGTGCCGGGCCCGCCCACCGGCACGCGCGTGCTCGACGTCTCGTGCGGGATCGGCACCGTCGCCGAGCGGCTGGCCCGTCGCGGCTGGACGGTGGTGGCGCTCGACCCGGTCGCGCATCTGGTCGGTGTGGCCCGCCGACACCATCGCGACAGCGGCCTGTCGCTCAGCTTCCAGCACCTCGACGTCGCCCGCGAGCCTCCGCCCGAGGCCGGCACCTACGACGTCCTCGTCAGCATGCACACGCTCTACTGGCATCCCGATCCTGCCGCGTTGCTGGCGGCCTGCCGGCGGGCGCTGCGACCGGGCGGCTACGCGGTGTTCCTGACGTACGAGCGGCCCGCCCACGTGCTCCGCACGTTCGCGCAGGTGCGCGCGCAGCGCGGCTGGCTCCAGGCCCTGCGCGCCCTGCGCTGGCTCCTGCCGACGGCGCTGTTCGACGCGTTCCGCAGCGTCCGGCCCCGCTATCTGAGCCGGACGGAGTTCCTGGCCGCACTGCAGACGGCGGGCTTCGAGGTGCTGGAGACGCGCGAAACCTTCCTGGCGGGCATCAGCCTGCTGGCCTGGGCCCGGGTCAGCGACCCCAAGGGGGCGTCGTGAGCCTGATCAAATCGTTTCCGCATGTGCCATTCCGCCGGAGGGGTCCGGTAAGGAATGAGCCGACCGCGTCGGCGCACGCAGCGGAGATGATCAATATTCGTCTTATATGGGAGCTATTTATAGCGAGGAGTGGGCGTTGGTACCGGCCTTGCTTTACGTAACAGTGCCCGCAACCGCGGGGGTCGAGTTGAAGCCTCGCACTGGCAAGCGAGCAAACGGTGAGCGGAGACAGGAGAACGAGATGAACACGATCACGAAGCGAGTCATTGCAGTCGCAGGCCTGGCAGTCCTGGCGCTGGCCGGGGTGCCGGCCGTTGCCAGTGCAGACGGCGCCCGGCTGTACGAGATGACCGAGAACATGAAGCTGACGGCGCACGGGAAGTTCGAGCATCGCAAGGCGACGTCCGAGCTGATCGGGACCGCCGACGCCGGCACGCCCCTGTGCCCGGCGTGGCTCGGGGTAGCGTCGTGCACGATCAACGCGACGGGCTCGGACAACATCAACCTGGCCACCGGGCTGGGCAACTTCGGCGGGACCTTCACCGTGGTGGTGCAGGGCGACAACAACTCCGATTCCCCGGAGTTCGTCGTCATGAAGGGCACCTTCAAGGGCAAGATGGATTTCTCGCCGGCGATCATCTACGGCATTCCGCTCGGTCACGTGGTGGGCAAGCTGCAGCCCACCGGGAGCGCTGACGTTCCGTTCACCGGCACCTTCCGGCTGCCCTTCGTGCTGCCGTACCCGGATGTGGCGGTGTTCGGGGCTGCGCCGCTGCCGCTGAACCCGATGGACCGCTACGACGTCACGCAGACGACGCGGCCCCTCTACCTGCTGGACGACATGCAGCAGATCATGCCCGTGCAGGCCAGCGAGTTCGGGGCCGGCTACGCGACCGTGAAGTTCGAGATCAGCTTCTAGGAGACGCACGGACCATGAGCGCCGTGGCGATCGCAGAGCGTGAGGACCGTCGGACGGACGACGCGCAGGCCCTCGAGGGCCTGCTGCGTCTGCGTCTGGCCGGTCCCCTCACCGCGGCCACGGCGCCGACGCTTCGCACGCGCGTGCGGGATGCGGTCAGCCGCGGCCGGGCGCGCGTGGTCGTGGATCTGCAGGCTGTGACCGGGCTCGATGCCGCCGGCATCGCGGCCCTGCTCGATGCGCGTCGCGTCATCCAGGCGCAGGACGGCGGCACACTCGTCCTGCGCGCCAACGGAGTCGTGTGCCGGGCGCTCAAGGAAACGGGGACGATCGCCGCCTTCGCGCTCTGGAACGGTCCCGGAATGTGATCTCGGTGGAGCGCCAAGGGGCTGACGCCCCGTCCACATCACAGTCCCCGCGCCCTGCCGAGCAGGGCGTCGTCATCTCACGCGGGACTCGCGTCTATCTGCGCACCATGACGCTCAGGGACCTCGACCTCTTCAACCGCTGGGTCGAGGACCCGTTCCTGGAGCGCATGGTCGGCAGCGAGCTCCTCCAGTCGTACAAGCACGTGTGGGACAAGTCGCCGGCGTTCTACGAGGCCGTGCTGACCGATCCCACCCAGGTCGTGCTGGTCATCGAGGCCTGCCGCGGCTGGACGGCACCGGTGGGGGTGGTGCGCCTGTTCAACATCCACCTGCTGGAGGGGTACGCGTTCCTGGAGACGATCATCACCGATGTCCGTGCAATGAAGCGCGGTTTCGGCGTGGAAGCGGGTAAACTCATCTCCTACTATGGGGTGGACGTCCTCGGCCTGCGGCGCATCGAGGCGAAGGTCTACGAGTACAACGTGCTCAGCATGAACTCACTCCGGCGCAACGGCTTCCAGCAGGAGGGTGTCCTCCGCCAGGCGGGGTTCGACGGCGAGCGCTACTGGGATCTCGTGATCTTCGGCATCCTCAAGGACGAGATCGAGGCCGTGCGCAGGCGGGACAAGGTCTACCTTCCTCTCGATTCGTCCGAGGGGAACGGGCGTGAGCCCACATAGTCTCCTTCCGCTCGTAGCGTTCGGCCTCAACGTCTCCCTGGCCGCGCTGTCGCTGCTGCGCAACCCGGGGAGCCGGCTCAACCGCGTGTTCGCCTACTTCGCGGCGAGCATGGCCCTGTGGAACTTCGGCTCCTTCCTCCTGCGCCGCAGCCCCGACGAGTGGACCGCCTACTTCGCGGAGATCGTGATCCACGTCGGCATCATCGCGTTGCCGGCGTTCTACTACCATTTCGTCCTCATCTTCCTGGACAGCACCACCCGGCACCGCCCCTCGCTGGTGCTCGTCTACCTGATGGCGTTCGTCTACGAGCTGATCAACCTGTCGGGCTCGCCGCTGTTCATGACCGGCGTGAAGGCGACCTACTGGGGCTGGGCGCCCGCCACCGGGCCCCTCTACCTGCCGTACTTCCTGGTGCTCTTCAACGGCTTCATGGCCTATGGCGTCTACCAGCTCGTGAAGGCCAACCGCGGCATCGACTCCTCGTTCCGGCGCAACCGCGGCACGCTCATCATGCTCGGCACGCTGGTCAGCCTGGCCGGCGGCTTCGTCGACTTCGCGCGCTTCATCGTGGCCCGCTTCGTCCCCGCCGCCGACTACGTCTACCCGGTGGGCATCCCCGCCAACATGATCTTCGCCCTGATGCTGGGGACGTCCATCGTCCGCTACCGGCTCTTCGCGGTCGCGGTCGCGGTGAAGAAGACGGCGGTGTACACGCTGGTGGGGGCGGTCCTCACCGGCGCCCTCGTCCTGACGACCAAGCTCGTCGAGGACTACTTCGACCTCAGGGAGGCGAGCGCGGCCTGGATGATGGTGCCGGTGGGCGCCATCATCACCGTGCTGATGTCGCCGCTCGGGCAGGGGCTCGACGATCGCATCCAGCGGCTCACGTTCAGCAAGCGGCAGGGGTGCTACGAGACGCTGCTGCAGCTCAGCAAGCGCATGAGCTCGATCCTGAACTTCAACGAGCTGGTGGACACGCTGGTCCACGGCCTCGTGCGCGGCATCCCCGCCACGCACGCCACGCTGATGATCCACGACCCCGCCACCGGCGCTTTCGTGAACCACCGCGAGGAGACGACGCTGGAGGAGGGCTCGGCCGTCGAGACGATCCGCCCCGACAGCCCCATCACGCAGTGGCTCACCAGCACCGAGGGGCTGCTGGTCAAGGAAGAGGCCAAGCTCAACCCGCGGATCGCGCGCTATTTCGAGACCGCCGAGGGCGAGCTGGAGGCGATCAAGGCCGCCCTCATCGTGCCGCTCAAGGTGGAGAACAAGCTCAACGGCATCCTGCTGCTCGGCGAGAAGCTCTCCGGCGAGATCTACGACGATCAGGAGCTCGACATGCTCCTGCTGCTGGCCACCCAGGCCGCCATCTCGCTGGAGAACGCCCGCCTGTACGAGAACCTCGCGACCTCCAACGCCCGCCTGCTGGAGGCCAGCCGCCTGAAGTCGCAGTTCCTCGCCAACATGTCGCACGAGCTGCGCACGCCGCTCAACTCCATCATCGGCTTCAGCAAGGTGCTCCTGAACCGGCTGGACGGCGACCTCACCGAGCGCCAGGACGCCTACGTGCGCTCGGTCCACAACTCCAGCCGCCACCTGCTGGAGCTGATCAACAGCATCCTCGACTTCTCGCGCATCGAGGCCGGCAAGTTCGAGATGCGCTCCGAGAGCGTGGACCTCCTCGACGTCGTCGAGGAGTGCATCGAGTCGTCCGCGCCGCTGGTTCGGGACAAGCGCGTGAAGCTCGAGAAGGACGTGCCGGTCGAGGTGCCGCTGGTCCTCGCCGACCGCACGCGCATCAAGCAGGTGCTGCTGAACCTCCTCTCCAACGCGATCAAGTTCACCCACGCCGGGCGCGTGCTCGTGCAGGTGCGGCCGGAGGGCGACGTCGTGCACGTCTCGGTCGCCGACACCGGCATCGGCATCTCGCCGGGCGACCTCCAGCGGCTGTTCGAGCCGTTCCAGCGGCTGGACAACCCGCTGGCCCAGCAGGCCGACGGCACCGGCCTCGGTCTGGCCATCAGCAAGAAATTCGTGGAGCTCCACCGGGGGCGCATCTGGGCCGAGAGCCGGGAGAGCCAGGGCTCCACCTTCCACTTCACCCTGCCGCTGGCCACCACCCAGACGTAAAAGGACGACCATGCCGATCAGCCGCCGCGACTCCAAGAAGGCCAAGATCCTCTACATCGAGGACAACCGCGAGAACCGGATGCTGGTCCGCGCGATCCTCGAGGCCGAGGGCTACACGATCGTCGACGCCGAGGACGGCCTGGCCGGCATCGAAGCGGCGATCCGGGAGGAGCCGGCGCTGATCCTGCTGGACGTGAACCTGCCGGCCATCGACGGGTACGAGGTCGTCGCGGTCATCAAGTCGTTCCCCGCGTTCGCCACCACGCCGGTCATCGCGGTGACCGCCTACGCGATGGAGGGCGACCGCCAGCGCACGCTGGTGGCCGGCTGCGACGGCTACATCCAGAAGCCGATCGACGTGGACGCGTTCCCGAAGCAGGTCGAGGAGTTCCTGCACGGCAAGCGCGAGCACGTCGAGGAGCGCGAGGCGGGCATCTACCTCCGCGAGCTGAACCAGCGCCTGGTCTACCGGCTGGTGAACCAGGTCGAGGAGCTCAAGCGCCTCAACCAGCACTTCGTCCGCCGCGCCACCCAGCTCGCCGACCTGCATCGCGCGGTGCAGGACATCACCTCCGAGGTCGGGGTCGCCCCGATGCTCGAGCAGCTGCTGCCTGCGCTGTCCCGCGCGCTCGGCACCCGCAGCCTGACCGTCGAGCTGGCGGACTCCGACGTGAAGGTGGCGGCGAGCGGTGAGGCGGCCGAGCGGCCGCGCAGCGTGCTGGCCGGCGCCGGCGTGGCGCCGGGCGACGACTGGACAGAGGTGGACTGGACGCTGCCGCTGATCGTGCGGGGCCACTCGCTCGGCGTGATGACCGCGCGGCACGTGCTGCCGCCCGGCGCCAAGGCCGACGAGGAGCAGCTGCTCAACATCGTGGCCAACCAGGTGGCGATCGCCGTGGAGAACGCCCGGCTCTACGACGGCGTCGTGCAGCGGGCGGCCGAGCAGCAGAGCCTCGTCGAGGCCGGCCATCTGCTCGCGTCCTCGCTGCGGCTGGCCGACGTGCTGCAGCAGTTCACCGAGCTGGTGCGCTCGCGCGTCGGCCTCGACGTCGTCCGCATCTGGCTGCAGGAGGGCACCGGCGACTATCGCCTTCACGCGCAGGCCGGCCTGGCCGAGCAGCCCGACGACCGGCGCCAGCACTTCGAGCCCGGCGAGGGCATCGTCGGCTGGGTGATGGAGCACCTCGCGCCGCTCGTCATCCCGGATCTGCAGGTGGATCCGCGCCTCAAGGGGCGCGAGTGGGCGAAGTCCGAGGGGCTGATGTCGCTGGTGGCGGTGCCGCTGCTCCTGGCGGACGCGCCGGTCGGCGTGCTGGTCGGCGTGGCCCGGCAGCGACGCGACTTCAACCGCGAGGAGGTGGCGCTCGTCCAGGCGCTGGCCACCTCGGCGGCGGTGGCCATCCGCAATGCGCGGCTGCACGAGGAGACCCAGCTCCGCCTGCGCCACACCGAGACGCTGGTGTCGGTCAGCCAGGCGATCGGCGCCACGCTCGACCTCTCGGAGGTGCTGCGGCGGGCCACGCGCGAGATGGTGCGCGCGCTCGGCGGCGACATGGGCGTCGCCTGGTTGATCACGCCCGACCGCTCGCGATTCGTGCCGCTGGTCGGCTACCACATTCCCAAGGACGTGCTCAACACGCCGGTCGCGGCCAGCCTGGAGATGGCGGATCCGGTGATCCGCGCGCTGCAGATCTCGAAGGGGCCGATCGCCGCCGCCGACAGCCAGAGCGAGGCGTGGAGCAGCATGCCGGCGGCCCGCGCGGTGAGCCACAAGTCCATGCTCATCCAGCCCATCTACTGGAAGGACGAGCTGATCGGCGGCTTCTCGGTCCTGTGGCTCAAGGAGGCGCACCGCTTCACGCCCGACGAGCTGCGGCTGGCGGAGGGCATCGCGCTGCAGGGCGCGCTGGCCATCGAGAACTCGCGGCTGTTCGAGGGGGTCAAGCAGCAGATGGCCGAGCTCAAGCAGACCCAGGCCCAGCTCGTGCAGTCCACCAAGCTGGCCGCCATCGGCGAGCTGGCCGCCAACATCGCCCACGAGATCAACAACCCACTCACCACCGTGCTCGGCTTCGCCTCCTTCATCGCCGAGCGGCTGCCCGCCGAGGATCCGATGCGCGAGGAGCTGGGCCTCATCCAGGAGGAGGCCTCGCGGGCGCGCGACATCGTGCGCGACCTGCTGCAGTTCAGCCGCCAGCGCGACTTCATGCCGGAGCCGACCGACCTCAACACCGTCCTCGAGCAGGTCGTGGGCATGGTGCGGCGGCAGGGCGCCTTCAACACCGTCACCGTCAGCGAGGCCTACGCCCCCGATCTGGCGATGGTCGAGATGGACGTGTCCCGCATCAAGCAGGTCTTCCTCAACATCATCAATAACGCCGTCTACGCGATGAAGGACGGCGGTACGCTCACGATCCGCACCACGCCCACCGCCGACACCGTGCGGGTGGCCTTCGAGGACACCGGCCCCGGCATCCCGCCCGAGATCCTCGGCCGCATCTTCGACCCGTTCTTCACGACGAAGCCCGAGGTGAGCGGGACCGGGCTCGGCCTGTCCGTCAGCCTCGGGATCGTGCAGAGCCACGGCGGGACGATCGACGTGCAGAGCGCGCTGGGCAAGGGCACGACGTTCACGGTGACGCTGCCGTTCAAGCTCGACGGCGGCGAGGGCGCCGGGACGGCCGACTAGACGCTCACGCCAGCCCGGCGGCGACGCGGGCGGCGCCGAGCAGCGGCGCCCGCGGGTTGAGCGAGACGTGAATCGGTATCGACTCCAGCAGCACGTTGAGCCGCCCCTTGTCACGGAACGCCGTGACGAAGCCGCCGGCGGCCAGCCGCTCGATCATGCGCGGCGCGATGCCGCCTCCCACCAGCACGCCGCCGACCGCCATCGCGGTGAGCGCGAGGTTGCCGGCCTCGGCGCCGTAGAGGCCGACGAAGACGTCGAGCGCCTTGTCGCACAGCGCGTCCCGTTTGGGCAGCCCCATCTCGGTGACGACGGCGGGCGGATCGACCGTGCGCATCCGCTCGGCGACGGCCGGCGACTCCTTGGCCCAGCCGGTGTCGCGCAGGAATCGGTAGATGTTGAACAGGCCGGGGCCCGCCAGCACGCGCTCGTAGGAGACGCGCCCGAACTCCTTGCGCAGATAGCGCAGCAGGTCGTCCTCGAGCTCGTTGCGCGGCGCCAGGTCGCCGTGACCGCCCTCGCTGGCGATCACGATGCGGTGGTCGCCGTCACGGATGATGAGGGCCTCGCCGAGGCCGGTGCCGGCTGCGATCAGCACCAGGTTGCCGCGCCGCGGAACGCCGGCCTGCAGCGTGCGGAGCTCCTCCTCAGGCAGCCCCAGCACGCCGTGGGCGGCCACCTCGAGGTCGTTGAGCAGCGTCACGCGCTCGGCGGGGATGGTGGACGACAGCACTCGCGCATCGATCACCCACGGCAGGTTGGTCGCCACGGCCCGGTCGTCGACCACCGGCCCGGCCACCCCCAGGCAGGCCGACTCGATCACCGGCCGGGGGCCGGCGGAGAGGAACTGCTCGATCGCGGTCTCCAGCGAGGCGAGCTCGCGGCTGGGCATCGTGGCGTCCCGCAGCATCCGCAGGCCGCCCCGCCCGTCCGTTTCGAAGAGCGCGAGAGCGGTCTTGGTGCCGCCCACGTCGCCGCCGAGAACGATCACTTCTGGGTGCCGGCGTAGATGCCCATGACGGTGGCGAGGAACTTCAGCGCGTCGGGCTTCTTGCGCTGGAACGAGTTGCGGCCGATGATCGAGCCGAACCCGCCGCCATCCCGGATCGCCCGCACCTCGTCGAACACCTGGTCGTCGCCGGCGGTCGGCCCGCCCGAGAAGATGACGATGCGGCGGCCGTTGAACGTGGACTGCACCACGTGGCGGACGCGCTCGGCCTGCGTGCCGATCGGCACCGCCTGCGCCTCGTAGACCTTCTTGGCGGCGGCCTGCTCGAGGTGCGCCGCCGGCAGCTTCACCTTGACGATGTGGGCGCCGAGCTGGGCGGCGATGTGCGCGGCATAGGCGGTGACGTCGATGCCCGTCTCGCCCTCCTTGGAGAGGCCGGAGCCGCGCGGATACGACCACACCACGACGACCAGCCCGCTCGCCTTGGCCTCCTCGGCGAGCGGGCGCAGCGCGCTGTACATGTCCAGGCGGTGCGTCGAGCCCGGATAGATCGTGTACCCGATGGCGACGCAGCCGAGGCGGAGGGCGTCCCGCACCGATCCGGTGATCGCCTGGATCGGATCGCGCTCCTCGTAGAGCACGTCGTGATTGTTGAGCTTGAGAATCAGCGGGAGCTGGCCGGCGAAGTCCCGCGCGCCCGCCTCCAGGAAGCCGAGCGGCGCCGCGTAGGCGCTGCAGCCGGACTCGATCGCCAGCTGGAAGTGATAGTGCGGGTCGTACCCCGCCGGGTTCGGCGCGAAGCTGCGGGCCGGCCCGTGCTCGAACCCCTGGTCCACCGGCAGGATGACCATCCGACCGGTGCCGGCGAGCGTGCCGGCGTTGAGCATGCGCGCCAGGTTGGTTAGCGTGCCCGGGCTGTCGCTGCCATACCAGCCCAGGATCTCGCGGACACGATTCGTCGTCATGTCACTCTCCGCTCTGCTCGATCAGCTTCGCGACGAGCCCCGTCCAGCCGGTCTGGTGGCTGGCGCCGATGCCGGCGCCGTCGTCGCCGTGGAAGTACTCGTAGAACAGGATCAGGTCGCGCCAGTGCGGGTCCTGCTGGAACCGCTCGGTCCCGCCGTAGACCGGGCGGCGGCCGTCGCGGCCGCGCAGGAACAGCCGCGTGAGACCCCGCGAGAGCTCGGCGGCCACCTCCCACAGGTTGAGCAGCCGGCTGGAGCCGGTCGGGCACTCGACTTTGAGATCGTCGCCGTAGAAGTGGTGGAACTTCTGCAGCGACTCGATGAGCAGGTAGTTCACCGGGAACCAGATCGGGCCCCGCCAGTTCGAGTTGCCGCCGAACAGGCCGGTCCGGGACTCCGCCGGCTCGTAGTCCACCCGGTGGTCGTGGCCGTCGATCTGCAGCACGTAGGGATGGTCGCGGTGCACCCGCGAGAGCGCGCGGACGCCGTGCGCCGACAGGAACTCCTCGCGGTCCAGCATGTAGCCCAGCACGCGCAGCAGCTGCGGGCGCCGCACGATCGACAGCAGGCGCCGGACGCCGCCGCCGGGGCCCACCCGGGTGGCGACGTGGCCGCGGAACTCCGGCCGGTTGTCGATGAACCACTGCATGCGGCGCTTGAAGCCGGGCAGCCGGTCCACCAGCTCGGGCTCGAGCGTCGTCACCGCGAAGAGCGGAATGAGGCCGACCATCGACCGGACCTTGAGGCGGCGGACGTCGCCCGGCATGTTGAGGATGTCGTAGTAGAAGCCGTCCTCCTCGTCCCACAGTGCCTGGCCGTCGCCCAGCTCGTTCATGGCCTTGGCGATGTAGACGAAGTGCTCGAAGAACTTGGAGGCGACGTCCTCGTAGGCGGGGTTCTCGGCGCTGAGCTCCAGCGCGATGGCCAGCATGTTGAGGCAGTACATGGCCATCCACGAGGTGCCGTCCGACTGCTCGAGGCGGCCGCCGCCCGGCAGCGGCGCCGAGCGGTCGAACACGCCGATGTTGTCGAGGCCGAGGAAGCCCCCCTCGAAGACGTTGTTGCCCTGGAAGTCCTTGCGGTTCACCCACCAGGTGAAGTTCAGCATCAGCTTCTGGAAGGCGCGCTCGAGGAACAGGCGATCGGCCACCCCCGTCAGGTTGCGGTCGATCTTGTAGACGCGCCACACCGCCCACGCTTGGACCGGCGGATTGACGTCGCCGAACTGCCATTCGTAGGCGGGGATCTGGCCGTTGGGGTGCATGTACCACTCGCGCAGGAAGAGGATCAGCTGCGACTTGGCGAACTCGGGATCGATCATCGCGAGCGGGATCGTGTGGAAGGCGAGGTCCCAGGCGGCGTACCAGGGATACTCCCACTTGTCCGGCATCGAGATGACGTCTTCGTTGTAGAGGTTCACCCACTCGCGGTTGCGTCCCTTCCAGCGGGAGGGGGGCGGCGGCGGCTCGGTGGGATCGCCGCTGAGCCAGCGCTTGACGTCGAAGTGATAGAACTGCTTGCTCCACAGGAGCCCCGCGAAGGCCTGCCGCATCACCCGCCGGGCATCCTCCGACACGCCCTGCCGGCCGTACCGCTCGTAGAACTCGTCGGCCTCGGTGATGCGCTCGGCGAAGAGGGCGTCGAACGCCTTGCCGAAGGGATCGCGGGTGGGGGCGGTGTCGCTCAGGCGCAGGTGGATCGTGGCCGTCTCGCCGGGACCGAGCGACAGCCGGTAGTGCGCGGCGGCCTTGGTGCCGACGTGGGCGGGATTGACGGCGTCCGCGCGCGCGGCGACGACGAAGTCGTTGATGCCGTCCTTGACGTAGGCGGAGGTGTTGGCCACCCCCCAGAGTCGCTGCCGGTTCGTGTCGTTCTCGGTGAACAGCAGGTCGGCGGCGCCCTCCACGCTGAGCCAGCGCCGGCCGAGCGATACGTGCTCGGCCTCGATCGCCCGCCAGCCCGGCCGCGACGCGCTCTCGCGCAGCCGCGGCCGCGGCGCCTGCGGCTCCCACGACCACGTGTTGCGGAACCACAGCGTGGGCAGCACGTGCAGCGGGGCCCGGTCGGGTCCCCGGTTGGTCGCGGTGATGCGGACCAGGATGTCGTCGGGGCTGGCCTTGGCGTACTCGACGACCACGTCGAAGTAGCGGTCCCCCTCGAAGATGCCGGTGTCGAGCAGCTCGTACTCGGGCTGGTTCCGGTCGCGGCGGCGGTTCTCCTCGAGGATCTCGGCGTAGGGATAGGCCGCCTGTGGATACTTGTACTCCCACTTCATGTAGGAGTGGGTCGGCGTCGAGTCGATGTAGAAGTAGTACTCCTTGACGTCCTCGCCATGGTTGCCCTCGTTGCCGGTGAGCCCGTACGCGCGCTCCTTGAGGATGGCGTCGTGCTCGTTCCAGAGGGCCAGCGCGAAGCAGAGGCGCTGGTGGTTGTCGGAGATGCCCGCCAGCCCGTCCTCGCCCCACCGGTAGGCCCGCGAGCGGGCATGATCGTGGGGGAAGAACTCCCACGCGGTGCCGTACGGGCTGTAGTCCTCGCGGACGGTGCCCCACTGGCGCTCGGACAGAAACGGGCCCCAGCGGCGCCAGTGGGCGCTGCGCTCCTGGGCCTCCTTGAGTCGCTCCTCTTCGGCCTTCATCGCGCTGGCACTTCCCCCCCGCCGGCCCGAGCCAAGGCCGTGCCGGAGACTTTGAAGCAAGGGGTACCCCCGAGTCAACCGCCCGTTAACTCCTTGACTCGCCCCTGCCGTTGCCAAATAGTAGGCGCACTCGACCGCGGATCCCGCCCGGCGGCGCGGCGACTGGAGGGTGTGGTTGTTCCAATACATCGTCTCCCGCGCGCTGTGGCTGGTCCCCACCCTGCTGGCCATGGCGCTGGTGACCTTCCTCGTGATGCACGCCACGCCCGGCAGTCCGCTCGATCCGGTCGCCGAGGGGGCCAACCCGCTGTCGCCGGAGGCCCAGAAGAACCTCGCCGAGCACTACGGGCTGGACAAGCCGCTCTGGCAGCAGTTCGGGATCTTCATCACCAAGGCCGTGCGCGGCGACTTTGGCTTCTCGTTCGTCTACAAGACGCGCACGGTCGCCGAGATCCTGCGTGAGACGTTTCCCGTCTCGCTGTTCCTCGGCTCGATGGCGCTGGTGCTGGCGGTGGCGGGCGGCCTCACGCTGGGTATCCTGGCCGCCGTCCACCAGAACCGCGGCTGGGACTACCTGTCGGTGACGCTGGCGACCGTCGGCGTCGCCGTGCCGAACTTCGTGCTGGCCGTGTTCCTGATCATCCTCTTCTCGTTCGTCGTGCCGCTGTTCCCCACCGGCGGCTGGGACTCGCCGCGCGACTGGGTGCTGCCGACGGTCACGCTGGCGGCGGCCCCGATGGGGATCATCGCCCGCTTCACCCGCGCGAGCATGCTCGAGGTCATCCGGGCCGACTACACGCTGACCGCGCGCGCCAAGGGGCTGGCCGAGACGCCGGTGATCTTCAAGCACGCGCTCAAGAACGCGCTGATCCCGGTCGTCACGCTGCTGGGACCGCTGTTCGCCGCGGTGGGGACGGGCTCCTTCTTCGTCGAGTCGATCTTCCGGGTGCCGGGGATGGGCCGCTTCTTCGTCCAGTCCATGACGGGCCGCGACTATCCGATGATCATGGCCGTGGTCCTGACGTACGGCGCCTTCCTCGCGATCATGAACCTCGCCGTCGATCTGGCGTATGGCACTCTCGACCCCCGCATCCGATATTAGCCTCGACGGGGGGCTGCGCCCCCCCGACGGCGTGCTCGTCGAGCGATCCGCCGCGCGGCCGGGAACCTCGCTCTGGCGCGACGGGGTCCGGCGGCTGCTGCGCAACCGGCTGGCGATGGCGGGCGGGATCGTCGTCGTCGTCCTCTGCCTCATCGCGATCTTCGCCGACGTGCTGGCGCCCAAGCCCTACACGAAGACCAACTTCGGACGGCTCAACGAGTCGCCGTCGCGCGACTATCCGCTCGGCACCGACCAGCTGGGCCGCGATCTGCTCTCGCGGATGATCTACGGCGCGCGGGTGTCGATGCTCGTCGGGCTCGGCGCCCAGCTCATCGTGGTGTCGATCGGCGTGCCGATCGGCGCCCTGTCGGGTTACCTGGGGGGGCGCGCCGACCTGTTCCTCACGCGCTTCATCGACGTCATGTACGCCTTCCCGCGGCTGCTGTTCGTGATTCTCGTCATGTCCATGCTGGGCGCCGGGCTCATGAACATCTTCATCGCGATCGGCCTCACCGGCTGGGTGGGCATCGCCCGCCAGACGCGCGCGCAGGTGCTGGCCCTCAAGGAAAAGGAGTTCGTGGACGCCGCCCGCGGCCTCGGCGCCGGCGTCGCCCGCCTGCTGACCCGTCACATCCTGCCCAACGCGCTCACGCCCATCGTGGTGGCCGTCACGTTCGGCATCCCCGAGGCGATCTTCACCGAGGCGGCGCTGTCCTTCATCGGCGTGGGCATCAACCCGCCCACGCCGTCGTGGGGGCAGATGGTCGGCGAGGGGCAGCAGTTCATCCGTTCCTACTGGCACCTCTGCGTGTTCCCGTCGATCGCCATCGCGATCACCATGCTGTCGTTCACGTTCTTCGGCGACGGCGTGCGCGACGCGCTCGATCCCAAGATGAAGTAGGCATCCCAACGAGGAGGGTCCCATGAGACGTCCCCCGATCTCCGATGCGCAGATGAACCTGCTGGCCGACCGGCTGAGCGCGGCCGGCGTCGGCCGCCGCGACTTTCTCCGCGTGGCGGCCGGGCTTGCCGCCCTCGGCGCCGCCGGATTCAACGTCCGGCCGGCCTCGGCGGCGCCCAAGCTGGCCGCCGGCGAGAAGCTCGCCAAGGAGCAGCACCTCCGCTTCGGCGGCGGCGGCTGGTATCAGAACGATCCCTCGAGTCACGACTTCAACAAGGATCTCTACTGCACGGGCGTGCCGACGCTGTGGGCGGGGCTGATGAAGTTCAATTCGGACTTCCAGCCGATCCCGTACGTCGCCGAAAAGGTGACCTCCAACGCGGACGGGTCGGTGTGGACCTTCAAGATCCGCAAGGACTCGAAGTGGTCGGACGGCAGCCCGTGCGGGGCGAAGGACTTCGAGTGGTCCTGGAAGCGGCAGATGGATCCCGCCAGCGCCAACCCGTACTCGAGCTATTTCTACGACATCAAGGGGGCGGAGGCGTTCAACAAGAAGCAGGCGCCCGACGCGTCCGGCGTCGGCATCGTCGCCAAGGACGACTGGACGCTCGAGGTGACGCTCGAGGGGCCGCGGGGGTACTTCCCCGTGCTCTCGGCGTACCTCGCCGCGCTTCCGTCCCACCGCCCCTCGATCGAGAAGTTCGGCGACAAGTGGACCGAGGCCGCCAACATCGTCTGCAACGGCCCCATGGTCCTCGAGGCGTGGGAGCACAACAAGGTCATCGTGCTGCGCCGGAACAAGCACTTCTTCGGCGCCAAGGACGTCACGCTCGAGAAGGTCACCATTCCCATCATCTCGGTCGCCTCCGGCGCGCTGCCCTACGACAACAACGAGCTCGACCTGACCGCGCTGCAGACCGGCGATCTCAAGCGGTTCCGCGACGACCCCCGCACCCAGAAGCAGGTCTTCCGCTACCCCTTCCCGGGCACGTGGTACCTGCTGCCCCAGGTGACCAAGCCGCCGTTCGACAACGTGAAGGTGCGGCGGGCGGTCGCCCACGCCGTCGACCGCGACAACGTCGTGCGGGTCGCCGACGGCTTCGCCATCCCCGCCCACGCGATGATTCCGCCCGGATTCCCCGGCGCGGTGGACGACAAGAAGATCCGCGACGTGCAGAAATTCGACCCGAAGCTCGCCATGGCCGAGCTCAAGGGCACGCCGTTCGAGGGGGGAAAGAACTGGCCGCGCATCGTCCTCTCGATGCGCGACGAGGCGCTCGGCGCCAAGCCGCTCGCCGAGGCCGTTCAGTCGGTCCTCCTCGAGCACCTGAACATGAAGACCGAGCTCGAGGTGCTCGAGCAGCGCGTCTTCCGGGAGCGGCTCTGGAAGCAGGATCTGCAGTTCGTGTGGATCCGCTGGTTCATGGACTATCCGGACCCGCACAACGAGTACTTCGACACCTTCTACGGCAAGAAGACGTCGGGCAAGCGCCAGGCCTGGGTGAACGACGCCTTCGACAAGGAGCTGGAGGCCGGGCGCGACACCCGCGACGCCAAGAAGCGGCTCGTGCACTACGCGAAAGCCGAGGAGATCATGCAGACCGACGTCGGCTACGTGCCGGTGGCGTGGGTCGCGCGGTGGGCCGCCGCCAAGCCGCAGCTGCGGGGGCTGGAGAAGAACCGGCAGGGCGAGTTCGTCGTCGACGGCAACATCTACGTGGACATGCTGCCGCATCTCTACATGGTCGAGAAGGCGTAGCGGCGTCGGGGCGGGGTGGGGTGACGCCCACCCCGCCCCGCGTCGGCGAGGAGTGGCGCCAGTGAGTGAGCAGCACCTTCGGGAGGAGCTGTACGCGGCGTTCAAGAATCGGGCGCTGCTGTATCACCATTTCTTCGACGCGCTCCGCCGCGAGCACGGCGAGGCGCGGGCGACGGAGATCATGGGCCGCGCCATCTACGCGCGCGGCACCGAGATCGGCCGCCGGTTCGCCCGCTACGCGCCGGGCGACCTGGCGGGGCTGCGCGACGCCTTCGTGGGCGGGGTGCCCGACGACGGGCGGATGTTCGCGCCGAAGGTCACGCGCTGCGACGCCGGCGGGCTCGACATCGAGCTGACCCGCTGCCCCCTGCAGGACGCCTGGCGCGAGGCGGGGCTGCCCGATGCCGAGATCGCGCGGCTCTGCCAGATCGCCGGCCGCATCGACAACGGCACCTTCGAGACCGCCGGCTTCGAGTTTTCCGCCGACACCTGGCAGCCGGGCCGCAGCGGCTGCTGTCGCCTCCACATCCGACCGGGCGCCGCCCACCGCTAGCGTCCGGCCCCGTCCTGGGAGCATGCTGGGCCCGTGAACACGGTGCTGCTGCGCCTGGTCCCCGGCGCCCTCCTGCTCATCGCGTCCGCCCTCGCCCTGAGCGGCAGCCTGCGGACGGCGGTGTGGCCGCTGGTGCCCGCCTACCCGCTGGTGGTGCTGGGCGGCGGTCTCCTGCTGGCGTGGCGGTTCGATCGCAGCCGTCTCGTCCTCGCCCTCGCGGTCCTGCTGCTGACCGAGCGCGCGCTGGTGCTGTGGGCGCCGTTCGGCGGGGGCGGCGAGGTCAGCCGCGCGGTGTTCGGGGCGCTCGCGCTCCTCGTCCCGCTCGACCTGGCCGCGCTCACCTGGCTGCCCGAGCGCGGCCTGTTCGCCCGCCCCGGCCGCCTCGCGCTCGGCGTGCTGGGCGGCGAGATCGTCCTCGTCACGCTGTTCTGCCAGCCCCTCTTCCTCCCGCTCGCCACGCGCCTGGACGGCATGCACGCCGGCCCCGGGCTCGGCGGGCTGCCGGCCGTCTCGCTCGGCGCCTTCGTGCTCGCCTTCGCCGTGCTGGCGCGACGGGCCGTGCTGCAGGTGACCGCGGTGGAGAGCGGGGCCGTGTGGAGCCTGGTGGCCGCGCTCCTGGCGCTGGCCTCGGGGGGCGGCGGCCTCGACTCGAGCGTGTTCCTCGCCACCGGCGGTCTCATCCTCGTGCTCTCGCTCATCGAGACGTGGCACGGCATGGCCTACAACGACGAGCTCACCGGGCTGCCCGCCCGGCGCGCGCTGAACGAGGCGCTGGCGCGCCTGCGCGGCGTGTACGCGGTGGCCATGGTGGACCTCGACCATTTCAAGCGCTTCAACGACGAGCACGGCCACGACGTCGGCGATCAACTCCTCCGCATGGTGGGCGCGCGTCTGGGCGAGATCGGGGGCGGCGGGCGGGCGTTCCGCTACGGGGGTGAGGAGTTCGCGGTGCTCTTCTCCGGCCGCGACGCCGACGAGGCGCGCGGCCACATGGAGGCGGTGCGCCGGACGATCGAGCGCTCGCCGTTCGTCCTGCGCGGCCCCCACCGGCCGCGCGCGCGACCGGAGGGGCCGGCGGCGGCCGTCGAGCGCCGGCGCATCGCGGTCACCGTCAGCGTCGGCATCGCCGCCACCGACAGCGAGGCGGTGACGCCCGAGGAGGTCGTGCGGGCGGCGGACCAGGCCCTCTACCGCGCCAAGCAGGCGGGGCGCAACCGGGTCGCGACGTGAGCCGTGCCCGCGGCGGCTTCGTGTCGCCGCTGGCCACGTGGTTCGCGGGTCCGGCCTCCCTCCGCGCGTTCCGCCGCCGGCGACTGGGCCGCACGCCCACCGTCCTGGCGCCGCGCGACCGGGCCTGGCGTCGCGTCGCGCCCGCCTTCGCCGCCGCCGTCGCGATGGCCGCCGCGGGGCTGCCGTTCCAGATCGCCGACGCGCGACGCTACGATCGTACGGGCGATCCGCGCCGCCTGCGCCCGGCGCTGGCCGCGGGCGCGACGGTCTTCCTCCCCCAGGTGCACCAGGTGCTGCCCCGCCTCATGCGGCTCATGGTCGCGCTGCGGGTCGCGCTGCTCGGGCCGCTGCGCGAGGAGTGCTCGTTCCTGTTCCTCGTCGAGGGGCGGGGGCGCACCGGGATGGGACTGCACCACGACGGCCCGGTGGACGCGTTCTGGCTGCAGCTCGAGGGGCGGCGCACCGTGACGCTCGGCCCGCCGGTGCCGCCGGGCACGCCCGAGGACCTCGATCCGCGCCGGGCGGCGCGGCGAGGCTGGCGAAGGCTCGAGCTGCCGCCCGGGACCCTCTTCTACCTGCCGCCGTGGACGCCGCACGACGTCGTCTGCCACGGCCGCTCGCTGGCGCTGTCGCTCACGTGGCGCCGCCTCGATGCGCGGGGCCACCGCGCGGCACGACGGCCGGTCGCCCGGCGCCGCGGGCTCGCCGCGTGGGATGTGGTCTCCGGGCGCGTGAGGGCGGTGCCGCCGCCGGCGCGGCGCCGGCTCTTCACGCAGGTGCCCGCGCTCGCGGTCGGCGCGATGCTCGTCACGCCCGACGGCGCGCTGCGCCTGCCTCCGGCGGCGCGCGCGCTCGCGCGGCGGCTGGCGCTCATGCCGAGCTTCGCGCGCCCGGCCGGCCCGCGCGCGTCGGCGGCGCTGGCGCCACTGATCGAGCACGGCATCGTGGGACCACAGGAGCTGCCGCTCAGGATCGAGCCCGCCCGGCCGCAGGCCCTCGATGGCTGGCGATTCGCGTGAGAGAGGGCTTCGGCCTGAGCGTCAGCCGGCGGCGGGAGCGCCGTGACGCCGCCGGCGCCGGCCGCCGCGCCGCGAGCGACGGCGGCGCTGGACCGCGGGCGCGCCCTCGTCGGGCGGCGCGGCCACGTCGGCGGGCTCGTCGCCCGGCTCGTCGCCGGGCTCGGGGGCGGGCATCTCGGCCGGCGCGCCGTACTGGGAGGCCTCGACCACCGCCCGGCGCGCCTCGTAGCTCTCCGCCGCGGTGAGCGGCCGCGCGACCGGCCGCGAGGCCGCCGCCTCCACCGGCTCCGGCGCCGCCCCCGGCGCGCCGGCCCCGTCCACCAGCGTGATGTGGCCGGCGCGGCTCACCGACAGCTCGCGCAGCCGCCTCAGCCGCGTGATCAGCCGCGGCGAGCCCGGGGGCCGGCTGAAGCCGTGCGACTTCAGCGCGTTGGCCAGGGCGTCGAGGGTGATGGTGCGGCCGGCCGAGCGCTCGATCAGGTCGCGGGCAACCCCCAGCAGCTCGTCGTGCGGCGCCGTGTGCGGCTCCTCGGCGGCGGCGTGCGCGACCGGGGGCGGCGCGTGCAGCGGCGCGCCGTCGCGCCGGGGGCCGCGGCGACCGCGCCGGTGCCGCCCGCCCCGCGACTCGCCGTAGGACTCGCTCGGCGCGGCGACGACGGGCTCCTCGACGGGCGGCGCGGCCAGCGCGGGCGCCGCGCTCGGCACGCCGGTGAGGCGGCGATACGAGAGGCGGCGGAACGCGATGCCCAGGCTCGTGGCGACGTCGCCGACCGCATCAAATGCCCGGTCGTCGGAGATGACTTCCAGCACGTCGCCGGGGCGCGCGGTGCCGAGCCAGACACCGGCGGCCACCGCGATCCGCAAATCGCTCCAGTCCTTCACCCCCACCGACGGCGCGCTGTGCAGGAGCTGGGCGCCGTGGCCGGCCAGCAGGCGCGCCGTGTCGTGGCCGATCACGCGCCAGTTGCCCACGGCGATGAAGTCGGTGCGGCGGCCGAGGCGGTCCACCGCCAGGTGGTCGATGACCCGCGCGATGTGCTGCACGCGGCTCGTGTTCTCCACGTCGAAGAAGATCGCGCGCCGGGTGGTGGGCAGCGGCCGCTCGGGCTCGGGGGGGCGGGCCGCCGCGCGCGCGGAGAACGTCAGCTCGGGCTCGGCCAGCGGCAGGTTGTGACCCGGCGGATCCGGCGGCCCCTCGACCGGCGGCAGGGGCTCGAGCGCGACCGGCTCGGGGGGTGGCGCCGCCGGGCGCGGTCCGCGGCGGCGGCCGACGCGGCGTCGTTTGGTGGACTTTCGATGTTCGGTCGTCACGTCGCGCCCGTCTCCCGGGCGCGGATCGAGCGTATCACGGATGGCGGAGCGCGGCAGGTGGAGTGTACGATGCGCCGCATGAGCGAGACGGCCCAACCCGGCGAGGCGGAGATCCTCCACGCGCTGATCCGCCGGCGCTACGGCGACCGGCTCACCGCCGAGGAGCTCGACAGCGTGCGCCGCGGCGTGGAGGCGCTCGTCGAGCAGGCCGCCGCGCTGCGGGCGGTGCGCCTGGCCAATGCGGACGAGCCCGTGCAGCGCTTCGTCCCGTTCCGCGCCGACGCGTGAACCCGGTCTTCTCCTCCGTCCGCGCGCTGTCCGACGCCCTGCGCCAGCGGCTCGTGTCGCCCGTCGAGCTGGCCGAGACCTTCCTGGACCGCCTCGAGCGGCTCGGCCCCCGCTACAACGCGGTCGTCACCGTCACCCGCGCGCGCGCGCTGACCCAGGCGCGCCGCGCCGAGGGCGAGATCGCCGCCGGCCGCTGGCGCGGGCCGCTGCACGGCATCCCCTACGGCGCCAAAGACCTGTTATCGACCGCCGGCATCCCGACCACGTGGGGCGCCGCCCCGCTGCGCGAGCAGACGTTCGACTTCGACGCGACGGTCGTGCGCCGCCTCGAGGAGGCGGGCGCGGTGCTCGTGGCCAAGCTCGCGATGGTCGAGCTGGCCGGCGGGATGGGCTACCGCCAGCCGAACGCCGCCTTCACCGGACCCGGCATCTCGCCGTGGGCCGACGATGCGTGGAGCGGCGGCTCGTCCAGCGGCTCGGGGTCGGCGGTGGCGGCGGGGCTGGTGCCGTTCGCGATCGGCTCGGAGACGTGGGGCTCGATCCTCTCGCCGGCCGCCTACTGCGGCATCACCGGGCTGCGGCCGACCTACGGGCGCGTGAGCCGTCACGGCGCGATGGCCCTCGCCTGGACGCTCGACAAGCTCGGCCCGCTCGCGCTGACCGCGGACGACTGTGGCCTCGTGCTCGGCGCCATCGCCGGCCCCGACCGCCACGACCCGACCGCGGCCGACCGCCCGTTCGCCTACGCCGCCACCGACGTCACGGGCCGCCGCTTCCGCTTCGGCGTCCTGCGCGACGTGGCGGCGACGGCGGAGCCCGCCGTGCAGGAGGCCTTCGCGCGCTCGCTCGAGACGCTGAAGAAGATCGGCACGGTCGAGGAGGTGACGGTCGCCGACCTGCCCTACGAGGCCATCACGCGCACGATCTTGATGGCCGAGGCGGCCAGCGCCTTCGAGGACCTCATCGAGCGCGGCGGCATCGCCGCGCTGACGGCGCCCGAGGACCGCGTCACGCCCTACGCGCGCGACGCCATCCTCGCCAAGGACTACCTCAAGGCGCTGCGGCTGCGCGCGCACGTCATGCGCGAGGCCGACCGCGTGCTCGCGCGCTTCGACGCGCTCGTGGCCCCCGGCCGGCCGGCCACCGCGCCGCCCCTCGACCAGGAGTTCCGCGACCTGCACCGGCCGCCGAAGGACCCCATGGGCGCCATCGGCAACGTGGCCGGGCTGCCCGCCATCGCGGTGCCCAACGGATTCAGCGCCCGCGGGCTGCCGACGAGCCTGCAGTTCATGGGGCGCGCCTGGGAGGACGACACCGTGCTCGCCTGCGGGCGCGCCTGGCAGGGCATCACCGACTGGCACCTGCGCCACCCGGCCGCCGGGTAGCGCCCCGCGCCGTGCGCCCACGCCTCGGCGTGGCCTTCGACGGTCGCGCCCCGCTGCCGGTCCTCCGCGCGCAGGCGCAGGCGGCCGAGGCCGCCGGCGCCGACGGCGTGTGGATCTCGAGCCACCTCTTCCTGCGCGATCCGTTCACGCTCGCCGCCGCCGTGCTCGCCGCGACGAGCCGCGTGCGCGCGACGCTGATGGCGGTCAGCCCGCACGTGATGCACCCGGTGCACATGGCGATGGCCGCCGCCACGCTCGACGAGCTCGCGCCGGGGCGCGTGGCGCTGTGCGTCGGGACCGGCGCGCCCGACGACCTCGCCGCCGCCGGCGTGACACCCCGGCGGCCGCTGCGCGCGCTGCGGGAGACGGTGGAGGTCGTGCGCGCCCTGCTCGGCGGCGAGCCCGTGACCTACGCGGGCGAGCTCTTCCGCGTGGACCACCGGCGGCTCGGCCCCGGCCGCCGCCCGGTGCCGATCGTCCTGGCCGCGGCCCGCCCGCGCGCGCTCGCGCTGGCCGGCGCCGTCGCCGACGGCGTCGTCCTCTCGAACGCCTCGTCCGTCGAGTTCGTGCGCGCCTGCCTCGCCCACGTCGCCCGCGGCGCCGGCGGCCGGCCGCTCGCCCGCGCCGGGCTGGTGTACGCCGCGGTCGCCGAGGGCGAGGCCGAGGCGCTGGGCCGCTTCCGCCGCCAGCTCGCCGTCACGCTGCGCGCGCCTCACCACGCGGAGAATCTCGCGCTGGCCGGCGGCGCGCTCGACCAGGACGCGCTGCGGCGGGCGGTCGCGCGCGAGGACTGGGCGGCGGCCGAGGCGCTCGTCGGCGACGACGTGGTGCGGCGCCACACCGCCGCCGGCCCGCCCGCCCGGGTGCGCGAGCGGCTCGACGCCTACCGCGCCGCCGGCCTCGACGAGATCGTGCTGGGCGGGCTCGCCACGCCCGAGGAGACCGCGCGCGCGGTGGCCGTCGCGCGCGGCGGGACGGGCTGACGCGCATGCGCTTCAGCGTGCAGCTGCCCACGTGCACCGAGGGGCTCGTGAACCCGGTCCCGTTCGCGGCGCCCGCCGACTTCGTGCGGCTGGCCCAGGCGGCCGAGCGGCTCGGCTACGACGCCGTGTGGGGCAACGACCACGTCACCGCGGCGCCCTACGTGCGCCGGACGTGGGCCGAGCCGCCGAACTTCTACGAGGTCCTCGTGACGCTGGCCACCGTGGGCGCGCACACGACGCGGGTGCGGCTGGGCACCGCGCTCATCGTGCTGCCGCTGCGCGATCCGGTCCTGCTCGCCAAGCAGGTCGCCACCCTCGACCGGCTCACGAACGGCCGCGTGATCCTCGGCGTCGGCCTCGGCGCCTACCGCCGGGAGTTCGAGGCGCAGTGGCCGCGGCGCGCCGCCGCCCGGCGCGGCGACATCTTCGACGAGTCGCTGGCGGCCCTCCGCCTCCTCTTCACCGAGCGCGAGGCGAGCTATGCCGGCGCCCACGTCGCGTTCGAGAAGCTCGAGTGCTATCCCAAGCCGGTGCAGCAGCCGCTGCCGGTGTACGTCGGCGGCCACAACGAGGCGGCGGTGGCGCGGGCGGCGCGGCTGGGCCAGGGCTGGCTGCCCGGCTGGCGCCCCTTCGACGAGGTCCGGGCGCGCACCGCGCTGCTGCGCCGCCTCACCGCCGAGGCCGGCCGCGATCCGGCGAGCATCGAGGCCGCCGTGCAGTTCACGCTCGTGCTCGGCCGCACCGACGCCGAGGCCTCTGCCCGCTACCGTGCGACCGGCATGGGCCGCCACCGCGTGTCGCTCGCTCACACCGGGCGCGATCCGGCCCTGGCCGAGGCCAACAACCTCATCGGCAGCCCCGCCCGCGTCCTCGAGCAGCTCGCCCGCCTGGCCGACGCCGGCGTGGACCACGTGTGCGCCATCCAGTTCCCGCACGAGAGCGTGAGCGAGATGCTCGAGCAGATGGAGTGGTTCGCCCGGGACGTCGTCGCCGTCTTCCGGTAGGGTATGCTATCCGGCATGACACCCTCGAGCGCCGACGCCTTCGAATCGCTGCTCTCCAGCCGGGCCCGCATCGGCTGGGGCGTGCCCGTGGCCACGCCGCGCCCGTCCATGTCCGCCCTCTACGAGTTCGGCGGCGGCTATCCCGATCCGGCCTCGTTCCCCTACGAGGGGATGATCGAGGCCACCGCCGACATGATGAAGGACGAGGGCGCCGCCGCGATGACCTACGGCGAGCCCCAGGGCTACCGCGGGCTGCGCGAGCTCGTCTGCTACAAGTACGCGCTGTTCGAGAAGATGAAGGTCGAGCCGGAC
This sequence comes from Methylomirabilia bacterium, assembly GCA_041497115.1. Lineage (GTDB taxonomy): Bacteria > Methylomirabilota > Methylomirabilia > Rokubacteriales > CSP1-6 > AR5. The sequence goes on from JBGQFW010000010.1 coordinate 49,626, forward strand.
AACATCATCGTCGCCAACGGCTCCGGCCAGGCGCTGGCGCTGGCCTTCGGGGCCTTCATCGATCCGGGCGACGCGGTGATCGCCGAGGCGCCGACGTTCTCGGGCTCGCTCAACACGATCCGCCGGCACGGCCCGCAGATCCTCGACGTGCCGGTGGACGCCGAGGGCATCGTCACCGACGCCGTGCGCGAGCGGCTGGAGGGGCTGCGCCGCCAGGGGCGCCGCTGCAAGCTCATCTACACGATCGTGAACTTCCAGAACCCGGCCGGGCCCAGCCAGTCGCTGCGGCGCCGGCAAGAGCTGGTGGCGCTGGCCAACGAGTACGAGACCCTCATCCTCGAGGACGACGCCTACGGCGAGCTGCGCTTCGAGGGGCAGACGCTGCCGCCGCTGTACACGCTCGACACCCAGGGCCGCGTGATCCGGGCGGGCACGCTCTCGAAGATCCTCGGCGCCGGCGTGCGGCTGGGGTGGCTGTGCGCGCCCACGTCCATGATCGGGGCGTTCCAGGGGTTCCTCTTCGGCGGCGGCGTGAACCCGTTCATGTCGCGGGTGGCCACGTACTACCTGCGCTCGGAGATGCCGGCACACGTCGCCCGTCTCATCGACGTCTACCGCGCCAAGCGCGACGCGATGCTGCGCGGGCTGGACGAGGTGCTCAAGGACACCGACGCGGAGATCAGCCGGCCCGAGGGCGGCTTCTTCCTCTGGATCCGGCTGCCCGGGGGCACCGACACGAAGCGGCTGTCCGCCCTCGCGGTGGACAAGCGCGTGCAGTACACGCCGGGCGCCGCGTTCTACGCCAACGGCGGCGGCGAGGAGCACATCCGCCTGGCGTTCAGCTACGAGCCGCCCGAGAAGTGCTACGAGGGCGGCCGCCTCATCGCCCAGGCCATCGTGGCCGCCCGCGCGCGCTGACCGGCGAGGGGCCATGGGCGGCCTGCGACCGCTCGCCCGCTCGGTCCCCGTGGTGGTCGCCCTGCTCGCCGGCGCGGCGTGCGCGACCTCGCCGATCGTGTCACCGGCCCGCCTCGCAGGGGCCGAGGACGAGCCGCCCCGCATCCAGGCGCCCGCGCCGGCCTCGCCCCGCCGGCTCCTGACCCACGCGGCCAAGGCGCCGGCGCTGCCCGCCGGCATGCGCGGCTGGCTCCCCGCCCACGAGGGTGATCCGATCCTGGTCGTGCTCACGCCGACCGCCGGCAAGACGCCGACCTCCGAGCGGGTCCGCGACGAGGTGATCGCGCCGATCCTGCGCGCGATCGGCTTCACGCGCGGCGTGGGCGCGCTGCGGCGGCCGCCTCCCGACGGCGTCGCGCTGCCCCGGCCCGAGTTCGCCCCGCTCGCGCGCGCGGTCGCGCTCGAGTACGCGGCGGACCCGCGGCTCCTCCGCCCGGAGACGCAGGAGATGCTCGACGTCTTCCTGGGCGCCCGCGAGCCCGACGCCGACGTCGATCGCGCGCTGCTGCTGGGTGAGGGCATGACGTTCGCCCAGTACCGGGCGGGGATCGAGCGGCGCGAGATCGTCTTCCCGTTCCAGCAGGTCCACTGCGAGCCGGCCCGCTGCGTGCTGATCGAGCACGCGCTGCTGATGGCGACCGCCTGGGAGGGCGAGAGCGTCCGCTCCGTGCAGGGCGCGCTGCTCGGCGACTACCTGATCGCCAACGCCGCGTCGCTCGATCCCGGCGCGGTGGTGACGGCGGCCCACCGCTCGCTCCTCGCCGTCCGAGGCATCGAGCGCGCGAGCGTGCCGCGCCCGGCGAAGGGGCCGACCCTGGTGCTGCTGCCGTTCGGGACGGACGCCGGGGGCCGCCCCCTGCTCCGCTACGCCTACCGGATGCAGCAGGAGGCGACCTGGCGGGGCCGGCCCGCCCGCTTCCTGCTCTGGGCGGACGCCGGCGACGGCAAGCTGCTCGCCCTCGAGCCGCTGACCAAGGCGGCCGGGGCGCAGGGGCGGACGTTCAACCGCGACGCCGGCCAGCCGGGCGCGCCGCTCGTGCAGTTCCAGGTCGACGCGCCGACGGCGAGCGGCGAGTTCATGCTGGTCAACGCGAACGCGTCCGTGCGATTGAACTACCGCGGGGACGGCTACAACGCGTCGGAGGTGACGATCCTCGCCGGCGGCAACGGCAGCACTACCTCGTTCGCGAATTTCGACCAGCCCCCGATCAACGCACTCGCCGGCACGCTGTGCGCCGAGCCCGTCCCCGGAGGCCACGCGCCGAACCCGGCGTTCCAGCAGGTGAGCCTGTTCGCCACGCTCATGCGCCACCGGGACACGATCCGGGGCGCCGGAACGTTCGAGCCGTATCCCGACGGCCTGTGGGCGCCGACCGTCGAGTATTCGCCGTTCGGCTGCAACGCCGACCAGACCATGACCTTCGGCGCCTGCTCCGGCTACTGGAGTGCCGCGTGCCCGGACGCCCCCGACGAGCTGCTGAACTTCGCCCACGACAACACGATGGTCGCCCACGAGATCGGCCACAGCGCCAACTCGCGGCTCGTCGAGGGACGACCCTGGGACTGGTGCGCGCCGGGCGGACCGCCGGACTGCGATCTCCCGCAGGGCTGGGGGCTGTTCCACGACCTGGCCGACTTCTGGGGCGCGCACCTGGAATCCACGAACTGCATCGGCGGCTGGGTCGCCAAGAACGTCGGCGGCACGAACGCGAGTCTCTACTGCTCACCCAAACACAGCGAGCGGGACTGGTTCCCACGCAAGCTCGAGGTCACGGTGGGGGCGACGACCGGCGATCATTTTCCCGAGCACCGAGATCCGATGGTCGGCGGCGTGAACGCCTACGCCGACGGGCAGATTGCCGGCGCCGCCCTGTGGGAGGTGCGGGTCGGCATGCGAAGCAAGTGCCGCCCCTCCGGGGTGCCGCAGTTCGGCGTGCGCTTCCAGCGCGCGCTGATGCACTCGGGGTTCTTCGACGCGTTCGTGCCCGACTCGACCGATCTCGGGATGTACCGGCGCCTCGTCGAGCTGCTGCTCAAGATGGTCGAGCAGTGGGCGACGGCGGGGCTGCCCGGCGGGCCGCCGGCGTTCGCGCACAACGGCGCCCACACGACGAACAAGGTGACGGCGGGATTCGCGCGCGCGGGGATCTTCCTGGTGCCGTGGCAGTGCCTGGACGCCGACCCGTCCAACGACACGATCCTGACCTGCCCCGCCGCCAATCCGGGCGCCGACGCCGTGGTGGACGTCGACGACGGCGACCCCGCCGACGACGATCCCATCGTCGATCGTGACTTCCTGCGCGCGGGCGGCCCCGCCCCCGTCTTCCACGTCTGGACGGGGCCGCGGTACCGGCTGGACGGCCCGAACGGGCAGAGCACGATGCTGAGCCCCGCGCCATGCAACGACGAGTTCCACGTGGAGGCCACCACCGACCCGACGTTCGCGACGGTGACCGCGACGAGCCCGTGGACGCGGGTCAATCGCCTGCCGACCGGCGGCGCGCCGACCTGCTACGGCACCTGGAGTCCCAACGCCACCGAGTGGGCGGCGCTGCAGGCGGGCGGCGTCCCCTCGCGGATCTACTACCGCGCGCGGACGCGCGACGCGAGCGGCGGCACCGTGCGACTGTCCACCGAGCCGGGCAACGGCCTCTGGTCGGTGCCGCCGCCCTACGCGGTCATCACCAGCGACGGGCGCTCGGACTACTAGCGCTTCCGGCGCTTCGCCGCGGAGCGCCGGCGCCGGCGCAGCGGGGCGGGATCCGGGCCCGGACGCGGCCGGGGCTTGGGCCGCCGCGGCACCGGCACCACCCGCGGCGGCTTGGGCGGCCGGCCGCGCGCGCCGAGCGCCGGGGCCTTGGGAACCGGGGGCAGCGGCACGTTGACGGTGCCCGCCGGAACGTCGTGGGCGATCACCTCGGAGTCGAACTGCAGGGCCCCCGCCCCGAAGCCGACCGTGAAGGCGGCGACGCCGAGCACGTAGTGGCTGGCGAAGTCGAGGTCGGCGAGGATGCACACCGTCGGCGCGACGTGCACGTCGTTGACCTGGTACTGGCCCTGGTGCACGTTCGGCTGGAAGTTGCGGATGATGATCTTGAAGTAGAGCCGCTCGTCGGCCTCCTGCCCCGGCGCCGGCGCCGGGTACGGCGCGAACATCTGCGGCGTGATCTGGTAGCCGCGCCACGTGCTCCCCGGCGGCGAGCCGAACACCTCGCCCAGCCTCTGCGTGACGCTGTTGGCGCCGGTGCTCTGCGCGAGCGCCGTCCAGACCCAGCCGGCCTGCGTGTAGTTGGCGTCCTTGGGGGCGGCCGCGAACTCGATCTGGCCGTTGTGCTGCCCGTCGGGGCCGACCTGGTGGCCCGCCCGGAACTGCATGCCGATCTTCAGCCCCTTGAGGCGATACGCGGCGCTGGCGGGGACGGTGGCGGTGCCGAACAGCGTGATGACGCCGACCTCGCTGACCCGCAGCAGATTGCGGTTCAGCGGATCCCAGTACACCTCGCGGGTCTTGATCCAGAGTCCCTGGTCGGCCCGTCCTCCAACACCCATGGTTCCCCTCCTCGCGGGGCGCGTGCGCCGGTCATCGGCCGCGCCGACCGTAGCACCGGGGCGCGGCCTCGGCAACCGCGGGGCGGCGCGCGGCGTCAGGCGACGAGCGTGCGGCGGACGGCGGCGGCGCGCTCGAGCCAGCGCGGCTGGTCGAGCCGGCGGAAGAGCGCCTCGGCCCCGGCGAGCGCCTCACGCGCGCCCCCGGCGTCGCCGCCGGCGTGGCGCGCGCGCGCCAGCACCAGCAGCGCGCGCCCCTGCAACGGCAGCATGCCGAGCTCGCGGGCGAGCGCCAGCGCGCCCTCCAGCGCGCGCGCGGCGGCGGCCACGTCGGGCGGGTCCTGGGCGAGCGCCACCTCGCCCGCCAGCCGCAGCGCCCACGCGTGGACGCCCCGCGCCCCCGTCGTGCGCGTGATCTCCACGTGGATCTGCGCCAGCGGCAGCGCCTCCTCGGCGCGCCCGGCCGCCAGGTAGGCCTCGCCGAGCCCGCCGCCGCGCAGCAGGTGGCCGATGCGATGGCGCAGCGCGATCGCCCGCCCGATCGCCTCCTCCAGCAGCGCGATCGCGTCGGCGGCGCGGCCGGCCTCGCAGTACGCCGAGGCCAGCGTGCCGGCCAGCTCGAGGAAGAGCGCCGGCAGCTCGGCCGTCTCGCTCAGCGCGCGGGCTTCCTCGAGCACGGCGACGGCCGTCTCGGGCGCGCCGCGGCGCAGGGCCAGCGTGCCCCCGCCCAGCGCGGCGAAGATGCGGCTGGGCGCGTGATTGTGCCGGGCGGCGAGCGCCTGCGCCTCGGCGGCCAACCCCTCGGCGGCGGCGAACTCGCCGAGCTCGGCGAGCGACCACACCATCACCGTGCGCGTGTAGACACCGGGCAGGTGCATGATGCCGAACCGCTCGCGCTCGTCCACGCCGGCCAGCCGCTCCAGCGTCACGCCGGCCCGCTCCACCGCCCGCCGGAAGTCGCCGCGCGCCCAGTGCACGAGCGCGAAGACCGCGTCGGCCAGCACGCGCAGCCCGCGGTCGCCGGCGGCCTCGCCCAGCGCGGTGGCCCGCGCGCCGTACTCCGCCGCGCGCCCGAGGTCGCCGCGCAGCGTGTGGTAGTTGAGCAGGAACGCGGCGACGAGCCCCTGGCGGCGCGGATCACCCAGGCGCGCGGCGAGCGCCTCGGCATCGATGAGACACGCGAGCATCCGCCGGTACTCGGCCAGCGGCCCGAGCGCGCTGCGCAGGTCCAGCCGCAGGTCCACGCCGGCCTCGAGCCGCTCGCGCGTCTCGGGCAGCGCGGCCAGCGCCTCCAGCGCCTGCTCGAAGGCCGCGGCGGCGGCGCGATGCGCCGAGCGCGCGAGGGCCTGCCGGCCCGCCTCGCGGCCGTAGCGGCACGCCTTGTCCCACAGCTCGCCGCGCCAGGCGTGATGCGCCAGCCGCGTGACGTGCTCGACGGAGCGATCGGGCCGCGCCTCGAGCGCCGTCACGATCGCGGCGTCGAGCGCGCGGCGGCGCTCGCGCACGAGGCCGGCGTAGGCGACTTCCAGCGTCAGCGCGTGGCGGAAAGTGTACTGGGCCTCGGGTGGCGGCCGCGTCTCGGTGAGGAACTCCGCGTCCTGCAGCCGGGCCAGCACCGGCCCGACCGCGGCGGGCGGCGCGACCCCGATCGCCTCCAGCAGCCGCCGCGGCACGTCGCGGCCGACCGCGGAGGCGGCCTCCAGCACGTGCTTGTCGCCGGGCTCCAGCCGGTCGATGCGCGCGGCGAGCACCGAGCGGACCGTCTCCGGCAGATGGGTCGCCGCCGGCGGGCGCGCCATGCGATAGGCGCCCGGCGGCCCGGTGAGGACGCCGGACTCCACCAGGTGGCGCACGCTCTCCTCGATGAAGAACGGGTTGCCCTCGGTGCGCTCGAGCAGCAGCGGGGAGAGCGGCCCCGCGCTCGCCGCGTCGCCGACGAGGTCGGTGACGAGCGCGTGCGCGTCGGCCGGCGCCAGCGGGTCCACGCGCAGCTCGCCGACGCGCGCCGCCGCCGGCCACGCGTGCTGGTGCTCCGGCCGATAGGTGACGAGGACGAGCACCGGCGCCGCCGTCGCGCCGATGACGAGGCCGTCGAGCACGGCGAGCGTGTCGGCGTCCACGTCTTGCAGGTCCTCGATCAGCAGGCAGGCGGGCTGCCGGTCGGGGCGGGCGACGAGCAGGTGGCGCACCGCGCGGATCGTGCGGCGGCGGCGCGCGTCGCCGTCGAGCTCGGGCCACCCGGCGTCGTCGGCCGGAGCCAGCGGCGCGTCGAGCAGCGCCAGCAGCGGCGCGATGAGCGCGGCCGGGTGATCCGCCGGCAGGCCGAAGATCACCTTGTCGCCGACCACCGCCGGCGGATCGGAATCTTCGACCCCGAGGTAGGCGCGGATGAGCTCGACGACCGGCGCGTAGGGCGTGCCGCGCGTCCACGTCGAGGCGGTGGCCTCCAGCACGAGCCAGCCGGCCGCCCGCGCGGCCTGCGCGAACTCCCAGGCCAGCCGTGACTTGCCCACCCCGGGCTCGCCCACCAGCGCGACGACCTGGCCGCAGCCCGCCGCCACCTCGTCGCGCGCCCGGGCCAGCGCGGCCTGCTCGCGCTCGCGGCCGACGAAGCGGCTCAGCCCGCGGGCGGCGGCCAGCGCCAGGCGCGTGCGCACGGGGCCGCGGCCGGTGACCTCCCAGACGGCCACCGGCCGGGCGAGCCCCTTGACCGCCACCGGCCCGAGCGCGCGCATCTGCACCCACCCCTCGGCCAGCCGCGCCGTGTCGGCGGTCGCGACGATCGTCCCCGGCGCCGCGAGCCCCTCCATGCGGGCGGCCAGGTGCGTCGTGAGGCCGATCGCGCTGTAGTCGAGCGAGAGGTCGTTGCCGATGGCGCGCACCACCACCTCGCCCGAGTTGAGCCCGACGCGGATGCGCGGCTCGACGGCGTGCGTGCGGCGCAGCTCGACGGCGAGCGCGGCGAGCGCCGCCTGCATCCGCAGCGCGGCGTAGCAGGCGCGCACGGCGTGGTCCTCGTGCGCGACGGGCGCGCCGAACAGCGCCATGATGCCGTCGCCCATCACCTGGTTGACGGTGCCCTCGTAGCGATGCACCGCCTCGATCATCCGGGCGAGGACGGGGTCGAGGACCGTGCGCGCGTCCTCGGGGTCGCGGGCGGCGATCGCCTCCAGCGAGCCCTTCATGTCGGCGAACATCACGGTGACCTGCTTGCGCTCGCCCTCGACGGCCGCCCGCGAGCCCAGGATCTTCTCGGCGAGGTGGCGGGGGGTGGTGACCGGCGCGGGGACGGCGCCGAGGGCAAAGCCGCACGCCATGCAGAACCGGGCCGCCGCCGGATTCTCCTCGTGACAGCGTGGGCACGTCACGCCGCGAGCGTAGGTGCGGGCGCCGGGCGCGTCAAGGTGGGCGCGCGGCGGCTCAGCGGAACTTCGGCATGACCTCCGCGGCGAACCAGCGGAGCTGCTCGAGCATGACCGCCTGGGGCGTGCCCATGCTGATGCTCATGTTCACGTGCTCGAGGCCGGGGAAGCGCGCTTGCAGGTCGCGCAGGTGGGCGACCAGCTCCTCGGGCGGCCCGGCGAACCAGGCGCCCGTCTTCATGTAGTGCTCGACGCTCGGCACGCCGGCGGCGCCCCAGCCGCCGCGCCGGCCCGCCGCCTCGACCTGGGCGGGCGTGATGCCGGGCACGAAGCCGAGCGGCGCGAACATCTTCACGTGCTCCTCGTAGAACGGCGTGATCTCGCGCACCGCCTTCTCGCGCGTCTCGGCGAGGTGGAAGAAGATGCCGAGGCAGAGGTTCTCGCCGAGCGCCAGCGGGCGGCCCGCGCGCGCGGCGGCCTCGCGGTAGCCGTGGATCGGCCCCTCCGCCATCGTGGCGGCGCCGCCGCCGATGATGCCGCGGATCCCGTGGCGCACCATGAAGTCCAGCCCGCGCGCGCTCGCGCTGACGATCGGCTGCCAGCACTCGACCGGGCGGCGCAGCGGCCGGGGCACCAGTGTCAGCTCGCGCAGCTCGTAGCCGCGGTAGGGCACCGCCGGCGGCAGCGTGTAGTGCTTGCCGTGGTGCGCGAACGACTCCTGCTCGAACGCCTTGAAGATGATCTCGACCTGCTCCTCGAACAGCTCGCGGTTGGCCTCGGCATCGAGGATCGGCGCCCCGAACGTCTCGACCTCGCGGCTGTGGTAGCCGCGCCCCACGCCGAAGATCACGCGCCCGCCGGTGAGGATGTCGGCGGTGGCGTAGTCCTCGGCTAGCCGCAGCGGATGCCACATGGGCGCGATGTTGAAGCCGCAGCCGATCCGGATCCGCTTCGTCACGTGGGCCAGGTGCACGGCCGTCATGAGGATGTTCGGCAGGCACTCGTAACCCTCGTGCTGGAAGTGGTGCTCGGCCAGCCAGATCGCGTAGTAGCCCAGCTCGTCCATGGCGCGGGCGACCGCCTCGGTCTTGGCGAACACCGAGGCGAGGCGCTCGTTGGAGTACCGCCGCTCGTTGGCCGGCGTGGCCTGCTGGCCCATGTCGGGCAGGTCGACGTGGCCGGGATAGACGGTCGCGAACTTCGTGATCATGGGGTCGCTCCCTTCGGCAGCTCGGAGCGCGCGGCTCCGGTGGACAGCAGACCGTCGATCTCGGCGGCGTCGAGTCCCGCCTCGCGCAGGATCTCGAGGCTGTGCTCGCCCAGCCGCGGGGGCAGCCGGCGGATGTCGGCGGGCGTCCGCGAGTAGGCGGCGGGGATGCCGGGCAGCCGCAGGGTGCCCTCGCTGGGGTGCTCGACGATCTGCCAGAAGCCGGTGGCCTCCAGGTGCGGGTCGCGCAGCAGCGTCTCCAGCGAGTTCACGACCATGGCCGGGATGTTGTGGCGGTCCAGCTCGGCGAGCCACTGAGCACTCGTCCGCGTCAGCGCGATCGCCGCCAGCGCCTCGTAGAGCGGCTCGATGTGGCGCAGCCGCGAGCCGAGCGTCTTGAAGCGCGGGTCGGCCAGCAGGTCGGGGCGGCCCGCGAGGGTGAAGAAGTCGCGCCAGTTCTGGTCGGTGTAGGGCAGGATCGCCAGGTGGCCGTCGAGGGTCTTGAACGGCCGCCGGTAGCGGTTGAGCACGCGCTTGTAGCCGACCGTCTCCACCGGCGGCACGAACGTCTCGCCGTAGAGGTGCTCGACCATGACCCAGGCGGCGAGGCTCTCGAACATCGGCACCTCGACCTCCTGCCCCTCGCCGGTGCGCGCCTTGTGGAAGAGCGCGGCGAGCACCGCCGCCAGCAGCGTCATCGAGCTGGTCTTGTCGGCGACGATGGTCGGCATGTAGCGCGGCTCGCCGACGACCGCGCTCTGCAGCGACGCCAGCCCGGAGGCCGCCTGGATGACGTCGTCGTAGGCCGGCTTGTCGCCGTAGGGGCCGGCGGCGCGGAAGCCGTAGGTGCCGACGTAGACCAGCCCCGGGTTGACCGCGCGGAACATGTCGTAGGAGAGGCCGAGCCGGCGCGCCGCCCGCGGCCGATAGTTGTGCAGCAGCACGTCGGCGCCCGCCGCCAGCCGCAGCAGCACGCGACGGGCCGACTCCTGCTTGAGGTCGAGCACGAGCGAGCGCTTGTTGCGGTTCACCGCCAGGAAGAAGGCGCCCATGTCGGGGTTGCGCATGGGGCCGAGCTGGCGCGTGGTGTCGCCGTCGGGCGGCTCGACCTTCACGACGTCGGCGCCGAGATCGCCGAGCTGCTGGCCGGCCCACGGCCCCAGCACGACCGTCGTGCAGTCGATGACGCGCACCCCGTGCAGCGGTCCCGGCATGGCGGCGGCTCAGGCCGGCGCGAAGATCGAGGAGCGCCCCGGGTCCCCCGGGGTGGTCCGAGCGTCCGGGGGTGGGGGGGCCATGTCGGGGCCCCCCCGTGAATTGAACGTCGCGTCGCGCTGGAGGACGGGCATGACCCGCTCGGCGAAGAGGCGCATGTTGAGCTGCGCCTCCTCGTGCGGCATCCCGCCGTAGCCGAACTCGGTGACCAGGTGATCGAGGCCGGTCAGCCGCTGCAGCTCGGCGATCTGCTGGATGCAGTCGTCGGGGGTGCCGACGACCTGGATCTTGACGTAGAACTCGGTCGCCTTCCGCCGGTAGCCCTCGTCCTGCATCTTGGAATAGGTCTTGGCCATGCCGCCGTAGAACTCGTAGCCCTTCACCGAGGCGAGGTGGCCGTCGGAGAACTTGTAGTGCTTGTCGATCGAGTCGAACTTGCGCGCCAGGTACTGCACCGCGCGCTCGTGCGCCTCCTCGCGGCGCTCGGCCACCGAGACGTTGGTGAGGATGATCGGCGGCTGCGGCGTGTGGCCCACGCCGGCCGCGATCTCGCGGTAGCGCCGGATGTCCTCGGCGGCCTTCGGCCACTCGTTCTGCATGATCACGAGCACGCCGAAGCCGAGCTTGGCCATGATCTCGGCCGACTCCGGGCTGACCGACGAGGCGTAGAACCGCCGCTCGGGGTGCGAGACGGGGCGCGGCCGGATGGACGTCGGCGGGATCTTGAAGAACTCTCCGTCCCAGTCGAAGACCTCGTGGGTCAGCGCCTTGACGACGATCCGCGCCGCCTCGGCGAAGCGCGGGCGCGCCTCCTCCATGGGGATGCGGAACCCCGCGTACTCCACGCTGGCGGCGCCGCGGCCGAAGCCGAACAGGCAGCGGCCGTTGGAGAGCACGTCGAGGAGCGCGATCTCCTCGGCGACCCGCACCGGGTCGTGCCAGGGCAGCACGATGACGGCGGTGCCGAGCGCGATGCGCTGCGTGCGCCCGGCGAAGTAGCTCAGCAGCTGGGTGGGCGAGGGCGACATCGCGTAGCCGGTGAAGTGGTGCTCGAGGGCGAACAGCGAGTCGAACCCGAGCGGCTCGGCGAGGTCGCCAAGGGCCAGGTGCTCGGCGAACACCGAGGCGTCGGTGCGGCCGTCCTTCGTCAGCATATTCAGCGCGATCCCGACGTTCATGCGCTCCTCCCATTGCGATGGCCCAGGCGCGACGAGATCGCGCGCGCGGTCCGCCTGGCCTCGACGGCCAGCCGGCGCGCGTGCGGACGCACGCGGTCGGTGGGGCCGGCGATCGTGCAGGCGCCCGCCACCCGGCCGTGCTGGTCGAAGATCGGCGCCGCCACTCCCGCCGCCCCGCGCACCATCTCGTCGAGGCTCACGCTCACGCCGGTCCGCTGGATCTCCTCGAGGGCGGCGCGCAGGGCCGGCAGGCTCGTCATCGTCCGCTCGGTGTGGCGCGCCAGCGGCAGCGCTTTCAGGATCTCCTCGCGCTGCTCCGCCGGCAGGAACGCCAGGATGGCCTTGCCGCTCGACGTCGCGTGCAGCGGCCGGCGGTCGCCGACGCCCGCCGCGTAGCGGATGATCTGCACGCTCTCGACCTTGTCCACGTAGACCACCGACACGCCGTCGGCGCCCAGCGTGGCGAGAAACACCGTCTCGCCCGTGCGGCGCATCAGCTCGGCGAGCGCCGGGCGCGCCACCGCGGCGAGGTCGCGCTGGGCCGGCGAGGCGCTGCCCAGGTCGAGGGCGCGCGGGCCGAGCCGGTACTCGCCGGCGCGCCCCTGGTGGAGGTACCGACGGGCGGTCAGCGCGCGCAGGAGCGGCAGCAGGCTGCTCTTGGGCGCCTCGAGCTGCGCGCTCACCTCGCGCAGCGCGAGCCCCTCGCGGCTGGCCGCCACCACCTCGAGGATGTCCACGACGCGATTGGCCGCCCGGTGGCCGGCGACCGCCCGGACGATCACCGCGTCACCTCGAAGCCGAAGACGCGCGCGGCGTTGAGGCCGAGGACTTTTGCGCGCGCGCCGTCGGTCAGGCCGCCCATCGTGCGCTCGATCGCCTCGGCGGAGTGCGGCCACGTCCCCTCGTGATGGGGATAATCATTGCCCCACATGAAGTTGTCCGTGAGGTTCATGGGCTCGGCGAGAGCAAGGCCGGCCGGATCCTCCTGGAAGGACGCGAAGCCGTGCTCGCGAAAGTACTCGCTGGGCAGCCGCGCGAGCTTGGGGCGCACCCAGAAGTGATGCTTGCGATAGGCCTCGTCCATCGCGTCGAGCAGCCACGCCACCCAGCCGATGCCGGCCTCGATCGTCCCGAAGCGCAGCCGGGGAAAGCGCGCGAGCACGCCGGAGGCGCACAGGTTCGCGACGGGCTCGATGGTCGGTGAGAGCGAGTGAGACACGTAGTTGATGACGGCGCCGCCGTTGCCGCGCGCGGCCCGCGGGTCGCGTCCCGTCGAGACGTGGAAGGTGATCGGCAGGCCGGCGTCCTGGATCGCCGCCCACAGCGGGTCGAAGACCGGCAGGTTGTAGTTGGGATGGTCCACGTCGTGGGCGCCCCACACCGGCTTGCACGGCAGGGTCAGCGCGCGGAAGCCGAGCGTCGCCACGCGCTGCACCTCGGCGATGGAGCCCGCCAGGTCGGCGGTGGCGATCGCCGCCGCCGGCGACATGCGGTGGTTGTAGCGGGCGAACGTCTCCCACGCCCACTCGTTGTAGACGCGGCACTGGGCCATCGCCAGCGCGGGGTCGGGCGTGGCCCACATGGACAGCCCCTTGTTGGGGAAGATCACCTCGGCGTCGATGCCGTCGCGGTCCATGTCGCGCAGCCGCTGCTCGGGGTCGGCGCCGGAAAGCTGGCGCAGGCGGTCCTCGCCCTCGAGGTCGTCGGTGCGCAGCCGGTCGGGCCGATGCCCCTCGGAGACGCGCCACTTCACGCCGGCGGCGTCGACGATGACCTTCGGCACGCGGTCGCGGTACTTCGCGTCGATGCGCGTGGCCCAGAGGTCGGCCGGCTCGTTGGCGTGGGCGTCGGCCGAGACGATGAAGTACTTGCGGGGATCGTCCGGGCGGGCGGTGCGCGGCCAGCGCGCGTGACCGGGCGTCGTGAGCCGCCAGACGTTGGCCTCGTTGATCGTCAGCTCGCGCGTGCTCATGCCGTCCTCCTCCAGTGCACCAGCGTGAACGGGGGCGGCGCGTCGTCGTGCGGCTCGAACACGGCCGCCACCGGGGCGCCGATCGTGACGGGCTGCGTCGGGTCGCCGAGCAGGTTGCCGATCATCCGCACGCCGCCGGCGTGCGCCAGCTCGACGAGGACCACGACGTAGGGGCCGTGATCCCGCAGCGCGGGATGCACGGGATGCCACGCGCGCTCCCAGCTGTAGACGACCCCGCGCGGCTCGACGACCGCCCACTCCAGGTCGAACCCCAGGCACCGGTGGCAGATCCACTCCGGGCCCCACTGCCACCCGCGGCAGCCGCGGCAGCGCTGCACGCGCAGCTCGCCCCGCCGCGTGCCCTCCCAGTACGGGGCGTCGAGCCCGTCCGCCTCGGGCACCGGACGCGGCAGGCCGGCCGGCAGGTAGGTGGCGGGCCCGCTCACAGCGTCTCCTCGGTGCCGAGCAGCATGCTGGACACCGGCGTGACCATCGGCCCCGAGATCACCATCGCGACGCGCGCTCCCGGCACCGGGTTGGGCGACTGCCCGCGCAGCTGGCGCACCGCCTCGATCTGCAGCTCGAGCCCGTGCATGTAGCACTCGGCGAGATTGCCGCCGCTGGTGTTGAGCGGCAGCCGCCCGCCGGGCGCGCTGAGGTTGTCCAGCGTGAGGAACTCGTTGGCCTCCTCGGCGGCGAAGAACTCGTGCTCGACCAGGCTCATGAGCACGCCGCCGGTGAAGTTCTCGTAGCTCTGCACGACGCTCACGTCCTTGGGGCCGAGGCCGGCCATCGCGTACAGGCGCGGCGCGACCGTGATGAAGCTGGCCGAGGCGTAGGTGGGCGCGTTGTGACCGCGGGCGCCGTTGCGGTACTCCGACCCCTGGGCCGCGCCGAGCAGGTAGGCCGGCCGCTGCCGCAGGTCACGCGCGCGCTCGGCGGCGACGAGGATCAGCGCGGCGGCGCCGTCGTTCTCCATGCAGCAGTCGAAGAGGCGGAACGGCTCGACGATCCAGCGCGCGGCGTCGTACGCCTCGGCGGTGAGCGGCCGGCCGTGCATGACCGCGCGCGGGTTGGCCTGGGCGTGGTGATAGGAGGCGAGCGCGATGGCGCGCTGGGCCTCGGGGCCGATGTTGTGCTCGTGCAGGAAGCGCATGACCCGCATGGCGAACCGCTGCGCCGGCGAGATGAGGCCGTACGGGAAGGTCAGCGCCGCCTCGCCGGCCGCCGTCGCCGCCGGCGGCGCGGCGCCGAACCGCTGGAACTGCCCCTGCGCGAGCGCGCGGAACACGACGACGCACTCGGCGTGGCCGGCGGCGATCGCCGCCGCCGCGTTGGCGACCGCCGCCGAGCCCCCGCCCCCGCCGCCGCCCCACTGCATGTTGGAGAAGCGCAGCTCGGGCAGCCCGAGCGCGGCGGCCAGCCGCGAGGGGTCGTTGCGGTCGTTGCTGTAGGACGCGAACCCGTCGATCCGGCGGGGGTCGAGGCCGGCGTCCGCGCAGGCGGCGAGGATCGCCCGCAGCGCCAGCTTCACCTCGGGGTCGGGGGCGCGGCCGTGCTTGTAGTACGGCGTCTCGCCGACGCCCACGACGGCGACCCGCCCGCGGATGCCCGTTCTCATGCCGGAACCCCGTGCCGCATTCGGTACGCGGGACTATAGGCCCGCGGCGCGCCGATGTCACGTCGGCCCGGCGGCCCGGCGCCGCGCGTCTACGTCCGCCGCAGCTTCGGGTCGAGCGCGTCGCGCAGGGAGTCGCCGAAGAGGTTGAAGCCGAAGACGCCGAGACTGATCGCGATGCCGGGGAACAGGGCGATCCACGGCGCCTTCTCGGCGTAGGCGGGGGCGGAGCCCGACAGCATGAGGCCCCACGACGGCGTGGGCTCGGCGGTGCCGAGCCCCAGGTAGCTCAGCGCCGCCTCGGCCAGGATCGCGGTGCTGAGCTGGGCGGTCAGGATGATGATGTAGGGCGCCATCACGTTGGGCACGATGTGCTGCAGCACCACGCGGTGGCGGGAGGCGCCGAGCGAGCGGGCGGCCTCGACGTAGTGGTTCTCCTTCACCGCCAGCGCGGTCGCCCGCACGACCCGCGCCGCCCGTGGCACGATCGGGATGGCGATGGCGATCACGACGTTGTGGAGCGCCGGCCCCAGGACCGACGAGACCGCCAGGGCCAGGATCAGCAGCGGAATCGCGAGCAGGATGTCCATCAGCCGCTCGAGCAGCAGGTCCACCGTGCCCCCGGCGTACGCGCTGGTCACGCCGAGCAGCAGGCCGAGCGTGCAGCCGGCGAACGACGCCGTGAAGCCGACGAACAGCGCGATGCGGGCGCCGTACATGATCCGGCTCAGCACGTCGCGGCCGAACTCGTCGGTGCCGAACCAGTGCTCGGCGTTCGGGCGCGCGAACTGCGCGCCGTAGTCGAACTCGTAGGGATCGTAGGGCGCCAGCACCCCCGCGCAGGCGGCCACGAAGAGCATGGCGAGGATGATCACCGCGCCGGCCACGCCGAGCGGCTTGGTCCGCACGAACTTCACCACTTCCTCGCCGAGCGTCTGCCGCGGCGCCAGCGGCGCGGCGGCGCGCGTGTCGAGCAGCGGGTAGCTGACGCTCATGCGCTCAGCGGTAGCGGATGCGCGGATCGAACCACGCGTAGCTGAGGTCGATGAGGAGGTTGACGAGCACGAAGCCGAGGGCGATGAGGAACACCAGCGCCTGCACCACCGGGTAGTCGCGGTGGGCCACCGCGTCCACCACGAACCGCCCCACCCCGTTGAGCGTGAACACGGTCTCGGTCACGACGAGGCCGCCGATGAGGAACGCGAACTCGGTGCCGATCAGCGTGACGACCGGCAGCATCGCGTTCTTCAGGGCGTGCCGCACGACCACCGCCCGCTCGCGCAGCCCCTTGGCCCACGCGGTGCGGATGTAGTCCTCGCGCATCACCTCGAGCAGCGTGGAGCGCGTCATGCGGGCGGTGACGGCGGCGTAGCGGTAGCCGACGGTGACCACCGGCCACACCATCTGCTGCAGGTTGGCCCAGGGGTCCACCCACGGCGGCGTGAACTCGAGCGGCGGTCCCCAGCCGAAGTAGATGACCAGAAACAGGATGACGAGGATGCCGACCCAGAACGAGGGGATGGCGAGGCCGCCGATGCTGACGACGCGAATCACGTAGTCGATCCAGCCGTCGCGGTGGACGGCGGCGAGCAGGCCGAACGGGATCGCCAGCACCACCGACACCAGGGTCGCCAGCAGCGCCAGCTCGAGGCTCAGCGGCAGGCGGATCAGCAGCTCCTCGATCACCGGGCGCCCCGTCCACAGCGAGGTGCCGAAGTCCAGCCGCAGCACGCCCCACAGCCACGTCGCAAACTGCACGAGCACGGGCTGGTCGAGGCCGAGCTGGTGGTGCAGGGCGTCGAGCTGCGCCTTGTCGATCGCGCCGGCCTGGTCGCCGCCGAGGATCAGCAGCGCCACGTCGCCCGGAATGACGCGCATGATGACGAACACGAGCGAGGCGACGCCCAGCAGCGTGGGCACGATCAGCAGGAGCCGCTTCGCCACGTACGTGCGCATCGGCGCCCCCGCGTCAGCCGCTCAGTTCTCCGACAGCCACACGTCCTGCAGCTTCTGGTTCGTGTAGTGGTTGGGCGGCGCCACGTAGTTGCGCACCTTCGTCCACTGCACGAGGTTGCGCGTCCACCAGAGGCCCGGCATGTAGTACGCCTTCTCGAGGACGATCTTCTCGACGTCGTTGATCAGCCGCTTGCGCTCGACGGGATCGAGGCTGCGCGCCTGGCGCGAGAAGAGGTCGTCCACGCCCGGATCCGAGAAGCGCCCCCAGTTCTGGACGCTGCCGGTGGCGTAGCGCCCCAGGAACTGGTCGGGATCGTCCATGAACTCGACGGTCGGCGAGACGATCAGCTCGAAGTGGCCGGTGTCCTGGCCGTCGTTGAACCACGCCGCCGTCTCGAGCGGCCGGTGCTCGACCTCGATGCCGATCTTCCGCCACTCCTGGATGAGGAACACCGCGAAGTCCTGGTACGGCAGCTTCACGTTGCGGTTCTTGAGCACGACCTTGAAGCCGTTGGGATAGCCGGCCTCGGCCAGCAGCCGCCGGGCCTCCGCCCGGCTCTTCTCGATGTCGCGCCCGAAGCCGGGCAGCTTCTCCAGCTCGGCCGGGGCCATCTCCCACTCCGAGCCCGGACGCATCAGGCCGCCGACGAGCTTGAGGCCGGTCAGCGGCGCCAGCACGCGGCCCATCGTGTGCCGGTCGAGCGCCAGCGTGAGCGCCCGGCGGACGCGCACGTCGGTGAAGGGCTTCACGTTGTTGTTGATCGCCACGCCCCACTGGCCGGTCATCGGGGTCTCCTGCACGGTGACCTTGTCGCCGAGCTGCTTGCGGATCGCCTCGACCTCGGCGCTCGGGAGGTTGCGGAACTCGATGTAGGCGCGGCCCGAGCGGATCGCCGCCGACCGCATCGACGTCTCCGGGCTGATGTAGAACTTGTAGCCGTCGAGGTACGGCCGGTCCTTGACGAAGTAGTCGGGGTTGCGCTCGCCCTCGAACGTCGAGCCCCGCGTGTAGTTCTTGAACTTGAACGGCCCCGAGCCCACCACGTGCGTCTTGAAGTAGTTGGGGTCCTGATCGAGGTACTTCTTCGGATAGATGACGTTCCACGGCGACGCGAGGTTGGACAGCAGCGACGCCGAGGGGAACTTGAGCCGGAAGACGACGGTGGCGTGATCGGGCGCCTCCACCGCGGCGACCGCCGTGTAGGCGTTCTTGCGCACGCTGCGCACGCCGGCCGGCGGGAAGATGATCTTGTCGTAGCTGGCCTTCACGTCGGCGGAGGTCAGCACCGAACCGTCGTGGAAGCGCACCCCCGAGTGGAGCTTGAACGTGTAGGTCAGCCCGTCCGGCGCGACCTTCCACTCGGTGGCCAGGTCGCCAATGATCTTCGGGTAGTGATAGGGATCGAGCTGTAGCAGCGTGCTGTAGAGCGGCGCCACCAGCTCGACGTTGGCGAAGGTGCTCTCCTGGTGCGAGTCGAGGCTGGGCGGATCGGCGCCGATCACCGCGAGCAGCACGCCGCCGCGGCGCGGGGTCTCGGCCGCCTGGCCCGCCACGACGACCGCGGGCAGAAGGAGGACCAGGGCAAGGGCTTTGAGGGAAATGTGGGGCCGTCGTATTCCGGTCGCCATCGGGCACCTCCGCTACGTTGCGGGATCGGGCGTGACGGGACTCTACGAGCCGGATCGGACGCGGCGCACGCTAACAGGAGCCTGCCGCGAAGTCAACCGCCCGGCCTGCTACACTGCGGGCGATGGCCGACGACGACGCCCCCAAGAGCGCCTACGAGCTGGCGATGCAGCGCCTCCGCCAGAAGGACGCGGACCCCGACGCTACCGCCCGCCCGCTGACCGACGCGCAGAAGGTCGCCATCGCCGAGGCCCGCCAAGTCTACAAGGCCCGGGTGGCCGAGCGCGAGATCCTCCACGGGGCCGCGCTGCGCCAGGCCACGACCCGCGAGGAGGTCGACCAGCTCAACGACCATCTGCGCCGCGACCTGGAGCGGTTCGCCGGCGAGCGCGACCGCAAGATCGCCGAGATCAGAGGCACGGCGTCCTCGTAAACCGCCCAGGAGGAGCCGTTCATGCGCATCCGGCCTACCTCGGGAGGCGATCGTCGCCGGGCTCCCGGCGTCGTTCCCGGACGAGCGGGAGCAGGTCGTCTACGAGGTGGCGATGGCGCTGGCCAACAGCCGGCTGGTCTCTCAGGGGCTCTACGACCGCGCGGTCAAGGCGCTCGGACACGAGCGCGTCACCGACCTGATCGTCCTGATGGGGTACTACACGGCCGTCTCGCTCACGATGAACTTCTACGCCGTGCCGGCCGGAACCCCCGGCCTGACGCGCTGAGGCGCCGGCAGGTCATGTCCCGAATCCAGCTGACGCCGCTGCATCCCGCGCTCGGCGCCGAGGTCGCGGGAGTCGACCTCAGCCGGCCGATCGACGAGCCGACCCGGCAGGCGCTGTCACGCGCGCTCGCCGAACACCTGGCGCTGGTGTTTCGCGACCAGCAGCTGACGCCCGCGCAGTACCTCGCCGCCGCGTCGGTGTTCGGCCCGCCGATGGCGCAGCACTACTCGCAGCACAACATGCCGGACTTCCCGCTGATCGGGCTGATCTGGCACCGCAACGGCCAGCGGCCGGCCGAGCAGTGGCACACCGACCACACCAACCGCGAGCGCCCGCCGGCCGCCACCATCCTGTACGGCGTGGAGATTCCGTCGGCCGGCGGCGGGACCAGCGTGGCGAGCATGCGCGCGGCCTACCTGGCCCTGCCCGAGGACGAGCGCCGGCGCCTCGACGCGCTGACGACGTTCAACAGCCTGGACAGCGGCCGCACCGACACGCGCCAGGAAGATCGGGCCCGGTACGGCACGCCGATCGAGCATCCGCTGGTTCGCACCCATCCCGTGCACGGGTCGCGGGCGGTGTACTTCCACATCTCCAAGGCCACGCACATCGGCGGCATGACGCCCCAGGCCAGTCACGCGTACCTGGCCGATCTCCTCGACCGGATGATCCGGCCGGAGATCGTCTAC